>DASTHF010000229.1:0-13622 GCA_035605615.1 Solirubrobacterales bacterium
AGCTTCGTCGGCACCTTTGACGACCGCCCCTACGTCGCGCCGTTCCACGGCAACATCACCGACCTCTGCCCGGTCGGAGCGCTGACCAGCTACACCTACCGCTTCCGGGCGCGGCCCTGGGACATCGAGCAGGCGGGCTCGGTCTGCACTCTCTGCCCGAGCCAGTGCAACGTCAGCTTCACGGTCCGCGACGAGCAGGTGAAACGGGTGGTCGCCCGCCAGAACCCGGACGTCGACGACGGCTGGCTCTGCGACCGGGGCCGCTACGGCTTCGCGATGTTCGGGGCCGAGGAGCGGATGACGGAGCCGCGGCTGCGCGGTGCCGACGGCGCGGCGAGCTGGGAGGAGACGATCGCCGCCGCGGCTGCCGGCCTGGGCGCGGCCGGCGCCGCGAGCGCGGCGATCGTCGCCGACGCCTCCAACGAGGAGGGCTACCTGCTGCAGCGGCTGATGCGCGAGGCGCTCGGCTCGCCGCATATCGACTCGCGTCCAGCACGGGGAGCAGGACGTGACGCGCTGGTGCGCCTGGCCGCCCCGGAGATCTCAGCCCAGGTACGCGACATCGACTCCGCCGACGCGATCCTCCTCGTCGGCGCCGACCCGCTGCACGGCGCCTCGATCCTCGACCTGCGCATCCGCAAGGCGATGCGGCGGGGCGGCGCCAAGCTGGCGGTCGCGACCGACCGGCCGACGACGCTCGACGGCGGCGCCGAAGCGGCGGTCCGCTACGCGCCGGGCGGCGCCACCCTCTTCCTCTCCGAGCTGGCGGCGGCGCTGCGTCTGGGCGGCCAGGGCGGCGACGCCGCGGCGCCGGTCGCCGAGCTGCTGCGCGGCGCCGAGAACGTGACGATCGTCTGGGGCGAGCGGATCGGCCGCGAGGGGGAGGGGGCGCTGCGCGCCCTGCTCGACGTCGCCGCGGCGCTCGGCCTCGCCGAGAAGGAGCGCTCCGGCCTGCTCGAGATCCCCGAGGTGGCGAACGCGCGCGGCCTGCGCGAGGTCGGCTGCCTGCCCGACGCCGGCCCCGGCCTCGCCGAGACCGCGGCCGGGATGGGGAGCGAGGCGATTCGCGCCGCGCTCGAGGCGGGCGAGCTGAAGGCGGTCGTCCTCTTCGGGGTCGACCCGCTGCGCGACTTCCCCGACAGCGAGGCCTGGGAGCGGGCGCTCGAGGCGGCCGACACCGTGATCGCCTTCTCGCTGTTCGAGAACGCGACGACCGCCAGGGCCGACGTCGTCTTCCCGCTCGAGACCTTCGCCGAGAAAGACGGCACGGTGACGCACCCGGAGGGGCGCCTGCAGCGGGTGCGGCCCAGCGCCGCGCGGCCCGGCGACGTGCGCGCCGGCTGGCGGGCGCTCGTCGAGCTGGCCGCGGCGCTGGGCCACGAGACCGGCATCCAGTCGCAGCCCGAGGCGTTCGCCGCGGTGGGCGCGGCGGTGCCCTTCTACGCCGGCATCGACGACGCGGAGATCGCCGGCCGTGGAGTGCGCTGGCAGGAGCGGGAGGCGGCCGCGGCGCTTCCCAAGGCCGGGGAGGACGCCGGCGCCCCGGCCTCGCCTCCCGGCGAGGAGAAGCCCGAGTTCGCCTTCAGGCTCGGCACCTACAGGGACATGTGGGCCGGCCCGATCACCGAGCTCAACCCGCCGCTGCGCTTCCTGAAGCCGGAGCAGAAGGTGGAGCTGTCGCCGGCCGACGCCGAGCGGCTCGGCGTGAAGTGCGGCGACGAGGTGACCGTCTCGCAGAACGGCACAAGCGTGAAGGCGAGGGTGGTGCTGAGGGAACGGGTCGCCGAAGGCGTCTGCTTCCTCGCCGAGGGCGTCGCCGAGGGCAACGCCAACGCGCTGCTGAACGGCGGTCCCGTCCAGGTCGAGATCCGGAAGGCGGCGAGCTGATGCCGCTCTTCGCCGACACCAACTTCGTCGACGCGACCTGGATCATGATCGTCAAGTCGCTGGTCATCTTCGCCGTGGTCTTCGGCATCGCGCCGGTCCTGGTCCTGGTCGAGCGCAAGCTGATCGGCCGCTTCCAGCACCGCTACGGCCCCAACCGGGTCGGCCCCTACGGCCTCCTCCAGCCGCTCGCCGACGTCGGCAAGCTGCTCGGCAAGCAGGCTTTCCGGCCGGCCAACGCGATCCCCGCCCTCTTCATCCTCGGGCCGTTGCTGCCGGTCTTCGCCGGCGTGCTTTCGCTGGCGATCATCCCCTGGGGCGACGTCCAGCACGGCGTCGGCCTCTACGGGATCGACGTCCCGATCGGCATCCTCTACTTCTTCGCGGTCGGCTCGATCGCCTTCTACGGCGTGCTGCTCGGCGGTTGGTCCTCCGGCTCGCGCTACAGCCTGCTGGGGGCGATGCGCGGCGCCGCGCAGCTGATCTCCTACGAGGTCTCGATGGGGCTGGCGCTGCTCGGCGTGATCATGATGAGCGGCACCCTCTCGCTGGTCGGCATCGTCCACGCCCAGGGCCACATCTGGTTCATCGTGCCGCAGATCGTCGGCTTCCTGATCTTCATGCTGGCCGGCTTCGCGGAGACCAACCGGGCGCCCTTCGACCTGCCCGAGGCCGACGCCGAGCTCGTCCAGGGCTTCATGACCGAGTACGGCGGGATGCGCTTCGGCAGCTACGCCCTCGCCGAATACATGGAGATCCTCGTCGTCTCGGGGATCGCCGTGGCGATGTTCCTGGGCGGCTGGATGGGGCCGGGCCCGAGCTTCCTCGACCCGATCTGGATGCTGGCCAAGATGCTGGTGCTCGTCTTCTTCTTCGTCTGGGTGCGGGCGACGCTGCCGCGCCTCCGCTACGACCAGCTGATGAGCCTCGGCTGGAAGGTGCTGCTGCCGCTCGCCACCCTCAACGTCCTGGTCACCGCGGTCCTGGTGGTGGTGACGTGAGCGAGCAGTTCCCCTACCTGAAAGACCAGGACGCGGTCGTCGTCCAGAGGGGCCCCGAGCCGGGTGGCCTCGGCGGCGCCTGGCGCGCCTTCCGCGAGACGGCGCGCGGCCTGAAGACGACGATGGCGCGGCTGATCGAGGGGCCGCTGACGATCCAGTACCCGGAGGAGAAGACGCCCGCCTTCCCGCGCTTCCGCGGCCGGCACAAGCTGCACCGCTTCGAGGACACGGGGCTCGAGAAGTGCGTCGGCTGCTCGCTCTGCGCGGCCGCCTGCCCGGCCGACTGCATCCGCGTCGTCGCCGCCGAGAACGACCCGGAGAACCGCGTCTCGGCCGGCGAGCGCTACGCCGCGGTCTACGAGATCAACCTCTCGCGCTGCATCTTCTGCGGCTACTGCGAGCTGGCCTGCCCCTTCGACGCGATCACGATGGGCCACGACTACGAGATGGCCGACTACGACCGCGGCGACCTCATCTTCACCAAGGAGATGCTGCTCGCCGAGGCGATCGAGAAGACGCCCCTGCAGGGGGACGGCAGCTGATGGAAGCGGTCCTCTTCTTCGGTGCCGCGCTCGGCGCCCTCGGCGGGGCGGTCGGCGTCGTCGCCCTGCGCGACCCCTTCTACGGGGTGCTGGCGCTGATCGTCCACCTCTTCTCGCTCGCCGTCCTCTTCCTGCTGCTCGCCTCGGCCTTCGTCGCGGCGGCGCAGGTGGTCGTCTACGCGGGTGCCGTGATGGTCCTCTACGTCTTCGTCGTCGCCTACGTCGGCGGCGACCAGGAGTCGGCCTGGGAGCCGATCCCGGGCCAGCGCCTGCTGGCGCCGCTGCTCGGCGCCGCCCTTTTCGTCGAGCTCTCGATCGCCGTGCTCGGCTCCTCGCTGTCGGCGCTGGGCAGCCACGGCCCGCACGTCGGCCCCGGCTTCGGCGACCCGGCGGCGATCGGCCTGCTGCTGCTCGAAAAGTTCCTGCTGCCCTTCGAGGCCAGCTCGATCCTGCTGCTGCTGGCGGCGGTCGGCGCCGTGGTCCTCGCCGCGCGGCGCCGTGAGGAGGAGGGGTCGGCGTGAACGTCGAGTGGTACGTGGTGCTCTCGTCGCTGCTCTTCGCGGTCGGGGCGATGGGCATCCTGATCCGCCGCAGCCCGATCGTGATCCTGCTCTGCCTGGAGCTGATGCTGAACGCCGGCAACCTGGCGCTGGTCGCCTTCAGCCGCATGGTGGGCAACCAAGAAGGCCAGGTCTTCGCGCTGATCGTGATGGTGGTGGCGGCCTGCGAGGTGGTCGTCGGGCTCGGCCTGATCGTCGCGATCTTCCGCCGCCGCCTGCCGCTCGACGTCGATGAGCTGAGGGAGCTGCGCGGATGAGCGCGACGACGTACGGGTGGCTCGTCCTGCTCTTCCCGCTGCTCGGCTCGATCGCGATCGCGCTCGGCTACCGGGCGCTCTCGCCGAAGGCCGCCGGGGCGATCGGCACCGCCGCGATCTCCCTCGCCTTCCTCTGCGGCGTCGCCGCCCTGGTCAAGCTGCTCGGCGAGCCGGCGGAGGCGCGTCACCACACCTCGGCGCTCTGGGACTATGCCAGCGCCGCCGGCCTCAACATCAAGCTCGGCATCCTCGTCGACCCGCTCTCGGTCTTCATGGTGCTGGTGGTCAGCGGCGTCTCGGCGCTGATCCACCTCTACTCGTACGGCTACATGAGCTCCGACGAGGGCTACCGGCGCTTCTTCAGCTACCTCAACTTCTTCGTCTTCTCGATGCTGCTGCTCGTCCTCGCCGGCAACTTCGTGCTGCTGACGGTCGGCTGGGCCTTCGTCGGCTTCGCCTCCTACGCGTTGATCAGCTTCTGGTACCGGCGCACGACGGCGACCGCGGCCGGGATGAAGGCCTTCGTGATCAACGTGGTCGGCGACATCGGCCTCGTCCTCGCCGCCTTTCTGATCTTCCGCGAAATCGGCAGCTTCGAATTCGGCACGGTCTTCGCCCAGGCGCCGCACGTGTTCAGCGTCAACGAGTGGACGGTGACGGCGATCTGCCTGCTGCTGCTGGTGGGGGCCTTCGCCAAGTCGGCGCAGCTGCCGCTCCACACCTGGCTGCCCGACGCGATGGAGGGGCCGACCCCGGTCTCGGCGCTGATCCACGCGGCGACGATGGTGACCGCCGGCGTCTACCTGATCGCCCGCACCCACGTCCTCTTCCAGCTGGCGCCGACCGCCGCCGACGTCGCCGCCTTCGGCGGTCTGGCGACGCTGCTGGTCGCCGGCTCGATCGCGCTGGTCGTCACCGACCTGAAGCGGATCATCGCCTACTCGACGATGAGCCAGATCGGCTACATGGTCGTCGGCGCCTCGATCGGCGCCTACAGCGCCGGGATGTTCCACCTGATGACGCACGCCTTCTTCAAGGCGCTGCTCTTCATGGCGGCCGGCTCGGTGATCGCCGCGATGGCCAACCGGCAGGACATCGACCGCATGCGCGGCTTCGGCAGGGCGCTGCCGTTCACGGCGGCGATGCTCGTGGTCGGCGCCCTGGCGCTGTCCGGCTTCCCGGGCACGGCAGGCTTCTTCTCCAAGGACGAGATCCTCGTCTTCGCCGCCGAGCGCGGCGGCTTCTACTGGATCTTCACGATCCTCGGCTACCTGGGGGCGCTGATCACCGCGCTCTACTCCTTCCGGCTGGTCTTCCGGGTGCTGCCGGGCGAGCCCTGCGCGGAGGCGCGCGAGCTGATCGAGACCGGCCACGTCGCCCACGGCGAGCCGGAGAACCCGGCCACCGGCGAGCGCGAGGACACCGAGGTCGGCTTCCCCGGCGCCGAGCACCACATCGCCGAGCGCTCCTGGCCGATGCGGGTGGCGATGTCGGCGCTGGCCGTCCTCGCCCTGTTCGGCGGGCTCGTCCAGATCCCGGGCGTCGACGACACGCTCGGCAACTTCCTCGATCCGGTCTTCGGCGGCGGCGCCTTCCAGAACGTCAACCCGCCCACCGGCGACGCCTGGCTCGGGCTGGCGGCCGGCGCCGCGATGGCCTTCATCGGGATCGGCGCCGCCTGGTACCTCTACGTGCTGCGGCCCGAGACGCCGGCGGCGCTGCAGCGCCGCCTGCGCCCCGTCCACACCTTCCTCGTCAACAAGTGGTACTTCGACGAGCTGATCGACGTCCTCGTCGTGCGGCCGGCGCTGGCGGTCGGCCGCTTCGCGAACCGCACTTTCGAGCGGGTCGTGGTCGGCGGCGTGATGAGCGGCACCGCCGAGACGGTGCGCGAGGCGGGCGGCATCGTGCGGCTCGCCCAGAGCGGCTTCGTGCGCAGCTACGCGCTCCTCCTGATCGCCGGCTTCGCCGGTCTCGCCCTCTACTTCCTGCTGAGCTCGTCATGACAAACAGCGTTCTCTGGACACCCCTCGCCTTCGGCCTCGTCGGCCTCTTCCTGCCGCGCCGCCTCGCCGGCTGGTGGGCGACGCTCGGCACGGTGGTCACGCTGGGACTGGCGATCGCCCTGCTGGCCGGCTTCGACTCCGGCGCCTCCGGCCTTCAGGACACGGTCGACGTCAGCTGGATCCCCGGCCTCGGCGTCAGCTACAGCCTCGGCGTCGACGGGCTGAACGTCTTCCTGATCCTGCTGACGGCGGTGCTGTGGACGGGCGCGACGGCCTTCGCCGCCTTCCGCGAGCAGGAGCGCCCGCACCTCTTCTTCCTGATGATGCTGCTCGGCGAGACGGCGACGATGGGCTCCTTCCTCGCCCAGGACCTGCTCCTCTTCGTCCTCTTCTTCGACCTGATGCTGGTGCCGTTCTACTTCCTCTTCGGCGCCTGGGGAACGGACCGGCCGGGCGTCAGCGCCTCGGCGGCGACGCTGAAGATGATCGTCTACACGCTGGTCGGCTCGTTGCTGATGCTGGTCGGCGCGATCGCCACGGCGATCATCGCCGCGCACGGAGGCCACGTCAGCTTCTCGCTCGCCGAACTGGCGAAGCACCCGATCGGCGAGGGCAGCCAGCGCTGGATCTTCTGGTTCTTCGCCGCCGCCTTCCTGGTCAAGATGCCGGCCTTCCTGCTGCACGGCTGGATGCCCGACGCCTACCGTGCCGCGCCGCTGCCGGCGCTGGCCGTCTTCTCCGGCGTTCTCGCCAAGGTCGGCGCCTACGGCTTCCTGCGCATCGTGCTGCCGCTCTTCCCGGCGGCGACGGTGCAGTTCCAGGAGGTGGTGCTGCTGATCGCGCTCGCCTCGATCCTCTACGGCTCGGTGATGGCCTTCACGCAGACCGACGTGCGGCTGGTCGCCGGCTACTCGTCGGTGGCGCAGCTCGGTTTCGTCACCGCCGGCATCTTTGCCCTGCGCGGCGACGGCGCCGACGGCGCGATCCTGCAGATGGTCAACCACGGCCTCGTCGTCGCGCCGCTCTTCATCGTCATCGCGATCCTCGCCGAGCGCTCCGGCAGCGAGGACATGCGCGAGATGGGGGGGATGGCGGCGCGCGCTCCGGTCCTCGCCGCCCTCTTCCTGATCGTCACCCTGGCGACGCTGGCGATGCCCGGCTCCGCCAACTTCATCGGCGAGTTCTACATCCTCAACGGGCTCTTCCAGGCGAAGATCGTGCTGGCGATCGTGGCGATCTCGGGCGTCGCGATGTCGGCCTACTACGCGCTGCGCCTCTACCAGCGCACGATGCACAACCGCAGGCCGGAGGGGCTGGAATCGCGCGAGATCGGGTGGCGCGACGGCCTCGTTCTCGCCCCGCTCGTACTCTGCATCCTCGGCCTCGCCCTCTACCCGCAGCTGATCCTGAAGCGGACGGACGGGGCGGCGAGCCGGTCGGTCGCGGCGGTCAAGGCGCAGCCGGCCGAAAGCGAACCGCCGCTGGAAAGGGGACCGGTGGAAGCCGCAGCCGTCGCCTCCGTCGGAAAGGCAGTGCGTCAATGAGCTTCCACGCGCCGCACCTCGACTACGCCGGCCTTGCACCGGTCATCGCGCTGACGGTGGGGATCTGCGTCGTGCTGATGAGCGCCGCCTTCGGCCGCAGCAGGCGGGCGCCGGCGGAGCTGACGCTGCTGACCCTGGCGAGCGCCGCGGCGCTCTTGATCGGGCAGTGGGGCGACTCGAAGTCGCTCGTCTCGGGGGCGCTGCGGCTCGACGACCTGGCGATCGCGATCTCGCTGATCGCGATCTTCAGCGCCGCCTTCGCCGTCTTCCTCTCGGCCGGCGAGCCGGCCGCCGAGCAGGCGGGCAGCGGCGAGTACAACGCCCTGCTGCTCGGCTCGGTGCTCGGCATGGTCCTGCTCGCCGAGGCGCAGAACCTGATCGCCTTCTTCGTCGGCATCGAGACGCTCTCGATCCCCCTCTACATCCTCTGCGCGACCAACCTGCTGCGCGGCCGCTCGCTCGAGGCCGGGCTCAAGTACCTGATCGTCGGCTCGCTCGGCTCGGCGACGCTGCTCTACGGGATGGCCTTCCTCTACGGCGGCAGCGGCTCGACCGATTTCGCCAGGATCGCCGCCGGGATCGGGGCCAGGGGGGTGCTCGGCGACCCGCTCGTCCTCGTCGGCATCGGCCTGACCGCGGTCGGGCTCGCCTTCAAGACCTCGATCGCCCCCTTCCATCAGTGGACGCCGGACGTCTACGAGGGGGCGCCGACACCGGTCACCGGCTTCATGGCGGTGGCGACCAAGGCGGCCGCGTTCGCCGTCTTCGTCCGCTTCTTCGATGTGGCGCTGGCGCCGCAGGCGAGCGAGTGGCAGCCGGCGCTGGCGGTGCTCGCCGCGACGACGATCGTGATCGGCAACGTCGGCGCGCTCGGTCAGGACTCGCTGAAGCGGATGCTCGGCTACTCCGGCGTCGCCCAGGCCGGCTACATCCTCGGCGGCCTGGTGGTGGCAAGCGGGGCGGGCGTCAACGCGCTGGTCTTCTACCTCGCCGCCTACGCCTTCATGAACCTGGCCGCCTTCGCCGTGATCGTGGCGCGGGAGCGCGAGACCTCCTACGGCGACGGCATCCGCGCCGTGCAGGGACTGGGCCGCGAGCGGCCCCTGCTCGCCTGGCCGCTGACGATCTCGATGCTCGGCCTGGCCGGCCTGCCGGCGACGGCGGGCTTCATCGGCAAGCTCTACCTGATCGAGGCGCTGGTCGAAGGCGACTACACCTGGCTCGCCGTCTTCATCGCGATCGGCACGATGATCTCGCTCGCCTACTACCTGCGCGTCGTCGCGGCGATGTGGATGCGGCCGGGCGGCGAGGTCGCGCCGACCGGCGCCGTGCCGGCGATCGCCGGCGCCTCGCCCGAGGCCGACCCGATCGACCCCCAGGCGGGCCGCCGCCTCCACCTGGTGGCGCCGGCGCTGCTCGCCGCCGCCGCGGTCGTCTTCTTCGGCATCGTTCCGCAGCCGCTTGTCGACTTCGCCCAGCACGCCGGCTCGGCGCTCTTTTAAACCGCCGCCTCCTCGGCTTCGCCTCCGCGGGCGGCGGCAATCGCCATATCAGCGCCGCTCGCGAGGAATCAGATTGTGACGCTCGCTGATTGGTGACCTGAAAGGGTGCCGGGATGGGCGTCCTCCTCATAGCGGCGACGATCGTCGCCGCGGTCGCCGTCGGCGTCTACGCGGAGCGGCGGCGTCCGCTGGCCGCGGGGCTGGCGGCGCGGCGGGCGCTGACGCTGATCCTCTACGGGCTGCTGCCGCCGGTGATCTTCTTCAACCTCGCCTCGAGCCGGCTCGACGTCGGCGAGGGAGTCGGCCTGGGGCTCGGCATCGTCGCGGTCGCGCTCGCCGCGCTGCTCGCCTGGTGGGTGGCGACGCGCGTCCTGCGGCTCGCCCCGCCCCGCAGCGGCGCCGTCGTCTCGGCCGTGCTGTGCATCAACACCGGCTACCTCGGCTACCCGCTGACCGTGGCGCTGCTCGGGCGGCACAAGCTGCCGACCGCCGTCCTCTACGACGTCCTGGTCAGCGGCCCCTCGCTGTTGCTCGGCGCCTTCGCGGTCGGCGCCGCCTTCGGCACCGAGGCCGGCGAAGGCCCGCGCGACCGCGTCCGCGCCTTCTTCACCCGCAACCCGCCGCTCTACGCGGCGGTCGCCGGCCTGCTGGCGCCGCGGGCGCTCGCTCCGCACCTGCTCGTCGACGCCTCGCAGATCCTCGTCGTCGCGATCCTGCCGATCGGCTTCTTCGCGGTCGGCGCCACCCTGGCCGAGAACGCCGAGCACGGGGAGCTGCCCACGCCGGTGCCGCCGCTCAGCCGCCCGGTGGCGCTGGCGCTGGTCTCGCGCCTGGCGATCGCCCCGGCCCTGCTGATGCTGCTGGCGGCTCCGTTCATCCACCTGCCCGCCGCCTACCGGCTGCTCTCGGCGATGCCCACCGGCCTCAACTCGATGGTCGTCGCCCACGCCTACGGCCTGGACATGGAGATAACCGCCGAGGCCGTCACCTGGTCGACCGCGATCGCCGTAGCGGTCGCCCTCGCCTCGTTGCTCTTCTGAGAAGTTTCGATATGACATCTCCGTAGGTAAAGAAGAACGATGATCGGGATCTCCGAAACGCGACCTCGTGCTGCCGCCTCCGTGGTGGCCGTGCTCGCGGTTGCCCTCTTCGCGGGATGGGCGCCGGTATTGCCGGCATCGGCCGTGGCGCGGCCCCATTCCCATCGGTCCCGGGCCCACGCTCATAGAGCCCGGCCCCTCTCGCCGGCACACCCGCTCTACGCGGCCACGCTGACGGACACGGCGATGCACCGCGATTTCGGCGCCGGCCACAACCTGCTCAGGGAGGTCGCCGGCAGGCCGGGCAGGGCGCCCTTCGCCTACGCATGGGGCTTCTCGCAGGCGCTGGCCGCGGACATCGCCATCGCCCGGGCGATGGCGTCCCCCGCGGCGAGGGCACGGGTCCGGCGGGACCTTTCCGGTCTCAACCATTACTGGAACAACGCCGCTTCGCCGCCCGCATACGACTGCGCGGTCACGCCTCCCCTCATGCGAGGTGGCGCCCGCTTCTTCGACGACAACGCGTGGATCGGCCTCGACCTCGTCCATGCATACGAGCTCGACGGCGATCCGTTGTTCCTGCAGCGCGCGGAACAGGTTTTCGCATTCACCGAGAGCGGCTGGGATGCGGATCCATCGCATCCCGACCCGGGGGGCGTGTTCTGGGCGGACACGAGCTCCAACCGCGATCGCGCGACGGTCAGCACCGCCGGCGCCGCGCAGCTCGGCTTGGAGCTCTACCTCGCCAACGGCGACCGGGCCGAGCTGGAAGCCGCGACCTCGATGCTGGCCTGGGTCGATGGAACGCTGCGCGCGCCCAACGGGCTCTACTGGGACCACGTCGATTTGCGTGGCAGGATCGACACGAAGCAGTGGAGCTACAACCAGGGCCAGATGCTGGGGGCGTACGCGCTGCTCTACCGGGCGACCGGCGATCCGGCGGCCCTGGGCAAGGCCGAGGCGATCGCCTCGGCCTCGCTGCAGAAGTTCCGCGCCAGCGGCTTCCACGCTCAGCCCGCCATCTTCAACGCGATCTACTTCCGCAACCTGGAGCGGCTCGACCTGATGGCCCCGCACGGGCTCTACGCCCGCGCCATGCGGTCCTATGCGGCCTCGATCGACCGGCGGACTCCACGCCGCACCGGGCTGACCCAAACCCCGGGGGCTCATCTCCTCGACCAGGCCGCCGTCGTGGCCGCGAACGCCGATCTCGCCCTGCTCGAACGCAAATCGCCGGGTTGACCGCCGGGTCCCTCATGCCCGGAAATCGGCGCGCGACGCGGGTTCAGCGGATCTTTTCGTAGATGCTGAACAGCGGCAGGTACATCGAGATCACGATGAAGCCGACCATGCCGCCGACGAAGACGATCATCACCGGCTCGATCAGCGCCGTCAGCGCCTTCACCTTGGCGTCGACCTCGGCCTCGTAGAAGTCGGCGATTTTGGAAAGCATGTGCTCGAGCTGCCCGGTCTCCTCGCCGACCGCGACCATGTGGCCGACCATCGGCGGGAAGATCGGCGTCTTTTCGATCGGCCCGGCGACCGAGCCGCCGCGCTTGACCGAGGCGTAGACCTCCTCCATCGCCCGCTCGACGACGATGTTGCCGGCCGTCTCGCCGGTCAGCTTGATCGCCTGCAGCATCGGCACGCCGGCCGAGACCGAGCCCGAGAAGGTGCGCGACCAGCGGGCCAGCGAGACCTTCTGGATCACGTCGCCGATCTTGAACGGCAGGCGCAGCGTGAAGCGGTCCCAGATGTCTTTGCCGCGCGGCGTCTTCTTCCACCTGAAGAAGGCGAAGAAGGCGATCACGAGCCCGGGCAGCAGGATGAACCAGTAGTTGGTGAGGATGTTGGAGGCGTCGACGCAGAGCTGGGTCGGGGCCGGCAGCCCGCCGCCTTCTTCGGGGTGTTCTTCGGCGAGTTCTTTGAAGATGTTGGCGAAGACCGGGATCACGAACATCACGATCGCGACCAGCACGACGACCGCGAAGCCGAAGACCAGCGCCGGGTACATCAGCGCCGATTTGACCTGGCGGCGCAGCGCGTCGGCCTTCTCCACCTGGAAGGCGATGCGGTCGAGCGCGTCCTCCAGCCGCCCCGACTGCTCGCCGGAGCGGACCATCGCCCGGAAGAGGCGGTCGAAGACCTTCGGGTGGCGCTCCATCGCCTGCTCGAGCGTGCTGCCGGCTTCGACGTCGGCGCGGACGCCGGCGACGGCCTCGCGGATCGCGTCGTCCTGGGTCTGCTCCTCGAGCGTGTGCAGGGTGCGCAGCATCGGCATGCCCGAGGCGACCAGGGTCGCGAACTGGCGCGAGAAGACCGCCAGCTCGCGCATGTCTACGCCCTTGAAGCGCTTGAGGAAGTCCTCGATCTTGAACGGGTTGGCCTTCTCGCTGACGTCGAGGACGATCAGCCCGCGCTGGCGCAGCTGCTCGCCGACCTGCGCCTTGGACTCCGCCTCGACTTCGCCGCTGGAGGCGACCCCGGCGACGTCCATCGCCCGGAAGGTGAAGGTGGTCGCGCCGGCCACCGGCTAGGCCCCCTGCGCGTAGGCGGGCATGGGGGGCGGCGCGGCGGCCACCGGGGCCTCGCCGAGCAGCCGTTTCAGCTCCTCCGGCACCGAGGCCCGCTGTTCGGCCAGCGAGCGGGTGATCCTGCCGGCCCGCACGAGGCGCGCCAGGTCTGCGTCCATCGTCTGCATGCCGACGGCGCCCGAAGTCTGCACGGCGGCGTAGATCTGGTGCGTCTTGCCCTCGCGGATCAGGTTGCGGATCGCCGGCGTGGGCACCAGCACCTCGCAGGCGACGACGCGGCCCATCCCGTCGGCGGTCGGCAGCAGCTGCTGGGTGACGATCCCCTGCAGGGCGATCGAGAGCTGCGTGCGCACCTGCCCCTGCTGCTCGGGCGGGAAGACGTCGATGATTCGGTCGATCGTCTGCGCGGTGTCCTGTGTGTGCAGGGTGGCGAACACGAGGTGGCCGGTCTCGGCGGCGGTCAGCGCCGTCGAGATCGTCTCCAGGTCGCGCATCTCGCCGACCAGGATCACGTCGGGGTCCTCTCGCAGGGCGGCGCGCAGGCCGAGCGCGAAGTCGGGCGCGTCGGCGCCGACCTCGCGCTGGTTGACGATCGAGCGCTTGTGCATGTGCAGGAACTCGATCGGGTCCTCGATCGTGAGGATGTGGCACTCGCGGTGCGCGTTGATGTAGTCGATTACCGACGCCTGTGTCGTCGACTTCCCCGAACCCGTCGGGCCGGTGCACAGCAACAGGCCCTGCGGCAGGTTGGC
>DASTHF010000235.1:0-3000 GCA_035605615.1 Solirubrobacterales bacterium
GAGAACCAGCCATAATCGCGCATTAATATCCTTTTTGGGTTAGCTGGCTAAACACAGGGGTGTCCGGCATCAGCGCCTATGAGACAGATTGGCTGAGTTGAGGAAGGGAGGATTTCTGGCCCATCGTAGCCATTGAAGGAGCGCAGATGGGACAGAAATCCGGGCCGGTGAAGGAACCTGTACGCGGCGGTGGAATAGTCGGCCACGGAGCGGCGGCGTAGTGCCGCTGCGTGGCGGTGTAAAAGCCGGCCACTTGAGAGGCTGTCCTTTTCGGGTTTCGGAAGGGACGGTCGGGGGTGTTTCAGGTGGAGGTATATGCGGCGGTTCGCCGGTATGTGCTGCTTGAGGGTCATAGCCGGCGGGAAGCGGCGGGGGTGTTCGGGCTGAGCCGGGACACGATCGCCAAGATGTGTCGGTTTTCGGTGCCGCCGGGATACCAGCGGACGAAGCCGCCGGAGAAGCCGAAGCTGGGACCACTGACGCCGGTGATCGACGCGATCCTGGAAGCGGACCGCAGCGCGCCGGCCAAGCAGCGGCACACGGCCAAGCGGATTTTCGAGCGATTGCGGGCCGAGTACGGATATGCCGGCGGCTACACGGTCGTGAAGGATTACGTCCGGCTGAAGCGAACGCGGATGAAGGAGGCGTTCGTGCCTCTGGCGCATCCGCCCGGGCACGCTCAGGTGGATTTTGGCCAGTGCATCGGCATCATCGGCGGTGTGCGCACGGTGATGCACGTCTTCTGCTACGATCTTCCCCATTCCGACGCGCCGTTTGTGAAGGCCTATCCGGCGGAGACGACGGAAGCGTTCCTGGACGGGCACGTCTCGGCCTTTGCCTTCTTCGGCGGCGTGCCGCTGTCGATCCTCTACGACAACACCAAGCTGGCGGTGGCCCGGATCTTGGGCGATGGCCAGCGTACCCGCACCCGCGCTTTCACGGAGTTGGTCAGCCACTTCCTGTTCCGCGACCGTTTCGGTCGGCCGGGTAAGGGCAACGACAAGGGGAAGGTGGAGGGGCTGGTGAAGTACACCCAGCGCACCTTCATGACCCCGCTGCCGCACGCGGCCTCGTTCGAGGCGCTGAACGCGGCGCTGGCGGGGCGGTGCCGCGCGCGTCAGGGCGAACATGCCGGCCGACATGCAGAGACGATCGGCGAGCGGCTTATGCGCGATCTGGCGGCGCTCAACGGCATCCCCGAGGGCCTGTTCGAGCCTTGTGAGAAGAAGCCGGCCAAGGTGTCGTCGACCGGACTGGCCCGTTACCGGATGAACGACTACTCGGTCCCGACCCGCTTTGCCTTCCAGAGTGTCCTGGTGAAGGGCTTCGTCGACGAGGTGGTGATTGTCGCCGGCTCGGAGATCATCGCCCGCCACGGTCGGATCTACGGCCGCGATCAGTTCGTGTTCGATCCCAAGCATTACCTGGCGCTCCTGGAGCACAAGCCCGGGGCGCTGGACCAGGCTGCACCGCTGCAGAGCTGGACCTTGCCCGAGGGTTTCCAGCGCATCCGCCGTCTGCTCGAGAGCCGCATGGGCAATCGTGGCAAGAAGGAGTTCATCCAGATTCTGCGGCTGATGGAGGTGTTCGAGGAAGCGATTGTAGCCGCCGCCGTCATCGACGCCATACGGCTCGGTGCGATCGGCTTCGACGCGGTCAAGCAACTCGTATTGGCCCGCATCGAGCGGCGTCCGGCCCGGCTCGACCTTGCCCGGTATCCCTATCTTCCCGCTGCCCAGGTGAAGACCACGGCGGCGGCCGACTACGCAGCCCTGCTATCGCGGAGCGCAGCATGACCGCCGCTCCGCCCCAGATGCTGCTCGCCCATCATCTGAAGACGCTGAAGCTGCCAACGTTCCTGCGCGAGTACGAGAGGGTCGCCGGCGAGTGCGCTCGGGAGGGCGTCGATCACCCCCGTTATCTGCTGCGCCTCGCCGAGCTGGAACTGATCGATCGCGAGCGTCGTCTCGTCGAACGGCGTATCCGCGATGCCCGCTTCCCCGCGGTGAAGAGCCTGGATACCTTCGACTTCACCGCCATGCCCAGCCTCAACAAGCCCCTGGTATTGGAGCTGGCGCGCTGCGAGTTCGTCGTCGCCCGCGATAACATCATCGTGCTCGGCAACAGTGGCACCGGGAAGACCCACATTGCGTTGTCCCTCGGCCTGGCCGCGTGTCAGCACGGTTTCTCGGTTGCCTTCGCCACTGCCGCCGGCCTCGTCCACCAGCTCCAGGAAGCGCGCGACGAGCGCCGCCTGTTGCGGCTGCAGCAAAATCTGGCCACCGCAAAGCTGCTGATCATCGACGAACTGGGCTACGTCCCGCTCTCCCAGACGGGGGCGGAGCTGTTGTTCGAGGTCTTCAGTCAGCGCCATGAGCGGAACTCGACGATCGTCACCTCCAACCTGCCGTTCGAGGACTGGACCAGCGTGTTCGGTTCCGAGCGCCTGACTGGCGCGCTGCTCGACCGGCTCACCCACCACGTCCACATCCTGGAGATGAACGGTGACTCCTATCGCCTGAAACACTCCAAGGCTCGACAGCGCCGCCGGCTCGCTCAGGACGCCGGCCTCGACGTCGACCCGGACACTGGCGAAATCCTCGACGCCTGATCAAACCGTGCCGCCGATATCCAGAGGGCCCCCGCGGGGGCCCTCTGCATATCGATCAACCCCAGCACCAATGGCCGACTTTTACTCCGCCCCGGTGGCCGGCTTTCCGGCCGCCGTTGACAATTTACTGCGCCGGGCCTCCTCGTCTCTCAAGACGGCGACGTGCGGTGCCGGGTCATGGATATGTCACTCCTCGGGGCGAAGATCGATCATCCGATTGATCCAGGCCGCTACCGGCTCCAAACCGAAGGTGAAACGCTCGAAGTGGAGGCCATCTGGTCCGACGGCGAGACGTCGGGTCTACGCTTCATCGATGTCTCAGAAGGGCAGCGGCATCGCCTTATTGCCCGACTTTACCTCGCCAATCGGACCGCGCCGCTCTTGATCAA
>DASTHF010000002.1:0-8789 GCA_035605615.1 Solirubrobacterales bacterium
CGACCTGATCGTCAACAAGATCAAGGAGGCGGTCGACCAGATCGCCTTCAAATGAGGGCGCGCCGCACGGCGCGCTCATGAGAGACTCGCTCGCAGATATGCCCGCGTCCCGCAGCTACGACCGCGCCCCGGCCGACATCAGGCCGGTCACGATCGACCCCGGGTTCGTCGCCACCGCCGACGGCTCGGCGCTGATCTCGCTCGGCAGGACGCGGGTCATCTGCACCGCCTCGGTCAACTCGTCGGTGCCGCACTGGATGCAGGGGCGCGGCAAGGGCTGGGTCACCGCCGAGTACGCGATGCTGCCTGCCTCGACCGGCGACCGCAAGCCGCGCGACGTCGCGAAGGGCCGCCAGGACGGGCGCGGGGTGGAGATCCAGCGCCTGATCGGGCGCTCGCTGCGCGCCGTCGTCGACTTCCGGGCGCTCGGCGAACGCAGTGTCTACGTCGACTGCGACGTGCTCCAGGCCGACGGCGGCACGCGTTGCGCGGCAATCACCGGCGGCTACGTGGCGCTGCGGCTGGCGCTCCAGAGGCTGCTCGACGCGGGATCGCTCGAGGCGATGCCGCTGAACGGCTCGGTGGCGGCGGTCAGCGTCGGCATGGTCGACGGCCGCGCCCTCTGCGACCTCGACTACTCCGAGGACTCGACCGCCGAGGTCGACGCGAACGTTGTGATGACCGGCGACGGCGGCCTGGTCGAGGTGCAGGCGACGGCGGAGCGGACGCCGCTCTCCCGTGCCTCGCTCGACGAGCTGCTCGCCCTCGCCGAGATGGGCATATCCCGCCTGCGCCAGGTGCAGGAGCGGGTCGCGGCGACTTGATCCTCGCCACGCGCAACAAACACAAGCTGCGGGAGATGCGCGAACTGCTGCCCGGGATCGAGCTGGAGCCGCTTCCCGACGAGGTCGAGCTGCCGCCGGAGCACGGAGAGGACTTCGCGGAGATCGCGCTCGAGAAGGCGCGCACCGCCCACGTCGCGACCGGGGAGGCGGCGGTGGCCGACGACTCGGGGATCGAAGCGTTCGGGCTCGGCGGCCGCCCCGGAATCCACTCGGCACGCTACGGCGGTCCCGGCGCGACGGACGAGGAAAACCTCGACAAGCTGCTGCGCGAGGTCGCCGCGGCGGGCGAGGAGCGGGGGGCGGCGTACGTGTGCGCGCTGGCGCTGGTCGAGCGGGACGGCGGCGAGCACGTCTTCGACGGTCGCTGCGAGGGGCGCCTCGCCGAGCGGCCGCGCGGCACGGGGGGCTTCGGCTACGACCCCGCCTTCGTCCCCGACGCCACCGGCCCCGATGACCCGCGCACGATGTCGGAGCTGTCGCAGGCGGAGAAGAACGAGATCAGCCATCGCGGCAACGCGGCCCGGCTGCTGGTCCGGCACCTGGCCGCGGGCGAGGCGGCGCGCTCCGCATGAAGGCGCGCGGGACGAAGAGCGGCGCGGCGGCGCTCTCGATCGCCTCCAACTCGACGCTGATCGCGATCAAGCTCGCGGCGGGCGTGATCACCGGCTCGATCGCGATCGTCACCGAGGCGGTTCACTCGCTGATCGACCTGGTTGCCTCGGTCGTCGCCTTCCTCTCCGTGCGCAAGGCCGACGAGCCGGCCGACGTCGAGCATCCCTACGGCCACCAGAAGGTCGAAAGCCTGGCGGCGGCGATCGAGGGAATGCTGATCCTGGTCGGCGCCGGGATCATCGTCTACGAGGCGATTCGGCGGCTGGTGGTCGGCGCCCACGTGGAAACGCTCGGCGTCGGCATCGCGGTGATGGCCATCTCGCTGGTCGCCAACGTCATCGTCTCCACCGTGCTGGCGCGGCGGGCGAAGGCGCTCGACTCGCCGGCGCTGGCCGGGGACGCGGCCCACCTTCGCACCGACGCGCTCACCTCGGCCGGCGTCCTGGTCGGCCTCGCGATCGTCCAGGTCACCGGCATCGCGGCGTTCGACTCCATAACCGCGCTGGCGGTCGCGGTGGCGATCGTCTCTGCGGGCCTGCAAATCCTCAGGCGTTCCTCCGGCGTGCTCGTCGACGAAGCGCTGCCCAGCGAGGAGATGGACCGGATCGAGGCGACGATCGCCGCCGTCCGTACCGCCGAGGTCGCCGGCTACCACAAGCTGCGCGCCCGCCGCGCCGGCAGCCGCCGCCACATCGATCTCCACGTCCAGTACCGAACGGGCACGACCCTGGAGCGTGCCCACGAGCTTGCCCACGAGATGCGCGACGCGATCGAGGCCTCGATCCCCGGGGCCGAAGTCCTCATCCACGTCGAGCCGGAGACGTCGGTCCACCCGCCCTATGAAGGGCAGAGCCCGTACCGTTCCGGATAGGGCTGGCAATTTAGCGAGCGTCACAATCTGATTCTTCGCGAGCGGCGCCGATATGGCGATTGCCGCCGCCCCCGGAGGGGGAGCCGAGGAGGCAGCGGGGTGGTTGGTTCGCGAGTGGCGCCGATGTGGCGATTGCCGCCGCCCGCGGAGGGGAAGCCGAGGAGGCGGCGGATTTGCTTAGGGACTTGGGAGGAGATTCACCGCGGCGGCCAGGCCGACGGCGCCGACCGTCACCGCGTAGCCGGTGTAGTCGCCGAGGAAGAGCAGCACCACTGCGATCGCGCAGATGGCGACGATCACGATCCAGGGGGCCCGGGTTGCCTGCATGTGGTCGGGTATTTTCACCCAGATGCCCGACGGCGAGGCCAACGCGACGATCTCCGGCGAGGCGGCCGGTGCGGCGCTGGCCTATCTGGCCGAGATGTCGCCCGACCTGCGCGGCGCCGCGATCGTCGCTTCCGACGGGTCGGTGCTCGCCGCGAGCGGTCCGCCGGACCGCTGGGCCGACGACGTCGCGGCGCTCTTCGAGGCGGCTGACCGGGCCGACGACGAGCCGGTCGAGCAGGTCCACATCGGCACCGAGCAGGGGGAGGTCTTCGCGCTGCGCCACGCTGGGCTGGCCGCGGTGGCGGTCACCGACCGCTTCGCGCTCGCCTCGCTGACGCTCTTCGACATGCGGATGCTGCTGCGCGACCTGGCCCGCGGCGGAAACGGGAGGCCGGGATGACGCCGCCCAAGCCTCATCGCGTGTTGCTGGACCGCGTCTCCTCCTACGCGGACGAGGCGGCCGCCTACGTGCGCCGTCGCCGCCTCGCGCGCCAGCCGTTCGCGCGCCTCTACTACGGCGGCGGCCGCGCCTCCGACCGCGCCTCCGACCCGCTCGCCGGCGCCGAGCTGTTCGTTGCCGCCGGCCGGCTGATCGAGCTGGCGGGGAAGAGGTCGGGGTGAGCGGCGGCGAGGGGCTGATCGAGCCGGAGGTCGCCGCGCGCGTCCTGGCGCGCGCCCTGGCCAACGGCGGCGAGTTCGCCGAGGTCTTCGCCGAACGGCGCGGCGGCCTCACGATGGCGATCGACGAGTCGCGGATCGAGTCGGTGCAGGCGGGCGCCGAGGAGGGAGCAGGGGTGCGCGTGGTCGCCGCCGGCACCACCTACTTCGCCCACGTCGACGGTCTCGACCCCGCCGACCTCGAGCGCGCCGCCGCCGAGGTGGCCTCGGCGCTGCGCGGGGGCCGCGCCGAGCCGCGCCCACTGAAGGCGGAGGCGACTCGGCCGCAGCCGATCGAGCGACCCCCCGCCGCGGTGCCGGCGGAGCGCAAGGCCGAGCTGCTGCGCGAGCTGGACCGGCGCGGCCGCGGCGAGGGCGCGGAGGTCGTGCAGCTGACGGCGTCCTACGCGGAGGCGCGGCGCGAGGTCGCCGTCGCCAACTCGGCGGGCCTTTTCACCGGCGACGACCGCACCCGGGTGCGGATCGGCGTGCAGGCGGTGGCCCGCCGCGGCGACACGGTGGAGACCGGCGCCGAGACGCTCGGCGCGCACCGCGGCTTCGAGCTGTTCGATGAGGACCCGGGCGAGATCGCGGCCGCCGCGGCGCGCAAGGCGCTGACTCTGCTCGACGCCGGGCCCGCCCCGGCCGGCTCGATGCCGGTCGTGGTCGGCGGCGGTTTCGGCGGCGTCCTCTTCCATGAGATGACCGGCCACGGGCTCGAGGCCGATCACGTGCAGAAGGGGGCGAGCGTCTACGCCGGCAAGCTCGGCGAGGCGGTTGCCAAGCCGCTCCTCACCGCCTACGACGACGGCCGCCTGCCGAACGAGTGGGGGACCGACACGGTCGACGACGAGGGGACGCAGACGCAGAAGACCGCGGTGATCGAGGAGGGGCGCCTCAGCTCCTTCCTCTACGACCGGCTGCGGGCCGAGCGCGACGGCGTCGCCTCGACCGGCAACGGCCGCCGCGAGAGCTTCCGCCACCTGCCGATCCCGCGCATGACCAACACCTACATCGCCCCCGGCGACGCCGAGCCGGAGGCGATGATCGCCGAGCTGAAGCGGGGCTTCTACGCGGTCTCCTTCGCCGGCGGGCAGGTAGACCCGGCGACCGGCGACTTCGTCTTCGGCGTCTCCGAGGGCTACCTGATCGAGGACGGTCGGGTGACGCGTCCCTGCCGCGGCGCGACGCTGATCGGCAATTGCCTCGAGGCGCTGGCCGCGATCGACGCGGTCGGCAACGACTTCTGGATGAAGACCGGCATCTGCGGCAAGGGCGGGCAGCGGGTGCCGGTCGGGACCGGCCAGGGCCACGTCCGGATCGCCGCGATGACGGTGGGGGGGACCCAGGTATGAGCTTCCGGTGCGCCTTATATGCCCCACAGACACATAAAGCGCACCGGAAGGGTGGGGGGCTCGGATGACCGACCTCTCGCTGCTGGCGCGGCGCGCCGTGGAGAGGGCGGTGGCGGCCGGAGCGGCGGACGCCGAGGCCTACGTCAGCGAGGCGAGCGAGCGCGAGGTCCGCGTTCACGGCGGCGAGGTCGAGAGCCTCGGCGCGGCGACCCAGCGTGGGATCGGCGTGCGCGCCTGGATCGGCGGCCGGGTCGGCTACGCCTACGGCACCGACCTCGCCGAGGCCGGGATCGCCGCGACCGCTGCCCGCGCCGCCGAGCTGGCGGCCCTCGCCGACGAGGACGAGTTCGCCGGGCCACCGCGCGACGCCGGCCGGGTGCCGGCGATCGCCGGCCTCGGCGACCCCTCGCTCCCCGAATGGCCCGCCGTCCGCATCGCCGACCTGGCGCTGGCAGTCGAGCGGGCGGCGCTGGAGACCGACCCGCGGATCGCCGGCGTCGAGCAGGCCGTCTACGCGGATTCCGCCGACCGCGTCGCGATCGCCTCCTCGACCGGCGTCGCCGCCGAGTTCGAGAAGTCGAGCTGCTTCGCCTACGTGCAGGCGCTGGCCGAGGGGGAGGACGGGCGGGAGACCGGCCTCGGCTTCGGCCTGGCGCGCGGCCCGGCCGGGCTCGACGCGGCGGCGATCGGGCGCGAGGGAGCGGAGCGCGCCAGCGAGATGATCGGCGCCGTCAAGCCCGCCTCGCAGGCCTGCCCGGTCGTCCTCGACCCGACGGTCGCCGCCAGCTTCGCCGGCCTGGTCGGCCGGGGCCTGGGGGCGGACACGGTGCAGCGCGGCCGCTCGCCCTTCGCCGACCGCCTCGGCGAGGAGCTGGCCGCGCGCGTCTTCGTCCTTCACGACGACGGGCTCGACCCGGAGGGCTTCGCCTCCTCACCGGTCGACGGCGAGGGCGTGCCCCGCCGCCCCACGGCGCTGATCGAGGGCAGCAGGCTGCGCACCTACCTCCACGACACCTACACGGCGCGCCGCGGCGGCGCCGCCTCGACCGGCAGCGCGGGCCGCTCCGGCTACCGGACTCAGCCCTCGGTCTCCGCCTCCAACCTCGTCGTCGCCCCCGGTTCGCTCGGCTTCGACGACCTCCTGAGGGAGGCCGGCGATGGCGTCCTCGTCACCGACGTCGCCGGCCTGCACTCCGGCGTCAACCCGGTGACCGGGGCCTTCTCGGTGGGCGCCTCGGGACGGGCGATCCGCGGCGGCGAGCCGGCCGAGCCGCTGCGAGAGTTCACGATCGCCGGCGACCTCGTCGCGATGCTGCGCGCCGTGCGCGCCGTCGGCGCCGAGTCCCGCTGGGTCCCGTTCGGCGGCTCGGTCAGCACGCCGCCCCTCTTGATCGGCGAGCTGACCGTGGGCGGCGCCTGAGCGCCGCACAAATGGTCTGCGCCCGATTCCGGGCGCGAAGAACCGATTGCGACGCGCCCGGAATTGGACTGGCCTGGCGGCGATTACGCCGAGGGCGCTGTTAGATTGCGGCCCTTCCAACCCACGATGGAGGAGCTTCGACGTGACAAAGGCTGAGTTTCTGGATCAACTGTCGGCTGACGAGCGGCTGGGCAGCAAGAAGGCCGCCAGCGACGCGGTCGACGCGGTGCTCGACGCGATCACGGCCACGCTGAGCAACGGCGGCGAGGTCAGCTTCACCGGCTTCGGCAAGTTCCACGTCGCCGAGCGCGGCCCGCGCCAGGGCGTCAACCCGCGCACCGGCGAGCGGATCACGATCCCTGGCGGCAAGGTCCCCCGCTTCTCCGCCGGCTCGGCGCTGAAGGCCAAGGTCAAGGGCTAGACAACCAATTCCGGGCGCGTCGCAATCTGGGTCTTCGCGCCTGAAATCGGGCGCAGGCCAGTTGTGACCGCTCCTTTCGCGGATCGGCTTGCGGCGCTCGTCGAGGAGCGCCGCAGCCAGATCTGCCTCGGCCTCGACCCCGATCCGTCGAAGCTGGCCGCGGCGGGCGTCGGCGAGGCCGGAGCCCCGGCCGCCGAGCTGGCGGGTGCGGCGGTCGCCGCCCACTGCCGCGAGCTGATCGAGCTCGCCGGTCCGGCCTGTGTCGCCGTCAAGCCCCAGCTCGCCTGCTTCGAGCGGCTCGGGGCGCCCGGCTGGGCGGCGCTGGCCGAGGTCTGCGCCGCCGCCCATGAGGTCGGGCTGCTGACGATCGCCGACGGCAAGCGCGGCGACGTGCCGGTGACCGCCGCCGCTTACGCCCAGGCGCTGGTCGGCGAGACGCCGACCCCCTGGGGGCCGGTGGCGGGGTTGGGCGTCGATGCCTTCACCGCCAACCCGCTGCTCGGCCGCGACGCCCTCGAGCCGCTGGTCGCCGCGGCGGCGGAGGCGGGCGCCGGCGTCTTCGCCCTGGTGCGGACGAGCAACCCGGGGGCCGCCGACGTCGAGGACCTGCCGGCGCCGGCGGAGCCGCTGCACGAGCGGCTGGCGGCGCTGGTCGACGGCTTCGCCGATCGGCTCATGGGCGAGGCAGGCCTCAGCGGGATGGGGGCGGTGGTCGGCGCCACCGAGCCCCGGCACATCGGCCGCCTGCGCGAGCTGATGCCGCGCTCGATCTTCCTCATCCCGGGGGTCGGCGCCCAGGGAGGGAGGCCGGAGGCGCTGGGCGCCGCCTTCGCGGCCGGCCCGGCCTCGGCCCTCGTCGCCGCCTCGCGCGGGATCGCCTCGGCCGCCGATCCGGCCGCCGCCGCGGAGCGCCTGCGGACGGATGTCTGGCAGGTTTCGACCGCCTAGCCCGAGAACGGGTCAAACACGTCTGAGCGGTATACGATTCTCAGCGCCGATCCGGCTTCCAGCGTCGAACCATGAACCAGGGCTCACCCGTCACCGCCAGGGCACTGGCCGCATCCGCGCTCGTCGCCGGGTTCCTGTTGCTGGCGATCGTCGTCGCGGTTTCGCTTGGCGGTGGCTCCGGCGGGCCAAACGGCCCCCTTCCAGCCAGGCAGGCAGCCCAGAAGCAGGCGGGCGGAGGGGACACCTCGGCTCGCTTCTACGTCATCAAGACCGGCGACACGCTCAGCTCGATCGCGCACCGGACCGGCGTCCCGGTCGTGCGCATCCAGAAGCTGAACCCGGGCGTCGACCCGCAGATCCTGATCGCCGGCGAAAAGCTGAAGCTGCGGTGAGCGCCGCAATCGTCACGGTGATCACCGGTTGTTCGAGTCCGTGGCGATTGGGGCGTGAAATCCCGTTGTGATTCGTCCGGCGGCTTCCACGCCGCGCGCCGAAGCGGCAGAATGGAGCCGTGTCTTTCCGGGAGAGGGGAGCGGCGAGCCGGCGGGGCGGCCACGGGGGGGTGGCCGGGTGATCCTCACCGTCACCCTGAACGCGGCCATCGACCGCACCGTCGCGGTTCCCAGCTTCCGCCTCGGCCACCGGCACCGCGCCGTCGAGAGCCGCACGCTGGCGGGAGGCAAGGGGATCAACGTCGCCCGCGCCCTCGGCCTGCTGGGCAAGCCGGTGATCGCCACCGGCTTCGCCGGCGGACCGACCGGCAACCGGGTGCGGGAGCAGCTCCGGCAGGAGTCGGTGCTGACCGACTTCACGCGGATCGCCGGCGAAACGAGGATCAACCTGGCGGTGATCGACCCGACCACCGGCGAGCAGACCGAGATCAACGAGCGCGGCCCGGCGGTCAGCCCGGAGGAGGTCGAGCGCTTCGCCGCGCGGCTCGACTACCTGGCGCGGGGAGCGAGGATCTGCGTGCTGGCCGGGACGCTGCCGCCGGGCGCCGGCGACGACCTCTACGCGCGCCTCGTCGGCGATCTGCGCGCCCGCGGCGTCACCGTCGTCCTCGACGCCGAGGGTGAGCCGATGCTGGCCGGCGTCCGCGCCGGCGCCTCGGTCGTCACCCCGAACGAGCGCGAGGCCGAGGAGCTGGTCGGACAGGAGTTCGCCGACGACGGCGACCTCGTGCACGGCCTCTCCGAGCTGATCCGGATCGGCGCCGGCGAGGCGGTGATCACCCGGCCGGACGGCTGCGTCGCGGCGGTCGGCGAGGGCCCGGAGCGGCGCTTCCTCTCAGTGCGGATCGAGGCGCTGGACACCGTCTCAACGGTGGGCTCCG
>DASTHF010000145.1:0-2139 GCA_035605615.1 Solirubrobacterales bacterium
CTCCCAGGCGACGAAGCCGGCCAGCAGCAGCACGGAGGCGGAGAAGAAGGCCACGGTCGGGGTCGCCAGCCAACCGTCGGTGCCTGCCCGAGTGATCGCGTAGACCAGCGACGAGAGGCCGGCGGTGACGAGCACCGCGCCGGGGACGTCGAAGCTCCTGACACGGGCGTCACGGCTCTCCGTGAGCAGGAAGGGCGTGATCGCGAAGGCCGCTACGCCGACCGGCACGTTGACGAAGAAGATCCACGACCAGCTGAGGGTCTCCGTGAGGATGCCGCCGAGCAGGACGCCGGCCGCGGCGCCGAAGCCGCCGACCGCGCCCCAGACTCCGAGCGCGATGTTCCGCTCGCGGCCTTCGCGGAACGTCGTCGAGACCATCGACAGCGCGGCCGGGGAGATGATCGCCGCGCCGAGGCCCTGGAAGAGCCGCGCGCCGATCAGCGACGCCTCAGACCACGCCAGCCCTGCGAGGAGGGAGGCGACGGTGAACACCGCCAGCCCGACGAGGAAGATGCGCCGCCGGCCGAGCAGGTCGGCCGCGCGTCCTCCCAGCAGCAGGAAGCCGCCGAAGACGAGCGCGTAGGCGCTGATCACCCATTGCAGGTTGTCCTGCGAGAACCCGAGGTCGACCTTGATCGAGGGCAGCGCGACATTCACCACCGCGATGTCCAGGACGACCATGAACTGCACGGCGCTGAGGAGGGCCAGCGCCAGCCACTTCCGTCGTTCCGTCGCCACCATCTCGCCGTTCCTTTCGCTTGTTCGCTCCAGTGAGGCTTGCAAGCTAGCAGCAACGACTTTCAAAAAGCAAGTATTCCCTTTCGACCAGCAAGCACTGCCGCTACAATGCGGGCATGCCCAAGCGCTACGAGCAGTACTGCCCCGTGGCTCACGCCCTCGAGCGGATCGGCGAGCGCTGGTCGCTGCTGGTCGTGCGCGAGCTGTTGAAGGGGCCGCGGCGCTACACCGACCTCGCCGCCGCGCTGCCGGGCATCGGCACGAACGTCCTCGCGGCGCGGCTGAAGGACCTCGAGGCGGCCGGCGTCGTCGCCAAGCGGCGGCTGCCGCCGCCGACTCCGGCCCAGGTGTACGAGCTCACCTCCTACGGCCTCGCGCTGAAGCCGGTCGTCCACGAGCTCGCGCGCTGGGGCCTGCAGTCGATGCCGGCGCCGTCGGACGAGGACGAGCTCGCGCCCGGCTGGCTGCCGGATGCGCTGGACACCTTCTTCGCTCCCGTCGGCGGGGAGGGCTCGTTCGAGTTCCGCATCGGCGGCGAGATCGCGGCGCTCGCCGACGGCGAGGCGGTCGCCGGTGCCGCGGAGAACCCCGACGTCGTCCTCACGGCGACGCCGGCCGCCTTCTACTACCTGTTCACCGAGCGGCGTTGGGACGGGGTCGAGGTCGAAGGCGATCGCGAGCGGCTGGAGCGGGTGCTCGACGCCGCCGCGCCGGTCGGCGATACGGTGGCCGCCTAGCGGCCGATGACTCTCGCGCGCCCCGGCCGTCCTACCTCGCAGTGACGAGTCGAAGGAGGCCACGATGGCACGCGTGATCGTTACCGAGTTCGTGACGCTGGACGGCGTCTTCGAGGATCCGGGCGGCGCCGAGGACTTCGACCGCGGCGGCTGGGCGTTCCAGTTCGAGCGCGGCGAGGACGGCGACAAGTTCAAGCTCGACGAGACGATGGACTCGGAGGCACTGCTGCTCGGCCGCCACACGTTCGAAGGGTTCGCGCAGCACTGGCCGGCGCGGGAGGGCGAGTTCGCCGACAAGTTCAACAACTCGACGAAGTACGTCGTCTCCTCGACGATGACCGACCCGGAGTCCGTCTGGAGCAACTCGCAGGTCGTGAGCCTCGACGACGTCGCCGGGCTGCGAGACGGCGACGGGGGCGACATCGTCGTCCACGGCAGCGGCACCCTCGTTCGCGCACTGCTCGAGCGCGGCCTCGTCGACGAGCTGCGGCTGATGGTCTTCCCGGTGATCCTCGGAGCCGGCAAGCGCCTGTTCGCCGACGGCGCGCCGGAGCTCGGATTCGGCCTGGTGGAGGCCCGCCGCATGGCGTCCGTCACGATCCTGACGCTGCGCCCGTCGGCGTAGCGCGCCGGTGCACGACGCGGGCCAGGTAGATCACGATCA
>DASTHF010000147.1:0-7633 GCA_035605615.1 Solirubrobacterales bacterium
AGAGTAGTTCTTGCCGCGAAGCGGCACCAGATTGGTGAGCGAAGCGAACATAGGCGCCGCCGAGACGACCCCACGACCCGTCACCACTCGCTGCTACTCTGAGCGCCGTCCTTTAACCCGGTCCCGAGAGGCCAGGAAGGAGCACCGGAGAAGTGAGCGAGAAGGTCGTGCTGGAGCGCGACGACCTGAGGCGGACGCTGCGGCGGATCGCCCATGAGATCGCCGAGAAGAACCCGGAGCCGGAGGCCTTGGCGATTGTCGGCATCCACACCCGCGGCGCCGTGCTGGCCAGGCGGCTGCACGAGGCGCTCGGCGAGCTGACCGCCGCCGCGGCGCCGATCGGCGACATCGACATCTCCTTCTACCGCGACGACGTCGGCGCCAAGGAGCCCGCCGCGCAGCCCGTCGTCCACGCCTCCCACATCGACTTCGACCTCGCCGGCCGTACCGTCGTCCTCGTCGACGACGTGCTCTTCACCGGCCGCACCGTGCGCGCCGCGATCGACGCCCTCTTCGACTACGGCCGGCCGCAGCGGGTGCAGCTCGCCGTGCTCTGCGACCGCGGCCACCGCGAGCTGCCGATCCGTCCCGACTACGTCGGCAAGAACCTGCCGACCGCCCGCGGCGAGCGGGTCAACGTGCGGCTGGAGGAGATCGACGGGGTGGACGAGGTGACGATCTCCGAGCCGGTGGAGGCGCTCGCGTGAAGCATCTCCTGTCGATCGAGCAGCTCTCGCGCGAGGAGATCGAGGCGATCCTCGATCGCGCCGAGAGCTTCGCCGAGGTCGGCCGGCGCGACATCAAGAAAGTGCCGACCCTGCGCGGCCGCACCGTCGTCACGCTCTTCTACGAGTCGAGCACCCGCACCAGCTCCTCCTTCGAGCTGGCCGCGAAGCGGCTCTCCGCCGACCTCGTCTCGGTCAAGGCGGCCGGCTCCTCGATCGAGAAGGGGGAGTCGCTCAAGGACACCGTCGCCACCCTCTCCGCCTACGACCCGGCGGCGATCGTGATCCGCCATCCGCACGCCGGCGCCGCGCAGCTGGTCGCCGAATGGGCGGAGGCGGCGGTGGTCAACGCCGGCGACGGCAAGCACGAGCACCCGAGTCAGGCGCTGCTCGACCTCTTCACGCTGCGCCGCCGGCTCGGCTCGCTTGAGGGGAAGCGGATCTGGATCGTCGGCGACGTCCTGCACAGCCGCGTCGCCCGCTCCAACCTGATCGCCTTCGCGGCGATGGGGGCCGAGCTGACCGTGTGCGGGCCGCCCACCCTGATCCCGCGCGGGATCGAGGCGCTCGGCTGCGAGGTCGCCTACTCGCTCGACGGGCTCGGCGAGGCCGACGTCGTCTACGCCCTGCGCATGCAGAACGAGCGCATGGTGGAGAGCTTCGTCCCCTCGATCCGCGAGTACGCGGCCCGCTTCCAGATCGACTCGCGGCGGCTCGGCCCGCGCCAGCTCTTGATGCACCCCGGCCCGGTCAATCGCGGCGTCGAGCTCTCCGGCGAGGTGATCGACTCGCCGCAGTCGCTGATCGCCGAGCAGGTCGCCTCCGGCCTCGTCGTGCGGATGGCGATCCTCTACGAGCTGCTCGCCGCCGGCGGCGGCCGCCCGGCGGCCGTCGAGGGCGAGGGCGCCCAGCGGCCGACCCCGATAGGACAACCGGCGTGAGTTTGGCCGCGGCGCTCGACATGCGCTCCGGCGTGGGCGCGGACCTGGTCCTGCGCGGCGCCACCGTGCTCGATCCGGTCGCCGGAATCGAAGGCGCCCACGACGTCGTCGTCCGCGAGGGCCGGATCGCCGAGCTGACCGCGCCGGGTGCCGCCGCGAGCGACGGGCTGGAGGTCGTCGAGGCGGAGGGCCTTCACGCCTTCCCCGCCTTCTTCGACCCGCACGTCCACCTGCGCACCCCCGGCCAGGAGCACGAGGAGGACGTCGAAACCGGCACCCGCGCCGCCGCCGCGGGCGGCTACTGCGGCGTCTTGGCGATGGCCAACACCGAGCCGCCGGTCTCGACCGCCGCCGACGTCGAGGCGCTGCGGGAGATGGCCCGCGAGCAGGCCTCGGTGCCGGTCGGCTTCCTCGCCACGGTCACCCGCGACATGCGCGGCGAGGAGCTGACCGAGATGGCGGAGCTGCGCGACGCCGGCGCCGTCGGCTTCAGCGACGACGGGCTGCCGTTGCGCCGCGCCCGCATCCTGCGCCGCGCCCTCCAGTACCAGCGGCTCTGCGGCGGCACGATCGCCCTGCACGAGGAGGATCCCGATCTGTCGGGGGACGGCGTCATGCACGAGGGACCGGTTTCGGCGGCGCTCGGGCTGGCCGGCATCCCCTCGGTGTCCGAGTCGACGATGATCGCCCGGGACGCGGCGCTGGCCGGCTACGAGGGCGGCCGCATCCACGTCCAGCACCTCTCCGCCGCCGAGTCGGTCGAGGCGGTGCAGGCCGCCAAGGCGGCGGGGATCCAGCTCAGCTGCGAGGTCACCCCGCACCACCTCTGCCTCACCGACGAGGAGGTTCGCAGCCTCGACGCGCGCCGCTTCAAGATGAACCCGCCGCTGCGCTCGGAGGCGGACCGCCAGGCGCTGATCGGGGCGCTGCGCGACGGCACGATCGACTGCCTCGCCACCGACCACGCCCCGCACGCGCCGGAGGAGAAGGAGGTGCCCTTCGAGCAGGCGGCGATGGGGGTGACCGGGCTGGAGACGGCGTTCGCGGCGCTGCACACCGACCTCGTCCTGCCCGGCGTGCTCGACCTCGCCGTGCTGGTCGAGCGGATGGCGGGCGGCGCCGCCCCCTTCGGCCTGGAGCGTCCCAGCCTGGAGCCGGGCAGCGAGGCAAACGTCGCCCTCTGCGACCTCGGTGCCGAGTGGACGGTGGGGGAGGAGGGCTACGAGAGCCGCTCGCAGAACTCCTGGTGTGCCGGCCGCGCCCTGACCGGACGCGTCCTGATGACCGTCGCGGGCGGCCAGGTCGCCTACCGCCTGCGCAGCTTCTCCCTGGGAGTCGCGAAATGAGAGTCGAAGCATCTCTGGCTCTGATCGGCTCTCATTTCACGGCGAACCATTTATGTGGGGTCGCGAAATGACGTCCGTTCCGGTGCGCTTTATGTGCCTCACAGACACAAAGGGCGCACCGGAATGATGGAGGGTTACCTATTGCTCGAGGACGGGGCACGCTTCGACGGCGAGCTCTGCGGGCATCCCGAGGCGGTGACCGGCGAGGTCGTCTTCAACACCGCGATGACCGGCTACCAGGAGTCGGTCACCGACCCCTCCTATGCCGGCCAGATCATCGTCTTCACCTATCCCTTGATCGGCAACTACGGCGTCTGCGCCGAGGCGATGGAGTCCGACCGCGCCCACGCCCGCGCCGTCGTCATGCGCGACGCCAGGAACCGCGAGGACGTCGCCACCGCGGAGGGCGGCTGGCTCGACTGGCTCGGCGACTGCGGCGTGGCGGGGATCGGCGGCGTCGACACGCGGGCGCTGGTCCGCCACATCCGCGACCGGGGCGCGATGCGGGGTGGCGTCTTTCCGGCCGAGCTGCCGGAGGCGGAGGCTCGCGAACGTGTAGCCGCCGAGCCCGCGATGGACGGCGCCGACCTGGCCCGCACCGTGACGCCGCCCGAGCCGGTGCGCTTCGAGGGCGACGGCCCGCACGTGGTCGGCATCGACACCGGCGTCAAGCTCAACATCGTGCGCGAGCTGCGCGCCCGCGGCTGCCGCCTGACGCTGCTGCCCTGTACCTCTTCGGCGGAGCAGGTCCTCGCCGAGGACCCCGATCTCGTCTTCCTCGCCAACGGCCCCGGCGACCCCGGCGCGCTCGACTACATAGTGGCGACGGTCCGCGAGCTGGTCGGCAAGAAGCCGCTCTTCGGCATCTGCCTCGGCCACCAGCTGCTCTGCCGCGCCGTCGGCCTCGAGACCTTCAAGCTGCCCTTCGGCCACCGCGGTGCCAACCACCCGGTCAAGGAGCTGGCCAGCGGGCGCATCGACATCACCTCGCAGAACCACGGCTTCGCCGTGTGCGGCCCCGGCGGCGACCCGCGCATCGAGCTCGACGAGCCGGTCCGCTGGGAGACGGACTTCGGCGCCGCCGAGCTCTCCCACCTCAACCTCTACGACCGCACCGTAGAGGGCCTCGTCCTCAGGGACGTGCCGGCCGCCACCGTTCAGTACCACCCAGAGGCCGGCCCCGGCCCGCACGACGCCCGCCACATGTTCGACCAGTTCCTGGCGCTGGCCGCGTGAGCTGACCCATGCCCAGGCGAGACGACATCGCGAAGATCCTCCTGATCGGCTCGGGGCCGATCGTGATCGGCCAGGCCGCCGAGTTCGACTACTCCGGGGTGCAGGCCTGCAAGGTGCTGCTCGAGGAGGGCTACGAGGTCGTCCTCGTCAACTCCAACCCGGCGACGATCATGACCGATCCGGAGTTCGCGACCGCGACCTACGTCGAGCCATTGCTGCCCGGCCCGGTGGCGAAGATCATCGAGAAGGAGCGGCCGCAGGCGCTCCTGCCGACCCTGGGCGGCCAGACGGCGCTCAACGTGGCGATGGCCCTCCACGAGGACGGCACCCTGGAGCGCTTCGGGGTAGAGCTGATCGGCGCCGACCAAGCGGCGATCCGCCGCGCCGAGGACCGCGAGGAGTTCCGTCGCACGATGACCGAGGCCGGCCTGCGCATCCCCTGGTCGATCACGGTCGGCAGCCTCGGCGAGGTCGACGCGGCGCTCGCCGACGGCCGCATCGAGCTGCCGGCGATCGTCCGCCCGGCCTTCACGTTGGGCGGCCAGGGCGGCGGCATGGGGGAGACCGAGACCGAGCTGCGCCAGATCGTCTCCGAGGGCCTTGCGGCAAGCCCGATCAACCAGGTCTTGGTCGAGGAGTCGGTGATCGGCTGGGGCGAGTTCGAGCTGGAGGTGATGCGCGATCGCAACGACAACGTCGTGATCATCTGCTCGATCGAGAACGTCGACCCGATGGGCGTCCACACCGGCGACTCGGTCACGGTGGCCCCGGCCCAGACCCTCACCGACCGCCTCTACCAGGAGCTGCGCGACCAGGCGATCCGCGTGATCCGCGCCGTCGGGGTCGAGACCGGCGGCTCCAACATCCAGTTCGCGGTCAACCCGGAGACGGGCGAGATCGTCGTGATCGAGATGAACCCGCGCGTCTCGCGCTCCTCGGCGCTCGCCTCGAAGGCGACCGGCTTCCCGATCGCCAAGATGGCGGCGAAGCTGGCGGTCGGCTACGCGCTGGAGGAGATCCCCAACGACATCACCCGCGCCACGCCCGCCTCCTTCGAGCCGACGATCGACTACGTGGTGACGAAGGTGCCGCGCTTCGCCTTCGAGAAGTTCCCCGGCGCCACCGGCCGCCTCTCCACCCACATGCAGAGCGTCGGCGAGGTGATGGCGATCGGCCGCACCTTCCGCGAGTCCTTCGCCAAGGCGCTGCGCTCGCGCGAGCTCGACTCCCCGGCCGAGCCGCCCGAGGCCGATGAGGCGCTGCTGGAGGCGATCGCCGTGCCCAGCGCCGAGCGCTTCGACCTGGTCCTGGAGGCCTTCCGGCGCGGCATCGGCGTCGAGGCTGTGCACAAGCGCTGCCTGGTCGACCGCTGGTTCCTGCGCGAGCTGGAGGAGCTGGCCCGCGAGGGCGACGGCACCGAGGGCCTCGCCCGCACCTACAAGTCGGTCGACACCTGCGCCGCCGAGTTCGAGGCGGCCACCCCCTACTACTACTCGGCGCACGAGCGGCCGCGCCGCGACGGCGCCGCCGCCTCCGAGGTGCGCCGCGGCGAGCGCGACTCGGTCGTCATCCTCGGCGCCGGCCCCAACCGGATCGGCCAGGGGATCGAGTTCGACTACTGCTGCGTGCACGCCGCGATGACCGTCCGCGAGCTGGGTCGCGACGCGGTGATGGTCAACTGCAACCCGGAGACGGTCTCGACCGACTACGACACCTCCGATCGCCTCTACTTCGAGCCGCTCACCGCCGAGGACGTGCTCGCGGTCTGCGAGCAGGAGCGGCCGGAGGGGGTGATCGTCCAGTTCGGCGGCCAGACGCCGCTGAAGCTGGCCCGCGCCCTCGAGGAGGCGGGCGTGCCGCTGCTCGGCACCCCCGTTCACGCGATCCATCTGGCGGAAGACCGCGGACGTTTCGGCGCCCTGCTGCGCCGGCTCGGCATCAAGCACCCGCCCTACGGCACCGCCCTCTCGGCGGACGAGGCGGCGGTGATCGCCGAGGAGGTCGGCTACCCGCTGCTCGTCCGGCCCTCCTACGTGCTGGGCGGCCGCGCCATGGAGATCTGCTACTCGACCGAGAACCTCGCCGCCTACCTGGAGGCCAACGTCAAGGCCGACCAGGAGCACCCGCTGCTGCTCGACCGCTTCCTCGAGAACGCGATCGAGGTCGACGTCGATGCGCTCGCCGACGGCGAGAACGTCCATATCGCCGGCATCATGCAGCACGTCGAGGAGGCCGGCGTCCACTCCGGCGACTCGGCCTGCGTGATCCCGCCGATGAGCCTCGGCGAGGAGATGCTGGAGGAGATCCGCGCGACGACGCGGCGGATCGCCCTGGAGCTGGGCGTCATCGGGTTGATCAACATCCAGTACGGGGTGGCGGGCGGCGAGCTCTACGTGATCGAGGCGAACCCGCGCGCCTCGCGCACCGTGCCCTTCGTCTCCAAGGCGACCGGCCTGCCGCTGGCCAAGGTCGCGGCGCGGCTGATGCTGGGGGAGAGGCTCGCCGCCATGGACCTGCCCGAGCCGCCGGCCGGCCACGTCAGCGTCAAGGAGGCGGTGCTGCCCTTCGCGCGCTTCGCCGGCGTCGACTCGGTGCTCGGCCCGGAGATGAAGAGCACCGGCGAGGTGATGGGCATCGCCGCCGACTTCCCGACCGCCTTCGGCAAGGCGCAGGCGGCGGCCGGCGTCTCGCTGCCCAACGAGGGATCGGTCTTCATCACGGTCACCGACACCGACAAGCCGGCGGCGACGCAGCTGGCGGCGCGCTTCCATGAGCTGGGCTTCGAGGTGGTCGCGACGGGCGGCACCGCGCAGGCGATCGCTGCGATGGGCGTGCCGGTAACGCGGATCGCCAAGCTGAGTGAGGGCTCGCCGCACGTCGTTGACCTGATCCGCGAGCGCCGCTGCGACCTCGTGATCAACACGCCGACCGGCTCCGGCGCCCGCGCCGACGGCCACGCGATCCGCACCGCCGCGGTGCGTCACGGGATCCCCTGCGTGACGACGATGACCGGCGCATCGGCCGCGGTGCGGGCGATCGCCGCCCAGATCGAGCGCGAGGCCGAGGTCGTCTCGCTGCAGGAAATCCACGCGCTGACCAGGGCCGAGCAACCTCGATGACCGCCCCCTTCGGGCGGAGGCTGTGCGAGGTGACGGAGAACCGCGCCTCGGGTGGCTACCGGTTCTTCTCGCTGCGCGACGCCGAGGGGCCCGAGCCGCTGCCCGGCCAGTTCTACATGCTCGCCACCGAGCGGCACTGGGAGGAGCGCGAAGGGCGGCCGTTCCTGCCCCGCGCCCTCTCGGTCGCCGACGTGGAGGGATCGCGGCTGGACTTCCTCGTCGACGCGGTGGGCCCGGGCAGCGAGCGGCTCTGCGCGCTGGAGCCG
>DASTHF010000123.1:0-7524 GCA_035605615.1 Solirubrobacterales bacterium
CGGGGTCTGCAAACCGCCGGCCGCCTGCATCGCCTCGTAGGCGACACCGCCGGTGAGGGCGCCGTCGCCGATCACGGCGGCGACCTTGCCGTCCTCGCCGATGCCCTTGCGCATCGCCTCCTTCAGCCCGACCGCGTAGCCGATCGAGGTCGAGGCGTGGCCGGCGCCCATGATGTCGTGCTCGGACTCCGCCATCGAACAGAAGGGCGCCAGCCCTTCGTACTGGCGAATCGTCCGCAGCGCCTCGCGGCGGCCGGTGAGGACCTTGTGCGGGTAGGCCTGGTGGCCGACGTCCCAGAGGATCTTGTCGCGGGGGGAATCGAGCAGGCTATGGAGGGCGACGGCCAGCTCGCAGGTGCCGAGGTTGGCGCCGAAGTGGCCGCCGATCTCGCCGATCGTGTCGATGATGTAGGTGCGCATCTCCTGCGCCACCTGCGCCAGCTGATCGTCGTCGAGCCCGTGCAGGGCGGCCGGGCCGTCGATCCGCTCCAGCAGCGGCCGGGCCTCGGGATCGTCCCCGTTTGCTGAGTTCCTCGGTTGCTCCTCGCTCATTCGTGCCTCGTGAAGATGTAGTCGGCGACGCATCTCAGGTCGCCGGTTTCGCCGCCCGCTCCGGCGAGCGCCTCGACCGCCTTCGCATGGGACTCGGCCGCGAGCTCGCGGGCCCGATCGAGGCCGAAGAGGCTGACGTAGGTGAGTTTTCCATGTCGCTCGTCGCTGCCGTGCGGCTTGCCGAGCTGCTCGTCGCTCTCAGTCACGTCGAGGATGTCGTCGACTATCTGAAAGAGGACGCCGAGCTCGCTCGCGAACCGGCGATAGGCAATTGTTTCAGGTTCGGCGAGGCCCTCGAGGGTAAGCACGACGCCGACGCTGGTGGCGATCAGGCGCCCCGTCTTCAGCTCGTGCAGGGCGCGCAGCGACTCGCCATCGGCGACCTCGCCGGCGACGTCGACGTACTGGCCGCCGACCATCCCGTCGACGCCGGTGGCCGCGGTCAGCTCTCGCAGCGCGACCAGCACACGGCCCGGCTCGCCCGGCTGCCCGCAGAAGGTGCGGTTCGCCTCGGCGAAGAGCCCGTCGCCGGCGAGGATCGCCACGTCCTCGCCGAACTTGACATGCGAGGTCGGCAGGCCGCGGCGCAGGTCGTCGTCGTCCATCGCCGGCAGGTCGTCGTGGATCAGCGAGTAGGTGTGGATCAGCTCGATCGCGCAGGCGGCGGGCAGGAAGCGCTCGGGCTCGGCGCCAAGCGCCCGCGCGGTCGCCAGCGCCAGCACCGGGCGGACCCGCTTGCCGCCGGCCAGCAGCGAGTAGCGCATCGCCTCCTCGATGCCGGCCGTGGCGGGAACGGCCGAGAAGCGCAGGCGCTCCAGCGCCGCGTCGACCAGCGCCCGCAGGTCCTCGGGGTAGCTCACGGCTTCCGGTGCGCCTTATGTTCGTATAGGGCACATAAAGCGCACCGGAAGGGAGGAGCGGTCATTGGGAGGCCTCGCTCTCGCGGGAGCGGCGATTGGCCTCCTCGACCGCCTCGGCGGACAGCTCGGCCGCCTCGCGAGCCAGCTCGGCGGCGCGCTCGTCGCTTGTCTCGACGTCCTCCAGCTCGGTCGCGATTGCGCCGAGCCGCGCCGCGATCTCCCGCAGCCTCTCCTCCGCAACGCTCACTTTGCCGGCTCCCGCTCGCGCACGACGGCCCCCAGCACGCCGTTGACGAAGCCCGGCGCCTCCGCTCCGCAGTACTCCTTGGCGGTCTCGACCGCCTCGTCGATCGCCACCTCGGCCGGCACGTCGTCGCGGTGCTCGATCTCGTAGAGGGCGACGCGCATCAGGTTGCGCTCCAGCGGCGCGATCCGCTCCAGCTCCCAGCCCTTGGCATGGGCGGCGATCTCCGCGTCGAGCTCCGCACGCCGCTCCTCCACCCCTTCTGCCAGCTCCCTCGTGAAAGGCCTTGCCTCGGCCAGCAACTCGCCCAGCGGGCGGCCGGTGACGTCGCGCTGGTAGCAGGCGAAGACGGCGTCGCGGCGTTGGTCGGATCGGCGCATCGGCGCCTATTCTCGCGCTTCGCCGCGGCCACGCGGTGCGGCGTCGGTCACGCAGCCGTCAGGCGCGCGAGACGTACTCGCCGGTGCGGGTGTCGACGCGGACGCTCTCGCCCTCCTCGATGAAGAGCGGCACCTGCACGGTCACGCCCGACTCCAGCGTCGCCGGCTTGCTGCCACCGCCGGAGGCGGTATCGCCCTTAACGCCGGGCTCGGTCTGCGTCACCTTCATGTCGACGGCGCTCGGCACCTGCACGTCGCTGGGCCGCTCGTCGACGAAGAGGACGTCGACCTCGTCGTTGGGCAGCATCCACTTCATCGCCTCGCCGGCGACGGCGAGCGGGATCTCGATCTGCTCGAAGTCCGTGCTGTCCATGAAGACAGCCGCCTCGCCCGAGTCGTAGAGGTACTGCATCTTGCGCGACTCGGTCCGCACCGGTCGGAACTTCTCGCCGGCCCGGAACGTCTTGTCCTGAACCGTCCCGTCCTCGATCTTGCGCAGCTTGGTGCGCACGAACGCCCCGCCCTTGCCGGGCTTGACGTGCTGGAACTCGATGATCCTGAAGACGGTCCCGTCGATCTCGATGTGGGAGCCGTTCTTGAATTGGTTGGTGGAGATCACGGCGCGGAATCCTAGAGGCAGCGGGACGGCGGGCGGCGGCCGCGGTCAGTCGCCCGCTTCGGCGACCGTGCCGGATTCGGCGGCGGTGCTGGTGGTGAGCGTGGAGGCGGTGCCGCCCGCGAGGGCGCGGCGCACCAAGCTCGGGGCGACGATGCGGAGGATCGCCGGCACCGCATAGAGCCGCGGCACGTAGCGCTCCGCCTTGCCGCGCAGGCCGGTGTCGACGATCGCCTCGGCGACGAGCTCGGGCTTGGAGACCAGCCAGCGGGTCAGCGCCCGCTCGCGCAGCTCGGTCGCCGGAAAGCCCTCGGTGGCGATGAAGCCGGGCAGGACGAGGCCGACGTGGACGCCGTGCGGGCGCTCCTCGAAGTGCAGCGAGTCGCTCCAGCCGATCAGCGCGAACTTGCTGGCCGAGTAGGAGCCGGTACGGGCACGCGAGACGCGGCCCGCGGTGCTCGCCACGTTGACGATCGCGCTCGGCGCCGAGGAGCGCAGCAGCGGCAGCAGCGCCTCGGTGAGGCGTACGGCGGCATCGAAGTTGAGCGCCATGTGACGGCGGACGTTGGCGTGGCCGACCTCGGCGAAGCTGCCGCGCCAGGCGGCGCCGGCGTTGTTGACGAGCAGCATGAGGCGGCCGTGGCGCTCGGCGACGTGGTCGCGGACGCGCTGCGGGGCGTCGTCGCCGGTGAGGTCGGCGGCGAGCCAGCTCGCCTTGCAGGGCAGCGACTCGGCGATGGCGCGCAGCCGCTCCTCGCGGCGCGCGACCAGGATCAGCTCGGCGCCCGGCTCGCGGGCGAGCCGCCTCGCGGTCGCCTCGCCGATCCCGCTCGAGGCGCCCGTGACCAGCGCGATAGTCCCTCCCGCAATCTCGCCCATGTGGCCGGAACGCTACGCGATCGGCTCGTCGCCGCCGACCACGACCATGTCCCGTCCACCCGCCTTGGCGGCGTAGAGCGCCGCGTCGGCCCGGTTGACGAGATCGTCGCTGTCGACGCGTCCGGTGCGCGAGAGCGCGACGCCGATGCTGATCGTGACCGGCATGCCCACCGGGCGGCGCTCGCGCACCTCGTGCCGCAGCCGCTCGGCGATCTCGACCGCCTCCGGCTCGCTCGCACCCGGCAGCACGACGAGGATCTCCTCGCCGCCGACCCGGTAGATCGAATCGCCGGCGCGCAGCGCGGCGCGCATCGTGTAGGCGACCTCCTGCAGCACCGCGTCGCCGGCCGCGTGTCCCATCTGGTCGTTGACGCGCTTGAAGTGGTCGAGGTCGCAGAGCAGCAGCGCGTGCGAGAGGCCCTCGGCTTCGCTGCTCGGCTGGCCGTCGAGCTCCGAGAGACGCTGCTCGAGGGCGTTGCGGTTGTAGAGGCCGGTGAGCGGGTCGAGCGTCGAGCGACGCCGGTGGGTGCGGTCGGACTCGACCAGGGCGCCGGAGAGGATCACGCTGCAGAGGACCAGCGCCACCGCCGCGATCACCTCCTTGTGGTGGAAGGAGGCGACATCGGCGTTGAGGCCGACCGTACTGACCAAGAGCAGCACCAGGATGTAGATGGTGCCGAGCACGATCCCGCGGGGCTCGAAGCGCGCGCCGAGCGTTATCGCCGGCAGCGCGAAGAGCATCAACACGGGGCTGGCGCCGCCGCCGGTGAGGACCACCGCGTCGGTGAGCAGCAGTGGCAGCATCGCCCAGGCGGTGGCGACCCAGGCGGCCGGATGGGCGCTCGTCCGCATGAAGCTGTCGGCCACCGCAAAGCCGGCCAGCCCGACGAGGAGCGGCGCGATCCACCACCAGCCGACCTCCGGACTGACCGGGATGAGCGCCGCGGCGAGGATCGCGAAGCAGGCGAAGCGGTAGCGGCGCAGGCGGATCTCCATGTCGAGCAGGCGCTCGCGGCGCGCCGCGGCGCGGATCGCCCCCAGCGACTCCTTCTGCTCCGGCGGCGGCTCGGTGTAGCGGCTCGCAGGACAGACCGTTGCGGTCATCGATCTCACGGACTGCGCATCGGTTTCAGGGCCGCCGCACTTGAGGCTGCAGCGGAGATCCCGCATTGGGCAAGGCGCGTGTAGGTCTTTTGTCTACAGCGCTATGCGACGATCTGGAGCTCTTTGGGGAGGCTGCTGAGGTTGCGACACCCCTCCGCGCCGACGACGACGAGGTCCTCGATCCGCACCCCCAGCTCGCCGGGCAGGTAGACACCGGGCTCGATCGTCACCACCTCCCCGACCTCCAGCACGTCCTCGGAGCGCTGCGAGAGGCGCGGCGCCTCGTGCACCTCGAGGCCGACGCCGTGGCCCAGTCCGTGGCCGAAGCGCTCGCCGTAGCCGGCCGCGGCGATCGCCTCGCGGGCGGCGGCGTCGACGTCCTCGCCGCGGACGCCGGAGGCGACCGCCGCCAGCGCCGCCGCCTGGGCGTCGAGCACGACCTCGTAGACCTCGCGGGCGCGCCCGCCCGGCTCGCCGGTGGCGAAGGTGCGCGTGCCGTCCGAGCAGTAGCCGTCCAGCTTGGCCCCCATGTCGAAGACGACCAGCTCGCCGGGACCGATCTGGCGCTCGCCCGGCTCGGCGTGCGGCAGGGCGCCGTTCGACCCGGCGGCGACGATCGCCGGGAAGGAGGGGTCGCCGCCCAGCTCGCGAATCCGCGCTTCCGCCGCGCGGGCGACATCGCGCTCGGAGCGGCCGCCCAGGCCGCGCTCGAGGCTCCAGCGCCAAACCTCGTCGGCCAGCTCGGCCGCGGCGGCGATCGCCGCCAGCTCGTCGTCGTCCTTGACGCGGCGCAGCTGCTCGACGCTGCCGCCCGCGGCGGCCATCTCGACCCCCTCCGGCAGCTTCTCCTCCAGCCGCTTCAGGGTGCGGACCGGCATGCGGTCGTCCTCGAAGCCGCTGCGCCCGCTCAGGTGCGCCGCGATACCGCCCAGCCAGTCATCCTCGACGACCTCGACCTCCCAGCCGTCGACCTCGGCCGCGGCGCGCTCGCCGTAGCGGAAGTCGGTGAGGAAGAGGCGCGCCTCGGCGCCGCAGACGCAGGCGCCGTTGGTGCCGCCGAAGCCGGTCAGGTAGCGGACGTTGACGAGGTCGGTGATCAGGATGCGATCCAGCTCGCGCTCGGCGAGCAGCCCGGCGAGGCGGTCCCCGCGGCCGCGCATCAGCCGGTTGAGACGCCGAGCTCGCGGGCCAGCACGGCGAGCGCCTCGCGGTAGCCGTCCGGGCCCTTGCCCGAGACCTTGGCCAGCACCAGGCCGTCGAAGACGGAGAGGTGGCGCCACTCCTCGCGGGATTCGACGTCGGAGAGGTGGACCTCGACCGCCGGCAGGCGGGAGACGTCGAGCGCGTCGGCGATCGCGCGGCTGTAGTGGGTCCAGGCGCCGGCGTTGACCAGCGCCGCGTCGGCCAGGTCGGGCGCGCGGTGCAGGTACTCGACGAACTCGCCCTCCGAGTTGGTCTGGAAGAAGATCGTCTCCAGCCCCAGCTCGCGCGCCCAGCGCTCGATCTTCGCCTCCAGCTCATACAGCGAGAGCCCCCCGTAAAGCGCCGGGTCGCGACGCTCGAGGACGTCGAAGTTGACCCCGTGCAGGATCGCGACGCGGTTGTGGGCGGAGGTCATTCGCGCAATTCCTCCACGGCGGCCCTGACCCTATCCGGATCGACGAGCTGCCCGGTGCGGGGCGCGCCGGGCGTGGCAAGGAGGACGAAGCCGACCCCGTCGGAGGTGCGCTTCTTGTCGCGTTCGAGCGCGGCGAGCGTCTCCTCGACGCCGATCGCCGGATCGAGGGTCGTGGGCAGGCCGTGGCGGCGCAGGATCGCCTCGACCTCGTCGCGCAGCTCGGGGGCGCCGGAGAGGCGCAGCGTCGCCAGCAGGCCGAGGCCGATCGCCTCGCCGTGGCGGTAGCGCGAGTAGCCGCTCGCCGCCTCGATCGCGTGACCGACCGTGTGGCCCAGGTTGAGGACCTGGCGCAGACCGGAGTCGCGTTCGTCGGCGGCGACCACCTCGCACTTGTAGCGGGCGCAGGCGAAGACGACGTCGTCAAGCGCGGCGAGGTCGAGCGACTCCAGCGCGCGCACCCGCTCCCAGAGGTCGCCGCCGGCCAGCAGCCCGGTCTTCAGCGCCTCGACGAAACCGGCTGCCAGATCCGCCTCCGGCAGGCTCGCCCGCGTCGCGGTGTCGGCGATGACCGCAGAGGGCAGGTGGTAGGCACCGGCGTAGTTCTTGCCCTCCGGCAGGTCGACGCCGGTCTTGCCGCCGTAGGCCGAGTCGACCTGGGCGACGAGCGTGGTCGGAACCTGGACGACCCGCACGCCGCGCTGGTAGAGGTGGGCGCAGAAGCCGGCCAGGTCGCCGACGACGCCGCCGCCCAGCGCGACGACATGGTCTTCGCGGGACATGCCGGCGCGGGCCAGCTCTCGCAACACCCGCTCCGCCTCGGCCATCGTCTTCGCCCCCTCCCCCGGCTCCACCTCGATCTGCGCCGCGAGCGGCTCGAGCCTCTCTGTATAGAGGGGTCCTACCGCTTTGTCGGTGACGCAGAAGCGGCGGCCGTCGAGTGGCCACCAGCCGGCCCTGAGCAGGCCGGGCCCGACGAAGATCGGGTACTCGCCGGCGGCGCTTGCCGCCCAGAGCAGCCTCGTGTCGGGCGGCAGCTTGACGAGCGCCTGGATCGAGGGCAGCGCCCGCGCCACCGCATCGCGCTCGCCCTGGGGCAGGACCGCGTCGGCAAGCGCTTCGTAGAGCGGCTGCCGTACCTCCATCAGCCGCGCCACGTCCGCGGCGCCGCGCGCCAGCGGGCGGTCGGTGCCGGCGATCCGCCGCCAGGCCTCCGCGGCGTCGACCTGCAGCCAGACGACGACGTGGCGGGCGAGCGCCGCGCGGACCCGCTC
>DASTHF010000124.1:0-10296 GCA_035605615.1 Solirubrobacterales bacterium
ACCTCCTGCGCCGCGACGCGCCCGCCGCCCACCTTCTTGCAGAGGGTCTGGGTGATGACGCCGCGGAGCGACTCGGAGAGCATCATCCGGATCTGCGGCTGCCGGTCGGCGGGGAACTGGTCGATGATCCGGTCGACCGTGGACGGGGCGGTGTTGGTGTGGAGCGTGCCGAAGACGAGGTGCCCGGTCTCGGCCGTCTCGATGGCGATGGCGATGGTCTCGAGGTCGCGCAGCTCGCCCACGAGCACGATGTCGGGGTCCTCGCGGAGCGCGGCGCGGAGGGCGCGCTTGAACGAGTCGGTGTGCACGCCCACCTCGCGCTGGTGCACGAGGCAGCGCCGGCTCGGGTGCACGAACTCGATGGGGTCCTCGATGGTGATGATGTGGTCGTCGCGCGTGCGATTCACGTGGTCGACGAGCGCCGCCAGCGTCGTCGACTTCCCCGAGCCGGTCGGGCCGGTGACGAGCACGAAGCCGCGCGGTTTGGCGGTCAGCTCGCGCAGCACCTGCGGCACGCCGAGCGAGTCGAGCGCGGGGATCTCCTGCGGCACGAGGCGGAAGGCGGCGCTGACCGAGCCGCGCTGCAGGAAGCAGTTGACGCGGAAGCGGGCGACACCGGGGATCGCGTAGGCGAAGTCGAGCTGCTTGCCGTTCTCGAAGCGCTTGCGCTGGTCGTCGTTGAGGATGCCGAAGACGACCTCGCGCGTCTCCTGGCTGGAGAGCACGGGGAAGCCCTCCATCGGGACGATCTTGCCCTTGTCGCGCATCGCCGGCGGGAAGCCGGCGGTCAGGTGTACGTCGGAGGCCTTGACCTCGGCCATGCGGGCGAGGACCTCGGCGAAGTCGAACTCCATGGACATCTAGATCGGCCTCCGGGCCCGATCCCTCGATACCCGAAACCGACTATGCGTCCGCTCAAGCCGTGACACGGAGCACCTCCTCGACGCTGGTCAGCCCCGAGCGCACCTTGGCGACGCCGTCCTCGCGCAGCGTCAGCATCCCCTCTTCGCGGGCGACGGCGGCGATCTCGGCCTCCGGCTTCTGGGCGACCGCCATCTCCTTGATCCGCTCGCTCATCTTCATCACCGAGTAGAGCCCGACCCGGCCGCGGTAGCCGCTCTGGTTGCAGCGGGCGCAGCCGACCGGCTCGTAGGCCTCCAGCTCGGCGCCGATCCGGATGTCGGCGTCGGCGAGCGCCTCCGGCCGCACCACCGTGCGTTGCTTGCAATGGGCGCAGAGCTTGCGGGCGAGCCGCTGGGCGACCACGCAGTCGACCGCGGAGGCGGTCAGGAAGGCCTCGATCCCCATCTTGGTGAGGCGGGTGATCGCGCCGGGGGCGTCGTTGGTGTGGAGGGTGGAGAGCATCATGTGCCCGGTCAGCGCCGCCTCGATCGCGATCCGCGCCGTCTCGCCGTCGCGGATCTCGCCGACCATCACGATGTCGGGGTCGGCGCGGAGGATCGAGCGCAGGCCGGTGGCGAAGTCGAGGCCCGCCTTGCGGTTGACGTTGATCTGGTTGACGCCGGCGAGGCGGTACTCGACCGGGTCCTCGATCGTGATGATCTTCTTCTCGGTCTGGTTTAGGTCCTGAAGGGCCGCGTAGAGGGTCGTCGACTTACCGGAGCCGGTCGGCCCGGTCACCAGCACCGCGCCGTAGGCCTGGCGGAAAGAGCCCTCGAAGCGCGTGCGAGCCGCTTCGTCCATGCCCAGCTCGTCGAGCGAGTGCTGGGCGTTCTCCTTGTCGAGGATGCGGATCGTCGCCCCCTCGCCGCGCTGCGTCGGCAGGGTCGTGACGCGCATGTCGATGCGGCGGTCCTCGACCGTGATGCTGACGCGGCCGTCCTGCGGCACCCGCTTCTCGGCGATGTTGAGGTCGCTCATGATCTTGACCCGCGAGACGACCGCGTTGACCATCCGCTTCGGCACGTGGGCGGCCTCGCGCAGCACGCCGTCGACCCGGAAGCGGACCCGCATCTCGCCTTCCTCGGGCTCGAAGTGGACGTCGGAGGCGCCCTCGCCGACCGCCTGGCCGAGGATGCTGTAGACGAGCTTGATGACCGGCGCGTCCTCGGCGCTGACTTCGATGTCGCTGACCTCGGCGAGCTCGTCCTCGATCTCTTCCTCGCCTTCGACGACCGCTTCGCTGACCGCGCTCTGCAGCGTGTTGAGGCGGCCGATCAGCGAATCGATGTCCTCCTCGGCGGCGACCGCGACGCGGCAGTCGAGCGCCGTGGCGATCTGGATGTCGTCGACGGCGAGCACGTTGGTGGGGTCGGCCATCGCGACGAGCAGCGTCTCGCGGTCGACGAAGCCGACCGGCAGCGCCTTGTAGCGGCGCGCCGTGTTGACCGAGATCAGGTTGGCGGCGGCCATGTCGACCTGGAAGGCGGAGAGGTCGACGTGGTCGAGCCCGTAGCGCTCGGCGACGGCGCGCGAGAGCTGGTCGGCGTTGACCGCCCCCTGCTGGAGCAGCAGCTGCTCGGGCGGCCGGCCGGCGGTGCGCGCCTCTTCGATCGCCTGCCGGGCGCGCTCGTCGGAGACGTAGTCGAGGTCGACGAGGACGTCGGTGACGAAGCCGTTGGAGCGGCCGCGCGTCAGTGGCGGCGTCAGGCCGGGGGTGCCGCCCGCCTCGGGCTCGAGCGCGGGAGCCGCGGAGCCGCCGCCGTAGTCGGGGACCGGGCGCAGATGGCTCGGGTATTCCCGCGGGTCCACGAGGTTATGGGTGGTAATCGACCGTGGGGCCCTTGTAGCCCGCGTCGATCACCGCCTGTTCGACGCTCTGCGGGCTCTGGAAGCCGTAGCTGACCGAGGCGGTGGGGATGCCGTGGTCGAGCCGCTTGGGGCGGACGACGACGAGCGCCGGCACGCGGTTGACGTCGACCCCCTGGGCGATCGTCGCGTAGCGGGCGATGCGGCCGGCGGGCACGACGAAGGTGGAGACGCCGGAGAGCGAGGCGAGGCGGTGGGTCGCGGCGGCGACCATGCGGTCGTCGATGCCGCCGTCGCGGACGAAGAGCAGGACGACGGTGCGGTTGGCGGCGAAGGCCTGGAGCACGGGGCGGGGCGGGGGCGGCGCCGCTTCGGCGAGGGAGCCGGGCGCCGGGGCGGTGGCGGAGCCGGCGGTCGCGGTCGCGGCGGACGTGCCGCCCGCCGTCGTGCTCGCCGATTCTTCTTCTTCGCCCCCCTTGCCCATCGAAGAGAAGACAAAGATGGCGGCGGCGGCGAGGAGCACGCCGACCACGGCGAGCTGCGCCATCGGATTGCTGTTCAGCTTCTCCCTCATACGTTCGCTTATCTAGCTCGGCAGCGAGCGGCCCGAGCTTGAGCGCTGGTCAGCAGCTGGCGTTGGGCGTCGTCGCGCTGACGCCCGTGCACTCGACGTAGTGGGTGCGTTCCCAGAGCGGCGCGATCGTTTTTTCCGGCAGCTTGACGTTCGGGTTGGATTCAATCAGCGGGGTCCCGTTGAGGCGCAGGGACTTGCCGGTGATCATCCCGACCCAGGTCGCGTTGCCGCACATTTCGACTTCGCTGTAGGGCGCGTAGAGGATGAGCTCGTCGCTGCCGGAGTTGCCGCAGAGCTTCGCCTTGGTGGTTACGGTCGGCGAGCCGAGCATGTAGATGACCGGCATTTCGTACTTGCCTTCGGCCGGGTTGTAACCGGTTGAGACCATGTTGGCGTTGCCGGAGATTTCGACCTGGGTAGCGCCGGCCGAGAGGCCGCAGTGTTCCGGCGTGTCGACGTAGATCCGCACGTGGCCGCCGTTGCCCATGATCAACTGGCCGCCCTTCAGGTAGATGCCGCAGACGAGGTAGTTTTCGCCGCCCATCGTCAGGGCCTCGTTTTCGCTCAGGTTGATCGTCTTGTGGGTGGCATCCCAGGGGTCGGTCGAGGTGCGCGTTTTTTCTTTCGGTTCTTTCCCATTGCTGGTCGTGTAGGTGTCGACCCAGGTTTTGTTGGTGCAGTTCGGGACGAGCCGGCAGTCGCTGTTTTCGGTGTAGAGGTTTTCGGGCACGAGGATCGGCGGCAGGTTCCTCTCGCCTTCGCTCTTTTCGTAGGTCCCCGTTTTGCAGGGGCCGCCTTTGTCGACCTGGCCGTTCCCGACCCGGGCGTTGCCGCAGACTTCGGCGCTGCCTTTTCCGTTTCCGCCCGGTTCGATGCTGCCGTTGGTGCCGATGCTGGTTTTGATCGTCGCGTTCCCTTCGAGGGTGATGTTTTTCTGGCCGATCAACTTCTCTTCGCCGAAGGGATCTGGGATGTCGTAGGAGCGAAGCCCGACCTCGACCCGGCGGCTGACGCCGCCCGCGGTCCCCACCGCGACGACGTTCAGTTCGCTCGTCCTCCCCTGGTAGGCGCTGACCCGGTAGTAGAAGGTCGCGCCGCCGACGCTTTCGGTCGGGCTCGCCGGGCACCAGCCGTTCGTGGCGGTCTGCGCTTCGCCGTTGGGGCCGACGCAGGGGGTCGCGAGGCTCAGGTAGCGCTGCAGCCTGTTGAGCCGCAGCAGCGCCAGGTTCGCGCCCGCGTCGGCGGAGGCGATCGCGTTCTTGGACTCGCGGTCGCGCCCCGTGCCCTGCTGGGCGTCGACCGAGGAGAGGACCGCGGCGCTGGCCAGGGCGAAGCTGGCGATCATCGCGAAGAGCGCGGTGGGCAGCGCCTGGCCCCGCTCGCTCCTCAGGAGCCGGGAGAGGCGACGCCGAAGTGGACCGGGAACGGCCATCCGTGAGGGGATCGGCCGCGGACGCCGCCCGCTTGAACCGTGCAGGCGGCCCGACGCGGCCCCTGGACGCTCGTCCTACCTACTCGTTCGTCTGCCCGGCGAGCTGCTCGATGCCGCTCGCCCGCCGGCCGCCGGCCGCCAGCATCAGCTTGAAGTCGTGCGGGCTGGAGGCGGCCCGCAGCGCGACCTGCTCGGCGATCTTTCCCTCCATCACGTAGCCGAGCAGCGACTGGTCGAAGGTCCGCATCCCGTAGTACTCGCCTTCGGCGATCACCTCGGTGATCTTGCCGGTTTCCTCCGGGTTCATGATCAGGTCCTGGACGCGGCCGGTGACGACCAGCACCTCGGAGGCCGGGACGCGGCCGTTGCCGGTGATGTCGGGGACGAGCCGCTGGGCGATCGCCCCCCTCAGCGTCGAGGCGAGCATCACCCGCGCCTGGTGCTGGAGGTGGGGCGGGAAGAAGTCGATGATCCGGTTGATCGTCTCGGTCGCGTCCAGGGTGTGGACCGTGGAGAGCACGAGGTGGCCGGTCTCGGCGGCCGAGAGCGCCGTCCGAACCGTCTCCTCGTCGCGCATCTCGCCGATCAGGATCACGTCGGGGTCCTGGCGCAGGACGCGGCGCATGGCGCGGGCGAAGCTCTCGGTGTCGGACCCGACTTCGCGCTGGTTGACGATCGAGCGTTTGTCCTCGTGCAGGTACTCGATCGGGTCCTCCAGCGTGACGATGTGGTGGAAGCGGGTCCGGTTGATGTGGTCGATCATCGCCGCCAGCGTCGTCGACTTGCCCGAGCCGGTGGTGCCGGTCACGAGGATGATCCCGCGCTCCTCCTCGGCCAGCTTGCGGACGACGTCGGGCAGGCCCAGCTCCTCGACCGACTTGATCTCGAAGGGAATCGCGCGGCAGACGATCGAGATCGAGCCGCGCTGCCTGAAGGTGTTGACGCGGAAGCGCGAGAGGCCGTGGATCGAGTAGGAGAAGTCGGCCTCGCCCGCCTCCTCGAACTCGGTCACCGAGCGGACCTCGGCGATGTCGTGGAAGGCGCGCTCGGTGTCCTCGCCGCTGAGCGGCTCGTACCCCTCGATCGGGGCCAGCTCGCCGTGCAGGCGCATCGTCGGCGGCACGCCGACCTTGATGTGCAGGTCGGAGCCGCCCCGCTCGATCAGGGTGCGCAGCGCTGCGTCGATCTCGAACATCCCGGCCTCTATCGGCCGGGACGCCGGGACCCCTTAGCTCAGGTGACTTCCCTGAGTTTCTGAGCTTCTCCGAGCTGCTGCAGCTTCTTCAGGCTCTGGTTCTCGATCTGGCGGATGCGCTCGCGGGTGACGTTGAAGGTGCGCCCGACCTCGTCGAGGGTGCGCGGGTGCTCCCCGCCCAGCCCGTAGCGCAGTTCCAGCACGCGCCGCTCCCGGTAGGAGAGGTTCTCGAGCGCCTCCTTCAGCGCCTCTTTGGTGAGCAGGTCGGCGGCCCGGTCGAAGGGCGACTCGGCCTTCTCGTCGGCGATGAACTGCCCGAACTCCGACTCCTCCTCGTCGCCGACCGGCTTCTCCAGCGAGACCGGCGCCTGCGCGGAGCGCTTGATCGAGTCGACCTCCTCGGGGTCGATCCCGGTCACCTCGGCGATCTCCTCCGGGGTCGGCTCGCGGCCCAGCTCGGTGACCAGTTTGCGCTCGGCGCGGCCGATCTTGTTGAGCTTCTCGACGACGTGAACTGGGATGCGGATCGTGCGCGCCTTGTCGGCCAGGGCGCGGGCGATCGCCTGGCGGATCCACCAGGTCGCGTAGGTCGAGAACTTGAACCCCTTGCGGTAGTCGAACTTCTCGGCGGCGCGGACGAGGCCCAACGTCCCCTCCTGGATCAGGTCGAGGAAGGGCAGGCCCTGGTTGCGGTAGTTCTTGGCGATCGAGACGACCAGGCGCAGGTTGGACTCGACCATTTTCTGCTTGGCGTCGAGGTCGCCGCGCTCGATCCGCTTCGCCAGTTCGACCTCCTCGGCGGCGGTCAGCAGGCGGACCTTGCCGATGTCCTTGAGGAACAGCTGCAGGCTGTCCGTCGTCATGTCGGGTTTCAGGTCGAGCGCCTGTTTCTGTCGGCGCCGGCCTTTTTTCCCGGTGTCGGGCGGCATCGCTTCCGCGGCCGCTTTCTGAGCCGGATCCATGTCCTCGACCAGCTCGATCCCCGACTTCTCGAGGTGCCCGTAGAGGTCCTCGACGTCGGACTCGTCGAGGTCGACCTCCGAGACCGCGGCGGCGACGTCGCCGAACGTGAGCACGCCCAGCTGCTGACCGCGCGTGATCAGCCCCTTTACCTCCTCAAGCTCCTGAAGCTCTGCTACCAGCATCCTTGTCTACTCGTCCCTCTCGGCTAGATGGTTTAGTCCTACCCCATGAAAGGCGGCGTCAGGCCGAAAGTCGCGAAAAAACGGACCGGCGATGCGGTCCGCGTTGCAAGGAACCTGGCTCTGCGACTGCCCCAGGGGGACTTTTCCGCCCTATCGAGCGCGTCTGCGCATGATAGGCGCTTCAGTTTTTGAAGTCAATGCCCAAGCGGATCAAAAAGCGTGCACGTCCTTGGTTGCATGCCTTCTGGCAGCGCGCCTACCGCGAGAACGTCACCGGGCTCTCGGCGATGGTCGCCTACAACCTGATCCTCGCCGTCTTCCCCTTCGCCCTGATCGTCCTCTTCGTCTTCGGCCAGGTCCTGAAGATCCACGGGGTGGAGGCCGGCGTGCTCGGCGACCTGCGCCGCCTCTTTCCGCAGGCCGAGCAGGGGACGCTGAGCGACGCGCTCAACCGGATCGAGGGCAACGCGGCGCCGATCGGGATCGCCGCGGTCGTCGGCTCGCTCTGGATCGGCGCCTCCTTCTGGGGGGCGATGGACACCGCCTTCTGCCGCATCTACCACGTCGAATGCCGCGGCTGGGTCGAGCAGAAGCGCTTCTCCTTCGCGATGCTGATCGTGGCGGCGCTCTTCTTCGCCGCCAGCGTCCTGCTGCCGGCGATGGAGGGGGTGCTCGTCTCCAGCACCGACCGGCTGCCCTTCGGCCTCGCCCACATAAAGGCGATCGACACCGCGCTGCTGCTCGCCGCCACGGTGCTGATCGTCTTCGCGATCTGCTGCCTGATCTTCTGGGCGGTGCCGAAGGGCCACATGCCCTGGCGCGCGGTCTGGCCGGGAGCCGCCTTCGTGACGCTCGCCGCGGCGATCGCCAACTGGGCCTTCCCCTTCTACCTCGCCAACGTCTCCAGCCTCTCGCGCTTCGGCTCGACGCTGGGCTTCGTGCTGATCGCCCTGCTCTGGTTCTACCTGCTCAGCCTGGCGATCCTGCTCGGCGCGGTGATCAACTCGCTGCGCCACGAGCTGCACGACACCGGCGAGCTCCCCTACGCGGCGGGCGCGGCGCCGGCGACGCCACCCGGCGGCTGCCGGGACTGCGAATAGCGATGGCCTTCCGTCTTGCCAAACTGGCAGATTGAGCAGATGGCCTTCGCAGCCAAAGTCCTCGCCGACTCCAGATCCCCATCCGGGTACAGGCTGACGACGCTCGAGGTCACCTTCCCGCGCTTCATCCTCCCCGAGTTCAACACCCACCGTGTCTTCTCGCGGAATTCGGCGAGCTCGCGCGCGATCCCGATCGCCAAGCAGCTGCGGCGCGTGCTCGAAGACCCCTACGTGCCGATCGAGTTCGGCTCGAACCAGCCCGGCATGCAGGCGGGGCCGCCGCTCGCAGGGGAGGCGAGGCGGACGGCCGAGGAGGAGTGGCTGCGGGCGCGCGACGACGCGGTGCGGCACGTGCTGGGGCTGGCGATGGGGCCCGGCGAGGTCCCATCGGGCGGGGATCTGCTTGCGACCGTGGAGCGGATCGAGGAGGCCGTCCGCAGCCACACTCGGCCGGAGAGCTGGCTGAACGTCCACAAGCAGATCGCCAACCGGCTGCTCGAGCCCTTCATGTGGCACACGGTGATCGTCAGCGCCACCGAGTGGGACAACTTCTGGAACCTGCGCTGCCATCCGGACGCGCAGCCCGAGATCAGGCGGGTGGCGACCGAGATGCGCGCCGCCGTCGAGGCCTCCGTCCCCGCCGAGGTCGGGCCGGGCGAATGGCACCTGCCGCTGATCCGTACCGCCGACCGGGAGGAGGTTTCCTCCGAGCTGGACCTGGTCAAGGTCTCGGCCGGGCGCTGCGCGCGGGTCAGCTACCTGACCCACAGCGGCGAGCGCGACCTCGCCGCCGACATCGCCCTGCACGACCGGCTGCTGGAGAGCGGCCACATGTCGCCGATGGAGCACCCGGCCCAGCCGCTCGGCCCGAGCGAGTTGAAGGAGTCCGAATGGAGCGGAAACTTCCGCGGCTGGCGCCCCTATCGAAAGCTGATCCCCGGCGAGGACAATCCGCTCTCCGAGGCGCTCAAGCCGAGCGCTCGCGAACCACTGCGGCCACGTCAAGCCGCCTGACGGCGCGCAGGCCGGGCAGCTCGGAGAGCAGGGCAACGGCGAGGATCGCCAGCGCCGAGATGACGAAGCTGGCGGGCCGTGCCACGACGCCGAAGCTGAACCAGTCGGTCGAGAACTGGCCCATGAAGAGGCGCGCCAGCTCGTAGGCGAGCAGCCAGCCCGGCACGATCCCGAGCGAGGCGACGAGCACGTTCTCGACCGTGATCATGCGGGCGAGGGCGCCGAAGGGCATGCCGGCGGCGCGCAGCGTCGCCACCTCGACGCCGCGTTCGGCCAGGTTCGACTGGATCACGTTGTAGAGGAGGGCGAAGGCCATCGCGCCGCCGAAGATGACCATCAGGCCGATCATCAGGTAATAGAGGCCGAGGTATTCGTTGACGTATTCGAGCAGCGCCTGCGAGTCGACGAAGGCGGCGACGCCGGGGGCGGCGCTGAGCAGCCGCCGCATCCGTTCCGGGTCGGCGCCGGGCGCGTAGGTGACGAAGGCCGAGTTGCCGGCGCCGAGCCGGCCGCCGGCCAGCGCCCGCACCGCGTCGAGCGAGGCGTAGACGTAGCTGCCCACCGGTTCGTCGAGGAAGCCGGCGACGGGGACCCGCAGCCGCGCACCGGTCTGCGGCTCGCTGACGGTGAGCGGCTGACCGTCCCGCAGGTCCAGCCGGCTGCGCACGAAGGAGCCGGCGAGCAGCGCCGCCGCCGGCAGCTGCGTGCCGCCGCCGCCCTGCAGGTAGAAGCCATGCATCTGGGTGTGGGGCTGCAGCGCGATCAGCGCGGTCTGGTAGCGGCGCCCGTTCGCCCGCAGCGAGACGGGGATCTCGGCGGCCGGCTCGACCCGGGCGACGCCCGGCACGCGGCGGATGCGATCGAGCTCGCGGGGAGTGAGCGGGCGGCGGAAGACGAGCTGCGCGTCCTGGCGCTCGATGTCGTGGTACTGGCGGTGGATGAGCAGCGTCGCGCTGTCGATCATCACCCAGAAGGAGAGGATGAGGACGAGGGCGAGGACGACGCCGATCACGGTCGAAAGGACGCGGCGCGGGTTGCGGCCGATCGAGCGCAGCGCCATCCGCCAGCGCACCGGCAGCCGCCGCAGCGGCGGCAGCAGCCGCTCGGCGAGGCTGAGGCCGCCGCGC
>DASTHF010000128.1:0-5511 GCA_035605615.1 Solirubrobacterales bacterium
GTAGATGGCGTCGAACACGTAGAGGCGCTCGGCGGCGACGCACATCTGGCCGCAGGCGGTGAAGACGCCCAGCATCGAGGTGGCCAGCGCCTGCTCGAGATCGGCGTCGTCGCAGATGATCATCGGGTCCTTGCCGCCGAGCTCGAGCACCGAGCCCTTGAGGCTCTCGGCGCAGACGGCGCCGACCTTGCGACCGACCTCGACCGAGCCGGTGAAGAAGACCTTGCCGACGCTGGAGCGGCAGAGTGCGTCGCCGATCCGGCCGCCGCCGTGGACGACCCGGACCAGTCCCTCGGGCAGGCCGCCCTTCTCGAACACGCGCCGGATCGCCTCGCCCAGCAGCGGCGTCAGGCTGGCCGGCTTGAGGACGACTCCGTTGCCCGCCATCAGCGCGATCGCGACCTCGCCGAAGGGGATCGACCAGGGGTAGTTCCAGGGCGCGATCACGCCGACGACCCCGATCGGCTCGAAGGAGAAGCGGCCTTTCTTGCTCATCAGGAAGGCCTGCGACATCCGCACCTTCTCGTCGGCGAGGATCTTCGGGCCGGCCTTCGCGCACCAATGCAGGGCGTCGACCGTCGGCAGCAGCTCCATCGTGTAGGCCTCGGTGCGCGGCTTGCCCTGCTCGGCGGTGAGCAGCGCGGCGATCTCGTCGATCTCCTCGAGCAGGGCCGAGGCGGTGCGGAGCAGGTAGGCGGCGCGGTCCTTCGGCGCCAGCTCCGCCCAGGCGGGCTGGACGCGGGCGACTTCGTCGACGATGCCCTGGACCTGGTCGGGCGTGATCGTCGCCACCGAGCCAACGAGCTCCCCGGTGGCGGTGTTGAAGCTCTCGAGCGTGGACTGGGCGGCGGGGCGCTGCGTGGCTGTCTCCATTCGCGCGATTGTATGCGCTCCGGTGAGGCCCTCATACTCGACGTTGGTGGTTGATCGCCTTTTCGATGCCAGCGACGCAGGGCCCCACCTTGGTGGGGAAGCTGGGATGGACGCACCTTTGGCCGTTCGCATGCGCCCGCACTCGTTGGAGGAGCTGGTGGGGCAGGAGCATGTGCTGGCTCCGGGGTCGGCGCTGCGGACGGCTATCGAGAGCGGGCACCTGCACAGCGCGATCCTCTACGGGCCGCCCGGCTCGGGCAAGACGACGCTGGCGCGGATCGCCGCCGTCAACGCGGCGGTCGCCTTCGAGGAGGAGTCGGCGGTCAACGCGGGGCGGGCGGAGATCCGCGCGGTGATCGAGCGGGCGCGCGAGCGGCGCCAGTCGGGCGGGCGCCCCACCGTGCTCTTCCTCGACGAGATCCACCGCTTCAACAAGGCGCAGCAGGACGCGCTGCTGCCGGCGGTCGAGGAGGGGCTGCTGACGCTGATCGGCGCGACCACCGAGAACCCCTACTTCGAGGTCAACTCGGCGCTGCTCTCGCGCTGCCAGATCTACGAGCTGCGCCCGCTCGATCCCGAGCGGATCGAGACGCTGCTGCGCCGGGCGCTGTCCGATCCGGAACGCGGGCTCGCCGAGCCGCCGCCGGTGGAGGACCGGGCGCTGGAGATGCTCGCGCACCGCTCGGGCGGCGACGCGCGGGTGGCGCTATCGGCGCTGGAGCGCGCGGTCGAGCGCTCGCGCGGCGAGCCGGTCGACGTCGCCGCGATCGAGGACGCCCTGCAGCGCAAGGCGCTCGAATACGACCGTCAGGGCGACCGCCACTACGACTTCATCTCGGCCTGGATCAAGGCGACGCGCGGCTCCGACGTCGACGCCTCCCTCTACTACCTGGCGGTGATGCTGGAGGGCGGCGAGGACCCGCGCTTCATCGCCCGCCGCATGGTCATCCTCGCCTCCGAGGACGTGGGCAACGCCGACCCGCAGGCGCTGCTGGTCGCCGACGCGGCGGCGAGCGCGGTCGACCGGGTGGGCCTGCCCGAGTGCGCGCTCAACCTGGCGCAGGCGGCCGTCTACCTGACGCTGGCGCCGAAGTCGAACGCCTCCTACAAAGCGCTGGGCCGCGCCCGCGCCGAGGTCCGCGCGAACGGCGCCAAGGCGCCGCCCGACTACCTGCGCGACGCCCACTACCCCGGCGCGGCGGAGCTCGGCCGCGGCGAGGGATACCGCTACGCCCACGACGAGCAGGGAGGGGTCGGCGACCAGCCGCTGATGCCGCCGGGCCTCGAGGAGCTGCGCTTCTACGCGCCCACCGACCGCGGCTTTGAGGCCGAGCTGGGGAAGCGCCTGGAGGCGCTCCGCAAGCGGCTACGCGGTAGTTAGTGCCAGGCGCAACTTCCTCCGAGATCGGGTGTTTCTGAGGTGGCTTTCCAAGTAAGAGCCAGGGAGAGCCGAACCGGCCGGAGGCCTGGACTGGGGGCCTCCGGCCGGACTGAATTGGGGAGACCAGGGGGGAGCTCGACGACCGCGCCTCGACCGGGCGGTCGTCGGGCGTGGTTTGAGCTGGGGAGCAACTCCCCCGCCTCCTCTATCGTCCGATCATGAGCTCCGAGAAGCTCCGGCTCGGCGGGATGGCGCTGCGCAACGGGCTGCTGATCCACGGGCCGACCCACTGGGCCGCCGCGGTGCGCGACTCCGAGGGCCGCGTCCAGGTCGTCTCCGAGCGCAAGCCGGAGCTGGCGCGGGGTTCGGCGGCGCGGCTGCCGGGCGTGCGCGGCGTGCTGAAGCTGGCCGAGGCGATGGCCGTGCTGCCGCTGGTGCGGCGGCGGCTGCCGGCGGCACGGCTGCCCTTCGAGGACGGGCGCGTGCTCGCGGCGATCGCCGCGACGCTGCTCGCCACCACGCTGCTGCGGCGGAGGATGGCGAGCACGGCGCTGCGCGAGGGACTCGTGCAGGCGGCCGGTGCCCTGCCCGCCGTCGTCGCCCTCACCGACCGCGACCTCGCCGCCTACCACGGGGTCGAGCACAAGGCAATCGCCGCGCACGAGCAGGGGATCGACGACCCGGCGACGGTCCCCAAGGAGCACGACCGCTGCGGCTCCAACCTGATCGCGCCGATGATGCTGCTCTCCGCCGCCGGCACGGTGCTGCTGGAGCGGCTGGTCGAGCGGCCGAGCCCGCTCGCCCGCGCCACCGTCGGCCTCGCCGGCGCCTCGCTCGCCGTCGAGCTGTTCGCCTGGAGCGACCGCCACCACGGCGCGCCCCTGGCCGAGGCGTTCCACACGCCGGGGCGGGAGATCCAGCGGCGGCTGGCGACCCGCGAGCCCAGCCCCGAGCAGATGCAGGTCGGCGTCGCGGCGCTCGCCGAGATCCTGCGGGCCGAGCGGGGCGATGGCTCCGGCGGCGACGTGCCGCCGGCCACGTAGACTGGCGCCTCCGATGTTCGAAAGGATCGACCACATCGGCGTCGCCGTCGAGGACCTCGACGCCGCGATCGCCCTCTACGAGAAGAGCTTCGAGATGGAGCTGGCGCACCGCGAGACGGTCGAGTCGCAGGGCGTCGAGGCGGTCCTGCTCGATGTCGGCGAGGGCCACGTCGAGCTGCTGCGCCCGCTCGGCCCCGACACCGCGGTGGGCAAGTTCCTCGCCCGCAAGGGGCCGGGCCTGCACCACGTCGCCTACGCAGTCGACGACATCGACGCGGCGCTGCAGGAGCTGGCCGCCGCCGGTCTCGAGCTGATCGACCGCGAGCCGCGGGTCGGCATCCGCGAGAGCCGCGTCGCCTTCCTCCACCCGCGCTCGACCGGCGGCGTGCTGACCGAGATCGTCGAACCCGCTGGAGGAAATCACTGATGGCCGACGCGCAGCGGGTCGAGATCGGCTTCGAGGGCGGCCAGGTGATCTCGGTGCGGCTCAGCGACGACGAGCTGAAGGAGCTTCGCAAGCAGGTCGAGAAGGGCGGCTGGTACGACGTCAAGACCGAGGACGGCGTCCTCGCCGTCTACGTCGGCAAGGTCACCTATCTGCGCATCGATTCGGGCGAGCACCGCGTCGGCTTCACCCTCGCGCCGTCGGACTGATCCCCCGCTCAGGCGGCGGGCTCGGCGAGCGAGGTCCAAAGGCGCTCCTCGGCCTCGGCGGCGCGCTTCGCGGCGGCGTCGATCGCATGCCAGAGCTCCGGCTCGGGCTCCTCGCGCTCGCTGGCGGCGTGGAAGGCGGCGGCGAGCTCGGTCCAGCGGGCGGCGGCCTCGGCGGCGAGCGGCGCCTCCGGGCGGCCCGCCTCCTCGAGAAAGCGCGAGTACATGAGGCGGAAGGCGCCGCCGCCGGTGCCGCGCCGCTCGATCACCTGGTAGCCGAAGCGGGCGCACCAGCGCCAGTCCTCGGCGGCCTCCGGCCAGGAGCCGGCCTCGGCGGCGAGGCGTCGCACCGCGTCGAGGCCGGAGAAGTCGCGGAACTCGGGCTCGACCATGGCGCGGGCGGCGCGCTCGATCGCCGCCGGGACCGCCTCGCGCAGCCGCTCGGCGTCGACCGCGCCAGCCACCGTGAACATGTGGCCCTGCATGAGATAGGCGGGATGGCCGCTGTGGCGGGCCCGGTCGAGGCTCGCGAGGCTGGTCGCCTGCAGCTCCTCGAAGCCCGTGTCGGAGAGGTAGGCGACCTCGTCGTCGTAGCCGGCGAGGACGACGGCGTGGCCGGGGAAGTGGGCCGAGTTGCCGTAGTGGTCGAGGTGGTAGAGGTCGGTGAGGAGGAGGACGGGGTTGCCGGCGTCGACCTCGGCCCGGGCCGCCTCCCAGGCGTCGCCGTCGCCCGGCTCGAAGGTGCGCAGCTCGAGCGCCGCGCCGGTCAGCTCGCGGAAGGTCTCCTCGAGGCGCGCGGTGCGGCCGTTGAACCAGCGGGTCGGCGAGGCGTCCTCGATCGCCACGTAGTAGAAGCACGGGCCGGCGCCGAGCCCGAACGCCATCTCCTCGCTGATCTCGATGCCGTGGAAGGCGAGCAGGTTGCGCAGCGCCGTCGAGCCGCAGTGGTGGCCGGGTGTGTGGACGTAGTTCGGGACGAAGGGCATCGGCGGATTATCCTGCGCCGCCGATGAAGGACCTCGACACGAGACTGCTCCGCTCGATGCGGACACGCGGGCACACGCCCGGGGTGGAGAAAGCCGTGAGGGCATTGGGGAAGCTCGGGAACAACGGGGCGATCTGGGTCGTCGTCGGTGCCGTTCTCGCTCTGGTCGACAGCGGCAACCGCGAAGCGTGGTTGATCTGTGCGGTGCTGGGGCCGGTGGCGATCGGGCTCAACTTCGTGGTGAAGCTGGTGGTGCGGCGGCCGCGGCCGGTCTTGGAGGGCCTGCCGCCGCTCGGTGGGGCGCCAAGCTCGCTCAGCTTTCCGTCGGCGCATGCGACCTCGTCGTTTGCGGTCGCCACGGCGATGGCGCGGGTCGAGCCGCTGGGGGCGCTCGCGTTCCTGCTGGCCGGGGCGCTGGCGCTGAGCCGTCCCTACCTCGGCATGCACTACCCGTCCGACGTCCTCGCCGGCGTGGTGCTCGGAATCGCCCTCGGGCTGATCGTGCCGCTCTCGCTATGAAGGTGGGCATCGTCGGCCTGCCCAACGCGGGCAAGTCGACGCTCTTCAACGCGCTCACC
>DASTHF010000180.1:0-4165 GCA_035605615.1 Solirubrobacterales bacterium
ATCAGCGACGCCTGGTGGGCGCGCGCCGCCTCGGCGATCCGCTCGGCGGGCTGGCCGGGCGTTTCGCTCACGTCGGGCGGGGCGCCGACCGCCCGCTCGATCATCACCAGCTGGTTGGCCACCTCGCGGTCGCGGTCGGGATGGACGCCGACCGGGACGTGGGCGACACGCAGCTCCGAGCCGCGGGCCTGGGCGACGCGGGTGGCGATCCGCGCCGCCGTCCAGGAGCCGGCGGTGCCGTCGCTGGCGAGCAGGACGCACTGCGGGAAGTCGCTGCCGTCGGCGGTGCGCCGCGCCACCAGCAGCGGGCGGGCGCTGCGGTGGGCGATGCGGGTGGCGGTGTTGCCGAGCATGATGCCGCCGATCCGTTTGCCGCCGTAGCCGCCGATCACGAGCAGGTCGTGGTGCTCGGCCTCGCCCAGCAGCACGTCGCTGGTGCGGACGCCGCCGTGCAGCTCGGTCGAGACGTCGATGTCGGCCTGGCGCGCCAGCAGGGCGGCTTCGTCGAGCGCGTCGCGCGCCTGCTGCTCGCTCAGCCCGGTCGCCGCCGTCAGCCCTCGGCCGCGCGTCTGGTGGACGGCGATGAAGCGCAGCGAGGCGCCGGGCCGGCAGAGGGCGATCGCCTGGCGCACCGCTTCGCCGCTGCCACGGCTGCCGTCGACCGCGCAGAGCACGTCGGAGAAGGGGGAGGACCCCCGCTCGCGACCGCGGTGAGCATGCGCGAACCCCTCGAGGTGGGGTTCCGGCGCCCGTGGCTGCCGCTGTCCTTCCTCGGCCGAGGCCCCGCTCATGTTTTTTCAACTACCCACCCGGGGCGCGCTTCGATCCAGGAAAAGCCGTAATTCCCTGCCGGCCGCCCGGCTTCCCTAGATTGACGGCGATGAGCAATCGCCTGGTCCACAATGGCTCCGAGGGCGCGGACGGCGCGGCGCCGGCGGCGCCCGCCGAGACTGCGCTCCGCGTCGAGGACCTGTTCAAGCGCTACCCGACCGGGGTCGAGGCGCTGCGCGGCGTCTCGCTGGCGATCGAGCCGGGCGAGTTCTTCGGGCTGCTCGGCCCAAACGGGGCCGGCAAGTCGACCCTGATCCACTGCACGACCGGCCTCGCGCAGCCGACCGCGGGGACGATCCGCGTCTTCGGCCACGACGCGACCGGCGACTACGCGGAGGCGCGCCAGGCGATCGGCCTGGCGCCTCAGGAGCTCAACCTGGACTGGTTCCTGACCGTCGAGGAGACGCTCGACTTCCACGCCGGCTACTTCGGGATGGGCAAGCGGGAGCGGCGCGAGCGCGCCGAGGAGCTGCTCGAGACCTTCTCGCTTGCCGAGAAGCGCGACGAGCGCACCCGCACCCTCTCCGGCGGGATGAAGCGCCGCCTCATCCTCGCCCGCGCCCTGATGCACCGGCCGCGCCTGCTGATCCTCGACGAGCCGACCGCCGGCGTCGACATCGAGCTGCGGTTGGAGCTTTGGCACTACGTGCGCCGCATCAACCAGGAGGGGACGACGATCCTGCTCACCACCCACTACTTGGAGGAGGCCGAGCAGCTCTGCCAGCGGATCGCCTTCATCAACCATGGCCAGATCGCCGCCCAGGGCACGAGCGCCGAGCTGGCCGGCCGCTTCGGCGTCTCCAACCTCGAGGACGCCTACCTGGAGCTGGTCGGGCGCAAGGAGCTGTCGCGCTCCCACATCGAGGAGCTGGTCCCGTGAGCGCCGCGCAGATCCGCCTGCTGACCCTGTGGCGGCGCGAGGTCAGCCGCTTCATGAAGATCAAGAAGCAGACGATCGGCGCGCCGCTGCTCGAAACCTTCCTCTACATCTCCGTCTTCGGCGCGGCGCTCGGCTCGCGGATCAAGGAGCTGCATGGCTTCGAGTACATCGTCTTCGTGATCCCCGGCCTGATCATGATGGCGCTCGCCACCAACGCCTTCGCCAACAACTCCTCCTCGATCCTCCAGCAGAAGTTCCAGGGGGCGATCCAGGACCAGCTCTCCTCGCCGGCCTCGCCGCTGGAGCTGCTGCTCGCCTTCTCGCTGGGCGGCTTCGTGCGCGGCTTCCTGGTCGCGACGCTGACCTTCGGCGTCGCCTCGCTGCTCGTCGACCTGCCGGTCGAACACGCCCTCGTGCTGCTGCCGGCGCTCGGCCTGGTCGGCTTCTTCTTCGCCCAGCTCGGCGTCCTGGTCGGCGTCCGCGCCGAGCAGTTCGACGACGTCGCGATCGCCCAGACCTTCGTGCTGCAGCCGCTGATCTTCCTCGGCGGCGTCTTCTACTCGGCCTCGCTGCTGCCCGAGCCGTTCCGGACCCTGACCAAGTTCGACCCCGTCTACTACATGATCGACCTCGTCCGCTACGGCTTCCTCGGCTACGCCGAAGCGGGCGTGGCGCTGCCGCTGCTCTTCCTCACGGCGGCGACGCTGGCGATCCTGGCCCTGAACCTGCGCCTGTTCAGGCGCGGCTACCGGCTGCGGGCCTGACCGGCGATCGCGCTACGGGCCTGACCGCCAGCACGACGAGATCGTCGTCGAGCGAGCCGCCGCCGCGGGTGATCGCCTCCAGCCGCAGGCGCTGCGTCACTTCCCCCACCGGGAAGTCCGCGAGTTCGTGCGCCATCTTGGCGATCGCGTCGGGACCGCGGTGGACCGACGGCGGCCCGGCCTCGGTCCAGCCGTCGGTGTAGAGGACGAGGGTCTCGCCCTCGCGGAGCGTGGTCTCGTGCGCGCCCAGCGGGGGGTCTGAGCGGGCCCCCAGCATCGAGCCGCCGCCGAGCTGGAGCGGCCCCTCGCGCGTCAGGTGGATCGCCGGCGGGTGGCCGGCGGCGGCGAGCGCGACCTTCCACTCGCCACCCTCCTTGCGCATGCGGATCAGCAGGGCGGTGGCGAAGTCGTTGAGGGTCGTCCCCTCGAGCAGCAGCTCGTTGACCCGTTGCAGCACTTCCCAGGGGCGCTCGATCTCCCGCGTCAGGCCGCGCACCGAGTGGCGCACGGCGACCGAGACGGCCGCCGCCTCGACGCCCTTGCCGGCGACGTCGCCGATCAGGATCCAGCAGCCGTCCTCGGTGGGCAGCACGTCGTAGAGATCGCCGCCGACCTCGATCCCCTCGCCGGCGGCCTCGAAGACGACCGAGAGCTCCAGGCCCGGCACCTCGGCGGGACGCGGCGGGCGCAGGCCGCGCTGCAGTTTGTCCGCGATGCGGGCCCGTTCCTGGTAGAGGCGGGCGTTGTCGAGGGCGATCGCGGCGCGTTCGCCCAGCTCGTTGAGCAGCTCGAGGTCGGCCGCGTCGTAGCGCAGATCGTTGCGGGCATGGAGGAAGGAGATCGCGCCGAGCTTGCGGCCGCGGGCGACCAGGCCGACGACGGCCGCCGAGTTGTAGCCGGCATCGATCATCAGCTGCAGGTGGGCGTCGTTCTGGGCGACGTCCGCGACCACCTCGGGCGAGGTCAGGTCGCGCCAGATCATCGGGCGGCCCTCGCGCAGGACCTGGGCCACCGGGTGGCGGCCGTGCGGGTCGAGGGGGGTGTCCCTGCGGATCCGCTCCAGCCGCGCCGCCGCCTCCGGGTCGATGCCGGCGACGATGCTGTCGCCGAGCGTGCCGTCGCGGCGCACGAAGTCGAGCACGCAGAGCTCGGCCAGCTCCGGCACCGCGGTCTCGGCGATCGTGCGGGCGGTCTTGTCGGGATCGAGCGAGGCGTCGAGACCGCGGCTGGCGACGAGCAGGAACTCCTGTGCCCGGCGGCGGCGCTTCTCGGCGGTGACGTCGCGGGCGATCACCGAGGCGCCGACGACGCCCAGCTCCGGGTCGCGGATCGGCGAGACGGTCAGCGAGACGTCGATGCGGGCGCCGTCCTTGCGGATCCGTTCCGTCTCGTAGGTTTCGAGCCGTTCGCCGCGCCGGATGCTGGCGAGGATCTCCTGCTCCTGGTCCTCGTGGTCCGGCGGCACGACTAAGGAGATGTGGCGGCCGACCGCCTCCTCCTCGGTCCACCCGTGCATGCGCGCGGCTGCCGGATTCCAGGAGGTGACGATGCCGTCCAGGTTCTTGCTGTAGACGGCGTCCTGCGTCCCCTTGACGACCTCGGCCAGGTGCTGCTCGAGTGCCTCCGCCCTCACCCCTCAAAGCTACCTATGCGGAAGCGCTTCGCCAAGGCGTCTTTAGACGCCCCGGCT
>DASTHF010000193.1:0-13571 GCA_035605615.1 Solirubrobacterales bacterium
TGGGGGCGGGCCCGATCCGCCAGCGGTCGATGTTGGGACCGAGCAGGACGAGGACCGCCGGGGCCGGAACGATCGCAACCAGGACGCTGAGCACGACGACCACGGCCAGCGAGGCGGCCAGGGAGCCAAGCAGCGAGCCGGGCACAATGAACAGCGCGACGATCATCGAGAGCAGCAGGGTGCTGCCGGCGAAGGCGGCCGTGCGGCCGGCCGTGCGGCGGGTCGCGCGGGCGGCGTCGAGCGGCGTCGCGCCGCCGGCCAGCTCTTCGCGGAAGCGCGAGACGATCAGCAGCGCGTAGTCGACGCCGAGCGCCAGGCCCATCATCGTCGTCACCGAGTGGGCGAAGGCGTCGACGTTGAACCAGGAGGTGGCGATCGAGAGCAGGCCGCGGCCGGCGAGGACCGTGATCGCGCCGAAGGCGAGCGGGATCGCCGCGGCGACCGGCGAGCGGAAGACCAGCAGGAGGACGATGAGGAGGATCGGCAGCGCGATCAGCTCGCCGCGCTGCGTGGCGGCGATCGACTCTTCCTGGATCGCTTTCGAGATCGTCGCGAAGCCGGTCTGGTAGGCGCGCAGCGGCGGGTGGATGCGCCGTTCGAGCAGCTGGTTCAGATGGGGGACGACCTGTTTTACGGCCGTCGCGATGCCGACGTGGAAGTCGACGATGACGAAGGCACGGCGCGCATCGGGACGGAGGGCGCCGACCGAGCCCCGGTCCCAGGGGGAGAGGGTGGTCACACCGGGCTCGCCGCGAAGGGCGCGGACCAGGGCCGGGCCCTGGCGGTCGATCGCCGCTCCCGGGCCGCGCAAGAGGATCACGAAGGGGGCGCTGTCGCCGAAGTGCGCGCGCAGCATCTGGTTGGCCCGTGCGGAGGGGGTGCCGGGGATGTTCAGCGTGCTCGGGCTGAGCTTCCCCTCGACGCCGAAGCCGAGCACGGCAAGAACCGTGACGACAACCGCCGTGACGGCCAGCACCCGGCGCGGGTGGCGAAGCAGCATCGGGTAGCCGGCGTTGCCGGTCGCTTGCGGCTCCCCGCCTCGCCCCCCTCTCCCAGGCAGCACGCGTGGTAGTTTGGCGGTTGGGGTCACGAACGGGGGGTTGGCGATGGGGAAGTCTCTGTTAAGAGCCGCGATTCTGGTCTGCGTTGCGGTCGTGCTTGCGGCCGGGGCCGCTTACGCGATCGAACTGCGCGGCGGCAACCTGATCGTCAACGCCGACGGCGGCTTCACGCCGACCACGCTGCCCAAGGACAGGTTCGCGCCGATCAGGCTGTACGGCCACGGCAAGATCCGCACGGTCGACGGCTCGCGGCCCTCGCCGTTGACCGAACTGGTGCTGGAATACGACAGGCACGGCGCGGTCGATACTCGCGGGCTGCCCAGGTGCACGATGGGGAAGCTGGTCGCGACGACGACGAAGGCGGCGCGCCGGGCGTGCCCCGGCGCGATCGTCGGCAAGGGGTTCGGCACGGTGGTCGTAGAACTGCCCGAACAGCGGCCGATCGTGGCCTCGACGGCGATCACGATCTTCAACGGTCCCCCGAGACACGGCAACCCGACCGTGATCGGCCACGGCCATCTCGAATACCCGATACCGACGACCTACCTGGTGCCGATCGTGATTCAGAAGGTCCACCACGGCCGCTACGGCTTCAAGACGGTGGCGAGGTTCCCGAAGATCGTCAACTGGTACGGCTCGCCGATCTACGGCCGGCTGACGATCGGCCGCACCTGGAAGTACAGGGGGAGGACGCTCAGCTACCTCAACGCGAGCTGTCCCGACGGCCGCCTACAGGCGCGCGGAGAATTCGCCTTCAAGGACGGCACGACGCTGCAGGGAGAACTGTTCAAGCCCTGCAAGATCGCCAAGGGTTGAGCGGGTCGCCGCCGGACGGCGGTCGCTACCTTCTCATTGGGTTCACATGAAGAGATATCTGGCACCTGCAGTCGCGCTGTGCGCCGTGCTCGCGGCCCTTCTCGTGGGCGGCGCCGGGGCGGCGATGATCCGCTACGGAACGCTCGTCGTGCACGCCGACGGCGGCTTCGAGCCGCAGGCGCTGCCGCGGCGCGCCTACGCCCCGATCGACTTCCAGGGACACGTCGAGATCGGCACGACGAACGGCAAGCCGCCGCCGGCCCTGCAGAGCGCCAGGCTGGTCTTCGACCGCGACGGCCGCCTCACGACCGCCGGGCTGCAGAGCTGCCCGCCCGAACGGATCGAGGGCACCACCCCCGCCGAGGCGCGCAGCCTCTGCCGCGGCGCAATCGTCGGCACAGGCCACGCGGCCGCCGCGGTGACGCTGCCGGGCCGGCCCACGGTCGAGGTGCGCTCGCCGCTGACCCTCTTCAACGGCCCCCGCGAGAACGGTCACCCGACCGTGATCGCGCACGCCCGCACGACCTACCCGTCGCCCGAGACCTACGTGGTGACGGTCGCAGTCGAACGCCACGGCGCGGTGGGCCGCTACCGGGCGACGTTCGAAGTGCCGCCGATCGCCGAAGGCTACGGCGCCCTCACCCGCGTCGACCTGAGGGTCGGCAGGCGCTACCGCGCCGGCAGCGCCCTGCGCAGCTACGTCTCCGCCCGCTGCTCCGACAGCGTCCTCGAAACCCGCGGCCGCTTCACCTTCGCCGACGGCACGGTCATCTCCGGCACGGTCTTCAAGCCCTGCCGCCCCCTTGGCTGAGCGGCCGCGCGGCAACCCCAGGCGCGCCCCTGACTGCTCCCGGGCCTTCCTATACTTGGGCCCTCCCGGGCCGTTAGCTCAACTGGCAGAGCAGGAGACTCTTAATCTCAAGGTTGAAGGTTCGAGTCCTTCACGGCCCATTGCCCGAACCGATGAAGCGGACCCGGTGAGCAAATCGGCGGCACGGCGTTCCGCCCTCGCCATGTTGGGGGCGCTGATCGTCGCCGCCGCTTTGCTCTCCGGCTGCGGAGGCGGTGGCGGCGGGAAGGCCACTCCGCGGCTGGACGCGGCGGGGGAAGTGCAGTCGACCAGGCCGGCGCCCGAAATCTCCCTTCGCAACTGGGACGGGCGGCCCGTGCGGCTGGCTCGGCTCCGGGGCAGGGCGGTGCTCCTCACCTTCATCTACGACCACTGCCCGGACACCTGCCCGCTGATCGTCTCCAAGCTCCGCCAGGCCCTGGTCGAACTGGGGCCGAAGGCCGCGCAGGCCCAGGTCGTCGCGGTGTCGGTCGACCCCAGGGGGGACACCCCGAAGACGGTCCGGAAGTTCCTGGTCGCGCACCAGATGCTCGGCCGCATGGACTACCTGATCGGCTCGCGCCGGCAGCTGGCGCCGGTCTGGCGGGCCTATGGCATCGACGTGGGCGGCAGCCCCGAAGAAAGGGAGAACCGGGAAGGGAGCGGCGTCGCCCATACGGCCCTCGTCTACGGCATCGCCGGCTCGGGCAGGGAGCGAGCGCTCTACGACCCGCTGTTCAAGCCGAGCCAGGTCTCCCATGACGTCCCGCTCCTCGCCTCGATGTAGGCCCGTCGCATGAGGCGCCGCCGCCCCCCCACGGTCGTCCTGGTCGTCCTCGCGGCGATCATCGCCCTCGTCGTCGCGGAGCTCGCGACGAGCGGCTCGGGCAAGCGACAGCGGCGCCCGGCGCCGCCGCTGCCCGCCGCGGTGCTGGTCGGGCCCCGCGTCACGCTGGTCGACCTGCGCGGCAAGCCGGCGGCGATCAACTTCTGGGCCAGCTGGTGCGGGCCCTGCCGCCACGAGGCGCCCCAGCTCGAGCGGCTCTGGCGCTCCCTGCACGGCCGCGCGGGGCTGGTCGGTGTCGACTACACCGACAGCCTCGCCGGCGCCCGCTCCTTCGTGCGGAGCTACGGCCTCACCTATCCCAACCTGCGCGATCCCAGCGGCACCTCCGGCGAGGGCTACGGGCTCGTCGGCCTGCCGGACACGGCGATCCTCAACGCGCGGGGGCGCGTCGCCGAGATCCTGCGGGGCCCGCAGACCGAGGCGAGCCTGATGGCCGCCCTCCGCTCCGCCGGCTGAGCCGTCAGCGGCGGACGTGGCAGGAGCGGGTGAGGACGATCGGCAGCGTCTGGCCGCCTTCGAAGCCGAAGCTGCCGCGCGCGAAGGCGAAGTAGCCGCCGTAGAAGCCCGGCGGCGCCGAGCAGCTGGCGCTGAGGAAGCTGCGCTCGGCGCCGGCGAACCGGTAGCGCCGGCCGAAGGTGAAGGAGATGCCGGTGATGTAGCCGGCCTCCGCGGCGATCTTCGGGATCGTCGTCGAGAAGACGGTTCCGAACCTGCCCCTGCCGCGGTGGGAGATGCCGAAGACGAGCACGGCGGTTTCCTGGATCGGCCGCCGGCTGTAGATGTGCATGAGGATCGCTTCGCGGCCGCCGACGCGGCTGTTGAAGGCGAGCATCTCGCCTTCAACCGGGAAGGGGGCGCTACCGGGGAACTCGACGGCCGCTTCGAAGCGGCCGTGGCCGACGAGGGCGCCGCGGCAGCGCGAGAGGGCGGTCGTGCTGGAGGTCTGCCGAAGCCTCTGCGGCGGGCAGGTGGGCAGGCCGCGCGTCGAGACCAGGCCCTGGCGGTTGACCGCGATCGAGATGCTCTGCAGTCGCGGCGGCGGGCTGCCGTCGGTGGTCGAGATCGAGCCCTCGACGCTGACGGCGATCGGCACCGCCCGGTCGCGCGGCAGGGCGTGCGGGCTGAAGCTGCCGTCGAAGGAGATGCGCAGGTCGCCTTCCTGGACCTGCTCGGCGTAGGCGCCGCCCGCCGAGAGCAGCGCCGCTCCACAGAGCGCGGCTATGAGGACGAGGCGTCGCATCGTTGCACCCGGGGCTTACGGCAGCCCGCTCGAACCGCCCGCCAGGCCGCCGAGCGGGTTCTGCAGCGCTTCCTTGCCTTTGCTCTTTTCCAGCTTGGCGAGCTGCGCCCGCTGCTTCGCGTACTGCTTGGCGCGCTTGCGGTATTCGGCAAGCTGCTTTTCGATCGGCGCCGCCCCCGCTTTCGAGGGGGCCTTCGCCTCCGCCTGCCTGGCCGCCCTGTCGCCGCCGGCGAAGTCGCCGCTGAAGTACTCGTAGATCGCCAGGGTGCTGAGCGAGCCGACGCTCGGGTGCGCCTTCGCCACGATCCGCTGGGCGGCGGCGGCCTGCTTTATGTGGGCATCGATGTCGCTCGTCGAGGTGCCGGCCTGGGCGAGACCGAAGTGCGCGCTGGCGACGAGCAGGGCGACGGACGGGCTCGGCGCCGCCCCCGCCTCCTTCACGTAGCGGTCCCAGAAGCCGGTGGCCCTTTCGAGGTCGGCGCGGGCTTCCGGCGTCACTGTGGGGGCGCCGGTCGCCGGGTCGACTTCGACCTGCGCGTTGCCGGCGCCGATCCGCGCCCGGGTCGCGGCGAGCAGCAGCGCCTTGTCGGCCGGGCTCGCGGCGAGGCGGCGTTCGACCCTTTCGGCCTGTTCGTTCAGCACCTTGGCGGCGCTGGACGTGCCGCCCTGCCCGAACAGCGAGCTGAAGTTGAACGGCCCGACGACGAAGAAGAGGCTCGACATCATCAGCAGGGCGAGGATCGCGTAGACGACGCGGACGACGTGCCTGCGACGCCCCCGTACGTCGAAGAGCAACCTGCGCTCGCCTTCAGCCATCAGCTTGTCACCGCTCCTGGGTCGAGGGTTTCATCGGACCTCCCGCGACGCCTCGCCCCCCGAAGGCTCGCGCGAGCAAGATACTCAACTCGTAGAGGACGAGCAGGGGAACCATCTCAAGCAGCATCGAGACCGGGTCGACGCCGGGCAGCGCCGCGGCGACGATCGAGATCGCCAGGTAGGCGTAGCGGCGGTTGGCCCGCAGCTGGGCGACGCTGACGATGCCGAGCCGCGTCACCGCGAGGATCGCCAGCGGCAGCTCGAAGATGACCCCGCCGGCCAGCATCGTGGTGGAGAAGAAGCCGTAGTAGTCGCGGGCGCGCAGCTGGACGTTGAACTGGTTGGCGTTGAAGCCGAGCAGGAAGTGGACCGCGGCCGGCATCACGACGAAGTAGGCGAAGACGACCCCGGCCACGAAGAGGACCGGCGCCAAGAGCAGGATCGGCAGGGCGAGCCGCCGCTCCTCCGGGTCGAAGGCCGGCAGCACATAGGCGTAGAGCTGGTAGATGAGGACCGGCAGCGAGAGGACGAGCGCTCCGTAGGCGGCGACGGTGAGCGTGATCGTGAAGGGCTCCGCGACGCCGAAGGTGAGCAGCTTGCGGTGGGCGGCGGGCAGTGGCTGGGCGGCGATTTCCAGCAGCAGGTGGTTCTGCCAGAAGCAGAGCGCGAGGGCGACCGCAAAGGCGGCGAGGCAAACGACGATGCGGGTGCGCAGCTCGTCGAGGTGCTCGACCAGCGTCAGCCGATCCTCGTGGGAGACCGCCCTGAAGCGGGCCATGGCCGCGCCTAGCCGCGGTCGCGCGAGGCGGCTTCGCCCTCGCGGGCCTCGCCGGCGGGGCGCTTCGGGGGCTCGATCTCGCCGCGCCGCCCCGAGCGCTCGGAATCCTCGTCGCCCTCGTCGCCCTCGCCGCTGAGCGAGCCGCGGAACTCACGGATGCCGCGGCCCAGCGAGCGGCCGAGCTCCGGCAGGCGCTTCGGCCCGAAGACGATGAGGGCGATGATCAGGACGATCGCCAGCTCGAGTGGTCCGACGTTTGGCATCGAGCCCATGGTACCGGCCGTCGTAAACGGCGATTAAGCGGCGCTCAGCTGTAGCGCTGCACGACGCCGTCGGCGACGAGGTCGAGCAGCCGGCGCTGTTCGGGCTCGAAGGCGGCCGCGTCGAGGCGCTCCTTCGCCGCCCGCACCATCGCCAGCGCCCGTGTGCGGACCCGCTCCAACGCCCCGGTCGTGGCGATCCGGTCGCAGAGCCGCTCGGCGCCGACGGGGTCGAGGCCGCGCAGGTCGGCGGCGCCGATCTCCGGGTCGGCCGCCGCGGCCTCGATCAACGGCAGCGTCACGGTGCCGTCGAGCAGGTCCGTGCCGCGCGCCTTGCCGGTCCGCTCCGGCGGCCCGGAGACGTCGAGCACGTCGTCGAGCAGCTGGAAGGCGAGGCCGACCTCGGCGCCGAAGTCGCGCAGCGCCTCCTCGTCGCGGCCGAGCAGGCAGGCGCACGCGAAGAGCTTCGCGGTCTTCAGCCGGCAGCGCTCCAGGTAGCGGTCCGCGGAGATCGCGGTGTCGTAGGCGTCGCGGCGCTGCGCCAGCTCGCCCTGCGCCAGCGCCACCGAGGCCTCGGCGAGCAGCTCGATCGAGCGCCTGTCGCCCGGCGCGGCGAGCAGCGCGAAGGCGCGCGAGAAGAGCAGGTCGCCGGTGGCCGTGGCCCGCTCCCGCCCCGAGGTCGCGGCGACGGTCGGCTGGCCGCGCCGCAGCGGCGCCGCGTCGAGCACGTCGTCGTGGACGAGCGTCGCCATGTGGACGAGCTCGATCGCGGTGGCGGCCCGCACCGCCCGCTCGTCGCCTCCCTCCCCCGCGCAGAGCAGGACGAGCAGCGGACGCAGCCGCTTGCCGCCCGCCGCCAGGGTCATCCGTGCATCGCCGGCGAGCCGCTCCCCGTGCCCGCCGACCTGGGCGCGCAGCAGCTCCTCGACCTCGCCGAGCCGCAGCGGCAGCCAGCGGCTGGAGGCGTCGAGGACGGCGGTGACGGGAGGTGGGACTGACGAGGGCCGGGTCACGCCTTGACGCCGGTGTGGATCGCGATGATCCCCCCGGCGAGGATGTGCCAGCGGATGTCCCGCAGCCCGGCCGTCTCCATCCTGCCGGCCAGGGTGCGCGGGTCGGCGAAGGACCGCACCGACTCCGGCAGGTAGGCGTAGGCCTCCGGCTCGCTGGTCAGCTTGCCGAGGATCGGCACGATGCGGTCGAACCAGAGCGAGTAGAAGGTCGAGAGCGGCGCCCGGGTGGGCTGCGTGATGTCGAGGACGACGGCCCTGCCGCCGGGCCGCAGCACCCGCGCCATCTCGAGCAGGCCGCGGTCGAGGTCGGCGAGGTTGCGAATGCCGAAGCCGACAGTCACCGCGTCGAAGCTGCCGGCGTCGTAGGGCAGCTGGAGGGCGTCGGCCCACTCGAAGCGGGCGTTGTCGACGCCGCGCTGCGCCGCCTTCTCGCGCGAGAGGTCGAGCATCGGCTCGGAGAAGTCGCAGCCGACCACGTGGCCGCCCGGCGAGACGCGGCGGGCCAGCTCCATCGTCAGATTGCCGGTGCCGCAGCAGACGTCGAGGGCGGAGTCGCCCGGCCTCAATCCCGCGAAGTCCGCGGCGCGCCGCCGCCAGACGTGGTGGAGGCCCGCGCTCATCAGCGAGTTGAGCAGGTCGTAGCGCTCGGCGATCCGATCGAACATGCGGTTGACCTGCCCCGAGAAGTGGGCAGAGTCCCGCGCGGGCTTAGTCAAGCGAGGAGAGGAAATCGGCCAGCTCGTTGAGCTTCTTGGGCGGCAGTTCGCGGAACGAGGGCATGATACCCGGGCCGATCCGCACCGACCGGATGATCGCCGCGCGTGGGATGCGGGCGCCGATATGCGTCAGTTCTGGGCCCGGCCCGTTGTTGCCGTTCTCGCCCAGTTTATGGCAGGCCAGGCAGCCGGAGCCGGCGACGACCTCCTTGCCGGCTTCGTAGCGGGCGGGGACCGCCATTTCGATCGTCGTCGGCGAGCCGCCGGTGGCGCCGAGGAAGGTGAGATAGGCCATCGCGACGATCGTCAGGCAGCCGGCGGTGGTGGCGATCGGGCGGCGGCCCGGGTGGCGCTCCGGCCCGCGGTCGTAGAAGGGCAGCAGAAGCAGCAGCACCATGCAGATCGTCGGGATGCCGATCGTCGCGATCGGGACCAGTTCCGGCGGCTTGATCACGCGCAGCACCTCGAAGAGGAAGAAGAAGTACCACTCGGGCCGCGGCACGTAGCTGGTCGAGGTCGGGTCCGCCTTCGGCCCCTGCTCGGCACCGAGCACGATCGACATCGTGATGATCACCGCGACGACGATCAGCGCCATCGTCGAGTCCTTCAGCACCGCGTAGGGGAAGAAGGGCTTGCCCTTCTTCTTGAGCAGCTCGTACTCCTCCAGATAGGCCTGCTTCTCGAGCGGCTTCATCGCGTCGGCACGGCTCCTTTGCCGCCGGCGTCGAGCGGCGCGACCGGCGCGGCGCCCTTCGGCCGCGCCGCCCGCACCCAGGGCGGCGCCGTGGTGCCGAGCTTGACGACCAGGTAGAGGTGGGCGCCGATCAGGGCGATGATCGCGCCGGGCACGAGCAGCATGTGGATCGAGTAGAAGCGCGACAGCGTCGTCGCCCCCAGCTCCGGGCCGGCGCGCAGGAAGTCGCTCAGGTAGGGGCCGAGGATCGGTCCGGTGCCGTTGATGTTGATGCCGACTATCGAGGCCCAGTAGGAACGCTGGTCGAAGGGCAGCAGGTAGCCGGTGAAGGCCATCGTCATCGTCAGGATCAGCAGCACGACGCCGATCACCCAGTTCAGCTCGCGCGGGTACTTGTAGGCACCGAAGAAGAAGGTGCGGCCCATGTGGAGGAAGACGAGGATGACCATCACGCTCGAGCCCCACTTGTGCATGCCGTGCACCAGCTGGCCGAGGAAGACTTCGTTGTTGATGTGCGAGATCGAGGCGTAGGCCTGGGTCGGCGAGGGCGTGTAGAACATCGCCAGGAAGACGCCGGTCGTCGCCTGCAGGATGAAGGCGAAGAGGGTCGCGGAGCCGAGCGTGTAGAACCAGTTGGTCCCCTTCGGCACCTTGCGGTAGAGCATCCCGGTGAGGAAGCCGGTGGCCGCGGTGCGCTGATCGACCCAGGCAAGGACGTCGACGGGCGCGTCCTTGGCGCTGCGCGGCGGCGTCGTGTTGCTGCCGGGCTTGGCCGGCTTGCGACGCAACGGGGGAGGAATGAGCCTCTCGAGCTTCTTCTTCATCTCGGGCTAGGGCCTCAGCTGCTCGGCGGCGGGAAGGTGGACGGGCGCGGCGGGTAGAGGTATTCCCAGATTCCGCCGGTGAACTCGCCCGGGTCGCGGGCGCGCACGGGTTCGAGCTGCGAGGTGACGCTGTAGCGCGGCCCCAGCTCGACCTGGCCGTTGCGGATGCGGGCCTGGAAGTGGTCGAGCGGCCGCACCGGGGGGCCGCCGATCCGCTTCCCCTGGAAGTCGTAGACGCCGCCGTGGCAGGGGCAGATGAAGTTGCCGGCGGCGGGGACGAAGCGGACGGGGCAGCCGAGGTGGGCACAGCGGTTGGAGACGGCGACGATCGCGCTCGGGTCCTCGCCGAGCTGCTTCGACCCCTTGCGCACGTAGGCGAGGGTCTTGCCGGCGTCGCCGATGCCCGGCGTTTCGGTGAAGACGACCGGACGGTAGGTGTCGGCGACGAAGTCCCCGACCGGCCCGACTGCCTCCCAGCGCTCCTTGCCGCGGTGGAAGATCGGCGCGACGGCGAAGCCGACCGCGGGCAGGACGATGGCGGCGCCGGCCAGCCCGCCGATCCCCTGGGCGGCGATCGTGAAGGCGCGACGGCGGGTCATCGACTCGCCCTCGAAGTAGCCGGGGGGTTTGGGAGCGACGGCCTCAGGCCGGCCGTCCTGCGGCCGCGCCCCGTTCGCGCTCGTCTTGTTTGCTTCGTCCGCCACGATTCGCCAGGTCGAAAGAGGCGGGCAGTTTACTTATCCCCGCACCTCTGTCACTGCGCTTCCCGCGATCGCGGCGGCGGTCTTCCTCCAGAGGTCCGGAACGGCCCCCTCCTCGCCCTCCGTGTGGAGCCGCGCGCAGAGGCCGATCAGGTCGGCGAGGGCGCCAACCGCCTCGGCGTCCCCGAGCGCGGCGAGGCGCTCGATCCCCAGCGCGTAGAGGTAGTCGCCGGCGAGCAGCGCCAGGTCCGGGTCGTGGCCGGCGAGGATGCGCGGCTCGCCGTAGTGGAGCAGGTAGCCCTCGCGGACCGCCTCGACCACCAGCGAGTACTCGCCCGGCGCCGCCGCGGCGCGCGGCCCGGATGCGGCGAGCGGGCCGTAGACCGGCTCCTCGGTGGGGTCGACGACGTAGGCCGAGATCGGCGTCTCCTCCGCGCGCAGGCGGTCGGCCAGGGCCTGGAGCGCGTCGAACGGATCGGCGATCGCCGTGACGATCGGGGCGCTCACGAGAGGGCGACGTCGAGGGACTCGGCGGCGGCCTCGAGGGTGCGGTCGACGGCGGCCTCGTCGTGGGCGAGCGAGACGAACCAGGCCTCGAACTGGGAGGGCGGCGGGTAGACCCTCCGCTCCAGCATGGCGCGGCAGAAGCGGGCGTGCGCCTCGAGGTCGCAGGCCGCCGCGGCGGCGAAGTCGGTGACCGGCTCGGCGCTGAAGAAGAGCGTCAGCAGGCCCGGCGCGGCGGCGACCTGGAGCGCCCGGCCCGCCGCCAGCTCGGCGAGGCCGGCGGCGAGGCGGTCGGTGAGCGCCCCGAGCCGCTCATAGGCGGCGGCGTCGAGGCGGCACAGCGTCGCCAGACCGGCCGCCATCGCCAGCGGGTTGCCGGAGAGCGTGCCGGCCTGGTAGACGTCGCCGGCCGGAGCGATCCGCTCCAGCGCCGCGCGCGAGCCGCCGAAGGCGGCGGCGGGCAGGCCGCCTCCCAGCACCTTGCCCATCACGGTCAGATCGGGTTCGACCCCGTAGAGCTCCTGGGCGCCGCCGCGGGCGACGCGGAAGCCGCTGATCACCTCGTCGAAGATCAGCAGCGCGCCGGCGTCGATCGTCGCGGCCCGCAGGAAATCGAGGAAGCCGTCCTCGGCGGGGACGACCCCCATGTTGGCCGGCAGCGGCTCGGCGATCAGCGCCGCGACGGAGTGCTCGGCAAGCGCCCGCGCGAGCGCCTCGCGGTCGTTCCAGGGCACGACCACGGTGTTCGCCGCCTGCGCCGCGGTCACCCCCGGCGTCGCCGGGATCGCCAGCGTCGCCAGCCCCGAGCCGGCCTCGGCGAGGAGGCCGTCGGAGTGGCCGTGGTAGGCGCCGGCGAACTTGACGACGACGTCGCGGCCGGTCAGGGCGCGGGCGAGGCGCACGGCGCTCATCGCCGCCTCGGTGCCGGAGCTGGTCATCCGCACCATCTCCACCGAGGGGATGCGGGCCGCCACCTCCTCGGCCAGCTCGATCTCGATCGCGGTCGCGGCGCCGTAGCTCGTCCCCCGCCCCGCCGCCTCGCGGACCGCCTCGACGACGCCCGGCTCGGCGTGACCGAGGATCAACGGGCCCCACGAGCAGACCCAGTCGACGTAGCGGTTGCCGTCAACGTCGATCAGCTCGCAGCCCTCGCCGCGCTCGACGAAGATCGGCTCGCGGTCGATCTGCCGCATCGCCCGCACCGGCGAGTTCACCCCCCCGGGCAGCACGCGGACTGCTCGCTCATACAGCTCAGCGGATGAAGGTGTGTGGTTCAGATCGCGAGAGCGAGCGTCCATCATCGATTCCCGCGAGGGGGGCGGGTCGCCTCTAGGACGAGTGCTCGCGCTCCCAGCGCGAGTAATCGTCAGTGAAGTACCTCAGGCGGATCTTCTTGTACTCGGTCGAGGAGTAGAGGACAGCGCGATCCTCCGGGGCGACCCCGCACTCGGCCGCGATCGAGTCGAGGATCGCGTCGCACTCCTCCTTGGAGCGGCCGTGCGCCATCGTGAAGATGTTGTAGGGCCAGTCCTCGTAGGTGGGCCGCTGGTAGCAGTGGGAGATGCCGCGGAAGGCGGCCATCCGCTTGCCCGTCTCGAGGATCTCCTCCTCAGGCACCCGCCACACCCCCATCCCGTTCGCCGAGAAGCCGGCGCGGCGGTGATGGAGGAGGGCGGCGACGCGGCGCAGCAGCTTGCGGTCGACCATGCCGCGCAGGTGGTCGAGCAGCTCCTCGACGGGGATCCCCAGCTCGTCCGCCGCCGCGTCGAAGGGACGCGGGATCGCCTCCATCGGCCCCTGCGTGGCGCGGATCGCGGCGATGTCGAAGTCGTCGTAGGGCTGCGGCTCGACCTCCCGGGGCGGCGCCGCCTCGGCCGCCGAGGCCAGCGCCTCGGTCCCCTTCTCCATCTCCAGGTTGAGGTTGATCTTGAAGAGGGTCAGGGTCGGCAGCTTGCGCATCGACTCGGCGCCGGTCTCACGGATCAGCGCGTCGATCGTCCCGTCCAGCCCCAGCTCCGAGTCGGGCGGTACGGCGATCGTGAACCAGAGGTTGAAGTCGTGCGTGCGCAGGTAGTTGTGGGAGACGCCGGGGTGGGCGTTGATGATCGCCGCCGGGCGGTGCGGGTGCTCGGCGTCGACCTTGGCGGCGACCAGCATCGACTCGTAGCCGAGCGCCCGCGTGTCGTAGATCGGCGTGATCTCGCGGATGATCCGCGCCTCGAGCAGGCGCCGCGTGCGGGCGAGGACGTCGTCCAGCTCCATCTCCGCCGCGCCGGCGATCGCCGCGAATGGCTCCGGATCGAGTGGGAAGCTCCCCTGGAGCAGGTTCATCAGCCGCTTGTCGGCCGCGTCGAGCGGCACCGCGGCGCCGTCCTTGCGGGATCGGGCCTTCGACTTGGCTACAGCCACGCTGCCGCCTCCTTCGCGTAATAGGTGACGATCGCGTCGGCGCCGGCGCGGCGGATCGAGGTC
>DASTHF010000200.1:0-7081 GCA_035605615.1 Solirubrobacterales bacterium
TAGCGCTCGAGCACGGCGGCCTCGACCGCCTTGGTGGCCTCCTGGCGGTCGAGCTTGTCCTCGACCTGGGTGGCTGCGTCGAGCTCCCCCCCGTGGGAGGCGCGGATCTCGCCAAGCAGCTGCTCGTCGACGCGGATCGCCTCGAAGGCTTTCTTCTCCTTGCCGGCCCGCTCGGCCAGCTCGCGCTGGAGCGCGCACAGCTTCTTGATCTCGGCATGGGCGATGTCGAGCGCGTCGAGGATCTCCGCCTCGGTGACGCCGTCCGCACCCGCCTCGACCATCAGGATCGCCTCGTCGGTGCCGGCGACGATCAGGTCCATCTCCAGCTCCTCGAGGCACTCCTCGGGCGGGTTGACGACGAAGTCGCCCTCCAGCTTGCCGATCCGCACGGCGCCGACGTGATGGGCGACGGGGACCGGGGAGATGGCCAGCGCTGCCGAGGCGCCGTTCATGGCGAGGATGTCGTAGGGGTGGACGTGGTCCACGGAGAGGGGCGTGGCGACGATCTGCGTCTCGTAGTGCCAGCCCTTCGGGAAGAGGGGGCGGATCGGGCGGTCGATCATGCGCGCGGTCAGCGTCGCCTTCTCGCCGGCGCGGCCCTCGCGGCGGAAGAACGAGCCCGGGATCTTGCCCGCCGCGTACATGCGCTCCTCGACGTCGACGGTGAGCGGCAGGAAGTCCACGTCGCGCAGATTGCCCATCGTCGCGGTGCAGAGGACCATAGTGTCGCCCGACTGGACGACGACGGCGCCGCTCGCCTGGCGGGCGAGCTTCCCCGTCTCGAAGGAGATCTGGCCATCGCCGACATCCACCGAGACGCGGCTTACGTCAAACATGCTCATCAGGTTTTTACCTCCAGCCGCCCGGATGGCGGCTCATTGCATTCAGAACTCTCGTTCTCTGTCCCGAGGGAGAGTACAGGGCGACCGGCGCGTTCGGCGGGAAAGGCTAGCGGCGCAGGCCGAGCTCGGCGACCAGGGAGCGGTAGCGCTCGAGGTCGTTGCGTTCGAGGTAGCGCAGCATGCGGCGGCGCTTGCCGACCAGCATCAGCAGGCCGCGGCGCGAGTGATGGTCCTTGCCGTGCTCGCGCAGGTGCTCGGTGAGCTCGTTGATCCGCTCGGTCATCAGCGCGACCTGCACCTCGGCCGAGCCGGTGTCGCCGTCGGAACGACCGTACTTGCCGATCAGCTCGCTCTTCTTTTCTTTCGTGAGGCTCATAGATCAAGTTCGCGCTTCGCTCACCCGCACAGAATCAGATATGGATGCGGGTTCGCTCCGCGCTCATGGGCCGGTGAAGCTAGCACAGACCCGCTTCGCATCATCGACGTCGATGCGCATCTGGGCGATCAGCTCCTCGACCGCGGCGAAGCGGCGCTCGCCGCGCAGCCGCTTGACGAAGGCGACCCGCAGCGTCCTGCCGTAGAGATCCTCGTCGCGGTCGATCAGGTAGGTCTCGATCAGCACGCCTCGGCCGGTGTCGAAGGTGGGCCGCACGCCGACGCTGACCGCAGCGGGGGCGCCCCCGGCGAAGGCCGCGTAGACGCCGTGGCCGGGGATCGCGAGGCGGTCGTCGGGAACGATGTTGGCGGTCGGGAAGCCGAGCTCGCGGCCGCGGCGGTCCCCACCCACGACGGCGGCCTCGATCATCGGCGGGGCGCCGAGACAGCGGCGCGCGGCCTCCACCTCGCCGGCCGCGATCAGGGCTCGGATCCGGGTCGAGGAGACCGTCTCGCCGTCGACCTCGACCAGCGGCACGACGCGCGTCTCGAACTCCGGCCGCGAGGCGAGCATCGCCGCGTCGCCGCGCGCCTTGGCGCCGAAGCGGAAGTTCTCGCCTACCGAGACGCGCTCGGCCCCCAGCCGCTCGATCAGGATGCGCTCGACGAAGTCCTCGGCCGAGACGTGGGAGAACTCCTCGTCGAAGGGGATGACGACGAGCTCGCGCACCCCCAGCCCATCGATCACGTCGCGCTTCAGCGCGAAGCTCATGATCAGCTTCGGCAGCGCCGCCGGGTTGAGGATCGAGAGCGGGTGCGGCTCGAAGGTGAGGACGGTGTCGGCGTCGTCGATCACCGCCTGGTGTCCGCGGTGGACGCCGTCGAAGGTGCCGATCGCGACGTGCCGCGGCCGCGGCGTGGCATCTGGCAGCCAGGTCACCTCCACGCTCATCTCCAAGCCCTCCGGTGCGCTTTATGTGTCCGTGGGGCACATAAGGGCCACCCGAAGCTCATCGGAGGGCCTCCGCCATGGCCGGGACCAGCTCGACGACCCGCTCGAGGCCGAGCTCCTGACCGGCGTCCTCGACTCGGAAGGGGCCGATCGCGGTGCGGCGCAGCTCGGCGCAGTAGGCGTCGCCGAGCGTCTCGACCAGGGTGCGGACGTAGGTCCCCGCCGAGCATTCGATCTCGTAGACGGCGCTCTCCGCGTCATGCTGCAGCAACTCGGCGCGATGCACCTCGACCTCGCGCTCCGGCGTCTCCACCACCTCGCCGCGGTGCGCCTTGCGGTAGAGGCGCTCACCCCCCACCCGCACCGCCGAGGTCATCGGCACGCGCTGGCGCACGGCGCCGGTCGGCAGCTCCAGCGACTCCGGGAGACGGCCGGTCTCGGTCAGCTCGCCGTCGGGGTCGCCGGTCGAGGAGCGCCAGCCGAGTCGCGCCCTCGCCACGTAGATCTTTGGCAGGCCGGTCAGGAAGCGCTGCAGCCGCGTCGCCCCGTCCAGCAGGACCAGCAGCAGACCGGTCGCAAACGGGTCGAGGGTGCCGGCGTGACCGGCCTTGCAGCGGCGCTCGCGCCGCACCCGCAGGACGACGTCGTGCGAGGTCACCCCCGCCGGCTTGTCGCAGAGCAGCACCGCGCCCCCGGCCCGGCCGGCCACGGTCAGGTGCCCAGCTGCGCGGCGACCTCGCCGCAGAGGAAGTCGACCAGCGCGTCGATCTCCAGGTCGGTGGAGAAGCCGGCGGCGCGCTTGTGGCCGCCGCCGCCGTTCTTGCGGGCGATCGCCGAGACGTCGACGTCGCCGCCGCTTGAGCGCAGGCTCACCTTGCGGGCCTCGTGGCCGCGGTCGCGGTCTCGGATCAGCGCCGCCACCCTGGCGCCCTCGACCGAGCGCAGGTGGTCGATGATCCCCTCAGTCATCTCCTCGCCGGCGCCGCTCGCCGCGTAGTCCGCCGCCGTGATGTAGGCGAGCACGAGCGCCCCGTCGCAGTGGTGCTCGATCCCGTCCAGGGCACGCGAGAGGAGCCGCAGCTTCTCGATCGGCACGTGCTCGTAGAGGCGCCGGTAGGTCTCGTCGACGGCGACGCCTGCCTCGATCAGCTCGGCGGCGATCCGGTGGGTGCCGGCGTTCGTGTTCTCGTACATGAACTTGCCGGTGTCGGTGACGAGCCCGACGTAGAGCGCGGCGGCAATCTCCGGGGTGATCGTCGCCCCCAGCGCGCCGGCCAGCTCGTAGACGATCTCGGCGGTGCAGGAGGCTTCGACGTCGACCAGGTTGAGGCCGCCGAACAGCGTGTTGTCGTGGTGGTGGTCGACGTTGATGACGAAGTTGTCGCCCGCGGTGAGGAAGTCGACCGGCATGCGGTCGACGTTGCCGCAGTCGAGGAAGACGATCGTGCGGTCCGCCATGTCGGCGGGCTGCTCGTGGAAGACCTCCTCCAGGGGCAGGAAGCGGTACTCGATCGGCAGCGGAAACTCCTTGGCGGCGAGGAACATCACCGAGTCCTTGCCGAGCTGGGTGAGCAGGTGATGAAGGCCGAGCAGCGAGCCGAGCGCGTCGCCGTCCGGCCCCTCGTGGGCGGTGAGCAGGAAACGGTCGCGGGCGCGGAACTCGGCCGCCGCCCGCTCGATGCCGGTCGTGGCAAGCCCGGTCGCGTCCATCACCGTTCCTCCTCCAGCAGGCGGGAGATCCGCATCCCCCGCTCGACCGTCGGGTCGTAGCGGAAGGAGAGGGTCGGGGTCCGCTTCATCCGCGTCTCGGCGGCGATCCGAGACTGCAGCACACCATGCGAGGAGCGCAGCGCCGCCAGCGTCTCCTCGCGCGCCTCCTCGTCGCCGAGGACGCTGACGAACACCTTGGCGGTGCGGAGGTCGGGGCTTGTCTCAACCGATGTCACGGTCACGAATCCGATCCGAGGATCGCTCAGATCGGAGGAGATCGCTGCGCCGATCACCTCTCGCAGCACCTCGTTCACGCGGCGCATGCGAGGCGCGGCCATCCTACTCCAGGGTCTGCTCGACCTGTTTCGTCTTGTAGAGCTCGAGCACGTCGCCCTCCTTGACGTCGGCGTAGCCCTCGAGCACGATGCCGCACTCCTGGCCCTGCTCGACTTCCTGCACGTCGTCTTTGAAGCGGCGCAGCGAGGCGAGTCGGCCCTCCCAGATGACCGTGCCTTCGCGGACCAGGCGGACGCTGGCGTCGCGGCTGACTCTGCCCTCCGAGACGACGCAGCCGGCGATGCGGCCGACCTTGGAGGCTTTGAAGGTCTGCTTTACCTCGACCTCGCCGAGCGTCTCCTCGACCTCGACCGCCTCCAGCATCCCCTCCATCGCGTTGCGCAGGTCCTCGGTGACTTTGTAGATGACCGAGTAGGTGCGGACGTCGACGCCCTCGCGCTCGGCGGCGCGGCGGGCATCGGCGAGCGGGCGGACGTTGAAGCCGATGATGATCGCGTCGGAGGCCGCGGCGAGCATCACGTCGGACTCGTTGATGCCGCCCGTTTGGGAGTGGATGACGTCGATCGCGACCCGCTCCTGCGGCACCTTGGCGATCTCGTCCTGGAGCGCCTCCAGGGAGCCGGCCACGTCGGCCTTGAGGACGATGTTGAGCTCCTTGATATCGCCCTCCTGGGCGCGCGAGAAGACCTCCTCGAGGCTGACCTTGCGCGCCTGGCGACGGGCCAGGGCCTCGGTTTTTAGCCGGTGCTCGCGCTCCTGGGCGAGCTGGCGGGCGCGGCGGTCGTTCTCGACCCCGCGCACGAACTCGCCCGCCTCGCAGACTCCGTCGAAACCGAGCACCTCGACCGGCATCCCGGGCAGCGCCTGCTCGACGCGGTCGCCGGTGAAGTCGTGCATGGCGCGCACGCGACCCCAGCGCGGGCCGGCAACGAGGGCGTCGCCCACCCGCAGCGTGCCGCGCTGAACGAGGATGCTGACCACGGGGCCGCGGCCGGGGTCGAGCTGCGACTCGATCACCGTGCCGGAGGCCGGCGCGTCGGGGTTGGCGCCCAGCTCCTCCAGCTCGGAGACGAGCAGGATCATGTCGAGCAGGTTGTCGAGCCCCTCGCGGGTCTTGGCGGAGACGTCGCAGTAGACCGTCTCTCCTCCCCAGTCCTCCGGCATCAGCCCGTCGGCGGCGAGCTCGTTGCGGACCCGCTCCGGCTGCGCGCCCTCCTTGTCGATCTTGTTGACCGCGATCAGGATCGGCACCTCGGCGGCGCGGGCGTGGTCGATCGCCTCTTTGGTCTGCGGCATGACGCCGTCGTCGGCCGCGACGACGATCACCGCGATGTCGGTGACCTTGGCGCCGCGCGCCCGCATCGCCGTGAAGGCGGCGTGGCCGGGCGTGTCGAGGAAGGTGATCGTCCTGCCGTCGTGGTGGACCTGGTAGGCGCCGATGTGCTGGGTGATGCCGCCGGCCTCGCCCGCCGCAACCTCGGTCTCGCGGATCGCGTCGAGCAGCGAGGTCTTGCCGTGGTCGACGTGGCCCATGATCGTGACGACCGGCGGCCGGTCGGCCAGGCTCTCCTCGGCGTCCTCGAACTCGGGCGCCTCGGGCTGCTCCTCCGCCGCGGTGACGATCTCGATCTTGCGGTCGTACTCCTCGGCGATCGCCTTGATCGAGTCGTCGGAGAGGGTCTGTGTGAGCGTCGCCATCTCGCCCATCGTCATCAGCTTCTTGATCACCTCGGCGCTCCCTAGGCCGAGCAGCTCGCCCACCTCACGCACCGTGGCGCCGGACTGGACCTTGGTCGCCTCCGGCTCGGGCGGCGCCTCGGTCCTGACCGGCGGCTCCTCGAGCAGCGGCCGGCGGCGGCGCCCGCCCCGGCGGCGCGGCGGGCGCTGCGGCGGCGGCGCGCTCATCTGGTCGCGGCGGGCGGCCTGCGAGTCGATCACGACGCGGCGTTTTTTGCCCGCGCCGGGTTTGGCCTGGGGTTTGGGCGGCGCCGGGGATCTTTTCGGTTCGGCCGCGGCAGGCTGGGGCTTTGGCTTGGTGGCAGTGGCGGCCGCTGCGCCGCCGTCTCCCTTCGCCGCGGAGAGCGCCTTCAACGCCTCTGCCTCGTCGACGCTGGAGGCAGCCGCCTTCGCATCGACTCCGGCGGCTTTGAGCGCTTCGAGCAACTCCTTGCTGCTCAATCCCCGCTCTTTGGCGATCTCGTGAATCCGCTTCTTGGCCACTACGCCTGCTCCGCCTCCTCGATCTGCTGCTCGGCCAGGGTTTCATCGGCCGGCTCCTCGTATCCCTTGTCGGCGGGCTGCGCTTCCTCGGAGATCTCTTCCGCCGGGCCCTCTGCCACGGCCCCTTCCTCAGCCTCCACGGCGACCTCCAGCTCAGCCTCCTCGGCCGTAGCCTCCTCCTCGAAGGCGGTTTCGGCCTTCTCGACGATCTCTTCGACCTGACCGCGGTCGGCACCGGGGTCGGCGAGGATCGCGACCTCCGCCTCGGAGAGCGGCACCAGCACGGCGAGCTGATTCGTGTCGAAGCGGTTCAGCGCCTGATGCTGGGGAAGGCCGCAGTAGGAGGAGTCGCCGACCGCGGCGTTCGGGCAGCGGCGCCCGGTCGCCAGCACTGCCATGCAGTGGCCGTCGGAGGCCTCTTCGCCCTCGTACTCGACCTCTTGGTCTTCGGAGGCGAACTCGGTCTCGGATTTGATGTCGACGCGCCAGCCGGTCAGCCGCGCCGCGAGGCGCGCGTTCTGGCCATCGCGGCCGATCGCCAGCGAGAGCTGATCGTCGGGAACGATCACGGTCGCCTGCCGCTCCGCGTCGTCGACGATCACCTCGCGCACCCGTGCCGGCGAGAGCGCCTTGGCGACGAAGCGGGCCGGCTCCTCGTTGAAGGGGATGATGTCGATCTTCTCGC
>DASTHF010000202.1:0-2538 GCA_035605615.1 Solirubrobacterales bacterium
GGAGCCGGCGGGTGGAGATGCGTCGCAGGAACGTCAATCGGGTTCCTCCTGGGAGCGGTCCGTCTCGTCAAGGTAGGGGACCTACCTAAACGCTGCATGAGACTCGACTAATGGTAGGGAGCGCCTGGCCTCGCCCCCCGCGCTTTCCCGCTCCGGCCGCAAGCCCGCGCTCTACCTCGATCGCACACTCGCAGGGAGAGCCGCAAGGCCCTTCGAGACCAGATCTCGTTCGTCGCAGCTGACGAGGTGATGTCCGGCGTCGCTGGCGGCCGCTGCTCCACAGGTTCCAGCCGTTGCCGTTGCGTTCGGCTTGCTGAAGCCCTTCCCAACAGAAAACGCCCCGCCGGGGAGGCGAGGCGTTTCTGGGGTTACTACAGGGAGGAGAGATATGTATCTCTATATATGTGGATCCGTGAGAGGTAGGTGGGCCCTCTTGAGCCGCGGAGCGGTGTCGATTGGGGTTCGACAGCGCCATGTGGGCGGCGCCGGGCCCATCCAAGAAGTCTCTCTGCTCGCGCCTTATCGGTCCCCTCTCTCGAATCCTTGAAAAGAGCCTACGAACGTATGTGCGATTTGTGTGTGAGGGGAGTCACAGAGCCAGCTCTGAAGCGCTTTCCCGACCTCTCCTCAACCGGTTAGCGAAACGTAGTACCCAATTCTAACGACCTCGTAAACCCTTGCTACGGATCGTCTAAACATCTCCCAGCGGATACGGTTCTCTGGCGATGCCGAAGGCGCGACTCGACGCCGTCCTCGCCGAGAGGGGCCTGTTCCCCTCGCGCTCCGCTGCGGCCGGGGCGGTGCGGGCGGGGGAGGTGCAGCTGGGACGCGACGGCCCGGTCGCGCTGCGGCCCAGCCAGCTCGTCGAGCCGGAGGCGGAGCTGCTCGTCGACGCCGGGCCGCGCTTCGTCTCGCGCGGCGGCGTCAAGCTCGACAACGCGCTCGACGCGCTCGGCATCGATGTCGCCGGCCGCGACTGCCTCGACGTGGGCGCCTCGACCGGCGGCTTCACCGACTGCCTGCTGCAGCGTGGCGCAGCCCACGTCGCCGCGGTCGACGTCGGTTTCGGCCAGCTCCACCTCAAGCTGCGCGAGGATCCCCGCGTCGTCGTCCTCGAGCGGCGCAACGCGCGGGAGCTCGACCCCGCCGACCTGCCCTTCGCGCCGCGGCTGGCGACGGTCGACGTCTCCTTCATCTCGCTCACCAAGGTCCTGCCCGCGGTCGTCCGCTGCCTGGCGCCGGGCGGCGAGGTCCTGGCGCTGGTCAAGCCCCAGTTCGAGCTGGGCCGCGAGCGGGTCCGCCGGGGCGTCGTCCGCGACGCCGCCGATCGCCGCGAGGCGATCCTCTCCGCGGCGCTAGCCGCCCGCGGGCTCGGCCTGCCGGTCAGGGGCTTCGCCTCCTCCGGGCTGCCCGGTCCGAAGGGCAACCGCGAGACCTTCGTCTGGTGCGGGGGAGCAGGGGAGGCGGTCGCCGACCTCGAGGCGGCGATCCGCGAGGTGGAGCCGTGAGGCGGGGCACTCTCCCGTCATGCGATGGAAAGTCGCCCCGGGGGGACCATGGCTGACAAGGTCGCGGGCCTGATCACCCATTCGCATCCGCCGGCGACGACGGATGCGGTCTCGGTCGTGGCCGCGGCAGCCGAGAGCGCCGGATGGAGCCTGATCGCGACCGCGGACGAGGCAGCGAAGCACGGCAGGGCCGCCGCGGCGACGATCGAGGCGGTCGACTCGCTGCCGCGTCAGCTCGATCTCTGCATCGTCCTGGGCGGCGACGGCTCGATCCTCTACGCGCTGCGTCACTTCGCCCACACGGACGTCCCAGTCTTCGGGGTCAACTTCGGCACGGTCGGCTTCCTGGCGGCGGTCGAGCGCGACGGCGCCGCCGAGGGCATCCGCCGCGCCCTCGCCGGCGAAACCGAGGTGATGCAGCTGCCGGGCCTGGAGGTGGAGGTGAATGGCCGCCGCCGGGTCGGCCTCAATGACGTCGGCTTCGTGCGCCGCCCACACGGGCGCGTCGCCGAGCTCAGCTACGGGATCGGCGGCGAGGAGGTGGGCAATGTGCGCTGCGACGGCCTCGTCGCCGCCACGCCCGCCGGCTCGACCGGCTACAACCTCGCCAACGGCGGCCCGATCCTCGCCTGGGGGGTCGAGGGGTACGTCGTCTCCTACATCTCGCCCCACTCGCTGACCGCGCGCGCCCTCGTCGTCGCGCCGGACGACGTGCTCAGCGTCGGCAACGCGGCCGGCCGCGAGCCGGTCGACGTCGCCGTCGACGGCGAGCACGTCGGCGAGCTCGGCCCGGGGGCGAGCCTGGAGGTCCGCTTCGCCGACGGGGTCGGCCGGCTCGCCCAGCTTCCCGGCACGAGCTTCTATCACCGCATACGCCAGAAGTTCGGTCACTTGGCTGTCTAGAGCGAGCGGGAAGGCCGGCGAGGGCGCCCCTCTAGGCTGTGGGCGCATGGAGCGCAAGTGGTGGACCCTCGTCCTCATCACGATCGCGACGTTCATGCTGCTGCTGGACATCACGGTCGTCAACGTC
>DASTHF010000217.1:0-4666 GCA_035605615.1 Solirubrobacterales bacterium
TGCAGGTCGACGATGCAGTAGATCGCCGGATCGCCGCGCTCCTGCCCCTCGACGTACTGGCGGATCGCCCCGATGTAGTTGCCGAGGTGCTTGCGGCCGGTCGGCTGGATGCCGGAGAAGATGATGGGGGCGCTCACGGGCGGAGCCTATGTCAGGTGCCCACTCAGGTGGTGTCGCCCGTGAGCGCTGGGTGGAGCTGAGAGGAGTCGCAATCGGCGTTGGGGCTATGGCCGCACTCGCCGGCCGCGGCGGCGCCTCCGGCCGGCACCGCCGCGACCCGGCGACGCGGGTTCTCGACCCCGACCCCGGCGACGATCCCGCCGAGGATCATCAGCAGGCCGGCGATGAAGACACCGAGGTGGAAGGCCGACGTGGAGGCGCCGGGCTCGCTCGCGGTCAGTGGGTTGGAGCCGGCGACGCCGCCGACGCTGGCGCCGAACTTGGCCGAGATCACCGCGCCGAGGACGGCTATCGCCAGCAGGCCCGCCACCCGCGAGATGCCGTTGTTGACACCCGAGGCGATGCCGACGTGGCGCTCCTCGACCGAGTCGAGCACGGTCGCGGTCAGCGGCGCGACGGTCGCGGAGAGGCCGAGGCCGAAGACGACGATCGCCGGCAGCACGTCGGTGGCGTAGCTCGGATCGGAGCCGACGCGCAGCAGCATGATGAGGCCCACGCCGCCGACGATCGGCCCCAGGCTCATCGGCAGCCGCGGCCCGGCCCCCGAGGCGAGCTTGCCCCAGCGCGGCGAGAGGAGGAAGAGGATCAGCGAGACGGGCGTCGTCGCCAACCCCGCCTCCAGCGCCGAGTAGCCCACGACCTGTTGGAGGAAGAGGCCGACGAAGAAGAGACCGCCGATCAGGCCCGCGTAGGCGGCGAGCGTGGTCAGGTTGGCGACGGCGAAGTTGCGCACCTTGAACAGCGACAGCTCGAGCATCGGATGCCGGGCGCGTGCCTCCCAGAGGACGAAGAGGGCGAAGCAGATGACTCCGGCGATCATCGGGACCCAGACGACGGGATCGCTCCAGCCGCGGGTCGGCTGCTCGATCAGGGCGAAGACCGGGCCGGCCAGGCCGGCGGCCGAGAGGCCGATGCCGAGCCAGTCGATGCCGCGGAAGGCCTCCTTGTCGCGGCTCTCTCGAACCGAGTGAAGGGTGAGCGCGACGGTGACCGCGATCAGCGGCAGGTTGACCCAGAAGATCGCCCGCCACGACAGCGCCCCGATCAGCGCACCGCCGCCGGCCGGCCCGATCACCGTCGCGATCCCCGTCCAGGCGGTCCAGGTGCCGACGGCCTTGCCGCGGGCGGCGCCGTCGAACGTCGCCGCGACGATCGCCAGCGACCCGGGCACCAGCAGCGCTCCCGCGATCCCCTGCAGAGCGCGCCCGACGATCAGGAACTCGATCGAAGGAGCGATCGCGCAGAGCGCCGAGGTGACGCCGAAGCCGATCAGGCCGGCGACGAACATCCGACGCCGGCCGAACTGGTCCCCGAGCGAGCCGCCGACCAGGAGCAGCGAGACCAGGGTCAGCAGGTATGCCTCCACCACCCACTGCTGCCCCGCCAGCCCCGCGTCGAGGTCGCCGCCGATCGCCGGCAGGGCCACGTTGACGACGGTCGAGTCGAGGAAGACGACCGTCGAGCCCAGGATCGCCGCGATCAGCGTCAGGAGCTGTTGGCGCGACACCGAATTGAGTGTAGGCCGAGGAGAGCGGCGTCAGGCCGGCGCCGACTCGAACGCCTCGCCCTCCGGCTCCCGCAGCTGCTGGGCCGGGGTGAAGAAGTTGCGGTGGGCGAGCGTCGTCGCGACGAGGGCGGCGATCGCGACGCTGCCCAGCAACGTGTAGAGGAGGATCAGCTGGAGGCGAACGGCGTCGGCGGGGCTGGCGCCGGCCAGCAGCATCCCGACCATCGTGCCCGGGAAGAAGATCAGCCCGGTCGTCTTGGTCGAGTCGACGAGCGTGATCATCCCCGAGCGCAGGGCACGGCGCACGATCGGCGCCGCCGCTTCCTGGCCGGTCGCGCCGAGCGCCAGCGTCGCCTCGATCCGGGCGCGCGAATCGGCGACCTCGTCGCCGAGCCGGTTCAGCGCCACCGCCGAGGCGGTCATCGCGTTGCCGATCACCATGCCGCCGACCGGCACCAGGTAGCGGGCCGTCGCTTCGAAGACGCCGAGCGCGACGACCAGGCCAAGGGTCGACGCCCCCGCCGCCGCCAGGGCGATCAGCAGCGGCCAGAACGCGCCCGGCACCTTCTTGGCGCGGCCGCGGGCGGTGAGCGCGCCGAACAGGACCATGATCGAGAGCAGCGCCAGCACCAGCCAGATCGAGTTTGCCTCGAAGATCAGCTTGATCGCGTAGCCGATCGCGGTCAGCTGGACGAAGGAGCGGATCGTCGCCACCGCGATGTCCCGCTCGAGGTCGGCGCCGCGCCAGCGCGAGACGGCGGCGGCAAGCACCACCAGCGCCAGGCTCGCCGCAACCTGCCCGAGCGAGACGTGGATCGCGGCGGTCATGCCAGCACCGTCTCCAGCGGCCCGGCGGCGACCGCGCGCCCCTCCTCCAGCCGCACCACCCAGTCGCTCAGCCTCCGCGCCTGCTCGGGGTCGTGGCTGACCAGGACGACGGAGATGTCGAGCTCGCGCCGCAGCTCGGCCAGGGTCGCCTCGATCGCGTCGCGGGCCGCCTCGTCGAGAGCCGAGGTCGGCTCGTCGAGCAGGAGGACGCGCGGCTGCTGGGCGAGAGCGCGCCCCAGCATCGCCCGCTGCTGCTCGCCGACCGAGAGGCGCAACACGTCGCGCCCGGCGTAGGCGGCGGCGAGGCCGGCGAGGCGCAGGCACCGCTCCACCTCGGGCTCCCTGCCGGCGAGCCGCGCCGCGTAGAGCAGATTCGACTCGACCGTCCCCTCCAGCAGCGCCGGCAGCTGCGGCACCAACGAGACCTCGCGCCGCAGGGCCAGCGGGTCGTAATCGGGCAGCGGCCGGCCGCGGTAGGAGATCGTTCCCGCGTCGGGGTCGGCGAGCCGGTTGAGCAGCCGCAGCAGCGTCGACTTGCCGCTGCCCGAAGGGCCGACGATCGCCGCCGCTCCGGCCGGGATCTCGGCATCGACCGCGTCGAGGACGCGGCGGCCACCGCGGTCGAGGCTGACGTCGCGAAGCTCGAACAGCACCGGGGCATGATCCCGCACCGCCCGCAAGACGCCGCCCGCAGGCGCGAAGCGGCAGGGCGGGGAACGCTGGACCGGCACAATCCGGGTAGGTGATCGGCTGATGGCGAGAGCGATCTGGAGCGGCTCGATCAGCTTCGGGCTCCTCAACGTGCCCGTGAAGCTCTATAGCGCCGTGGCGCGCCGTGGCATCGCGCTGCGCGAGGTCCGCGAGTCCGACGGCGCCCGCATCCGCCACCGGCGGGTCGCCGAGGGGACCGACGAGGAGGTCCCCTACGAGCAGATCGTCAAGGCCTTCGAGGTCTCGCCCGACCGCTACGTGCCGCTGAGCAAGGACGAGCTGGCCGCGCTAGACCCGGAGAAGACGCGGGCGATCGAGGTGCAGGACTTCGTCGACCTCGGCGAGATCGACCCGATCTACTTCGACAGCCCCTATTACCTGGGGCCCGCCGAGGGCGCCGAGAAGGCCTACTCGCTGTTGGCCCGGGCGATGGAGGAGTCGGGCAAGGTGGCGATCGCGCGCTTCGTCTTCCGCAACAAGGAGCACCTGGCGGCGCTGCGGGCGACCGACGGCGTGCTCAGCCTGACCACGATGCGCTTCGCCGACGAAGTGGTGCCGCCCTCGGAGCTGGAGGACGTGCTTCCCTCGGACGCGAAGCAGAAGGTCGGCAAGCGCGAGGTCGAGATGGCGGAGCAGCTGATCGAGTCGCTCTCGCGCGACTTCGACCCGGCTATCTACCGCGACGAGTACCGCGAGGAGCTGCTGGCGCTGATCGAACGCAAGGCGGAGGGCAAGGAGGTGCTGACGGCGCCGTCGCCGGAAGAGCGCGCGCCGACCAGGGCGCCCGACCTGATGGCGGCGCTGGAGGAAAGCATCGCCGCGGTCAAGGGCAAACGCCCCGAAGCAGCAAAAAAACTCCGTGCCCCGGCGACCGGCAAGAAACCCTCGGCTTCGCGCTCCAAGGCCCGATCCTGAGTGGGCGAGAGCCGCCAGGTGGAGGTCGACGACCGTGAGCTGACGCTCACCAACCTCGACAAGGTTCTCTACCCGCAGGCCGGCTTCACCAAGGGCGAGGTGGTCGACTACTACGCCAAGGTGGCCCCGGCGATGCTGCCGCACCTGGCCGGGCGGGCGCTGACCCTGCGCCGCTTCCCGGAGGGGGTCGACGACCTCGACGCCGCCTTCTTCGAGAAGCGCTGTCCCAAGCATCGGCCCGACTGGGTGAAGACGGCGACCGTGCTGGCCGGGCCGCGCGCCGGCGACATCGACTTCTGCCTCTGCGGGGACCTGCCGACGCTGGTCTGGATGGCGCAGCTGGCGGCACTCGAGCTGCACCCCTCGCTCTCGCTGGCGAAGGCGCCGGAGCGGCCGACCGTGCTCGCCTTCGACCTCGACCCCGGCCCGCCGGCCGACGTGCTCGACTGCTGCCGCGTCGCCCTGCGGCTGCGCGAGCTGTTCGCCCACTTCGGGATCGAGTGCTTCCCCAAGACCTCCGGCTCC
>DASTHF010000009.1:0-2102 GCA_035605615.1 Solirubrobacterales bacterium
TGCATGAGTCCGCCCTGGACGAGCGGGTCGGGGTCGGGGTCGAGCGACTCAGGGCGCAGCTCGTGCGAGACGAACCAGCGGTAGGAGCAGACGTCGAAGCCCTCCAGGGTCGTGCCGCCGTAGGCGGGGACGGCAGCCAGCGCCTCGATCGCCGCGGGGTTGGCGAGCGGGCCGGGGGCGCGGCTGGCGGCCTCCGCGGCGCGGGCCCGCGCGAGCCGCTCGGCGACCCGCTCGGCGGCGGCCTCGCTGGGCGTGGCGAGGCCGAGCAGGGAGGGGACGTCCGCGGTGGAGCCGTGGGCGGCGATCGCCCGCGCCAGCTCGGTCTCCGAGGGCGCGTCGGCGACCCGGTGGACGACCTGGGCCAGCTCGCGGCTGCGCGTCAGCCCCGCCTCCAGCGGGTCGTCGCCCGGTTCCTCGCGGGGCGGGTCGAGCAGCCGCCGCACCTCGTCGAGCAGTGGCGAGCGGGCCTCGGCGGCGCCGTCCTCGTCGCTGTCGCGGTAGGAGAGGAAGAGCCGCTTGCGGGGCAGCGCCAGGCAGGCGTGGAAGAGGTAGCGCTCCTCGGCCTCGCTGTCGCGGCGGGGTGGCAGCCCCAGCGCCCTACGCTGGCCTTCGTTGAGGAATGGGTCGACGAAACTGTCGCGGCGCGGGAACTCGCCATCCTGGAGCGAGGCGACGAAGACGTGGTCGAAGCGGGCGGCGCGCAGGCGGTATGGGTCGGCGATCCGCACCCGCCCCTCGGCCGGCCCGCTCCAGGCTCGCACCTCGATCTCGGCCAGCGCCCGGGCGAGCGCCTGCGGTGCCGGCGCCAGACCGTCGAGCTCGGCGCGCTCGGACAGCGCCTTGGCGATCGCCGCCGCGGCCACTTGCTCCAGCTCCGGGCCGCGCGCCGCCATCGAGGCGGCGAGCCGCGCCACCTCCCTTGCCAGCTCGGCCGGCCGCCGCGCCACCTTCTCGATCCGCGCCAGAGCGCGGGGAGGGTCGCCAAACTTCTCTTCCCAGAGCGCCATCGCCGCCGCGGCGCTCTTGACGCGGCGGCGCCGCAGCGCGCGCTCGAACGAGTCGACGAGGCCGGGGGGGAGGCCGGAGGTGGTGCGCAGCCAGCGCAGCAGGTCGGTCGCCCTGCCGGCGCCGGCCTGCGCCTCGAGCAGCGCGATCAGGCCGCCGCCGGCCGCCGTCCTCGCGACCGGGACCTCGGCCTCGAGCGCGACCGGCACGCCGTAGGACTCCAGCACCGAGGCGATCAGGGGGCCGCGCCGGGCGGGATCGCGGACGACGATCGCGATCTCCTCCAGCCGCTCGCCGGCCTGAAGCAGCTTCGCCACCTCGGCGGCGATCGCCTCCGCCTCCCCTCGGCCGCCCGCCGAGCGGAGGATCGTGAGGCTGCCGTCGGGGCGCCGACGCCGAGGCTGCGGCGCGCCGAAGTTGCGCTCCAGGTGGAAGAGCAGGGGAGCGTCAGGGGTGTTATCGGGATCGGGGTCCGTTTCCACCTCGGCGACGCCGCCGATCGCACGCAGGCTCTCCAACAGCCGGGCGCGCGCCGCCAGTGCCGTGTTCCCCTTCTCGTATGGCAGCGCCACCGTCGCCTCGGTCGTCGCGGCGAGGGCCGCGATCAGGTCGAGCTGGTTACGGGTCAGGTCGTCGAAGCCGTAGAGGAAGACGGGTCGTCGCCAGAAGCCGCCGCAATGCCGCAGCGCGGCGATCGCCTCGCGGGCGATCCCGTGAGCGTCGACCCGGCCGAGCCGGTCGCGCACCTCCGCGTAGGCGGCGAACAGCCTCGCGACGTCGCCGAGGTAGGCGGAGCCCTCGAGCGTGCCGGCGCTCGCCTCGACGTCGGCCGGTCCCAGCCCTGCTCCCTGCAGCTCGTCGAGCAGCCGCGCAAGGGCGCGGGCGAAGCCGGGGCGCCGGGCGGAGTGCCGCAGGGGACCGAGCTCATCGCGCCGCTCCGCGACGGCGGCCGACACCGCCCCCAGCCGCTGCGCCGGGGTCAGCTCGGTGCCAGGCGGCGCGCCCGCCGCCGTCGCCACCGTACGGAAGAGCGCGCCGAAGGTCATTACGGCGGCGCCGAGCACCGCGCCGCCCTCGCACAGCTCGCGCTCGAAGTT
>DASTHF010000169.1:0-5322 GCA_035605615.1 Solirubrobacterales bacterium
TGGACGGCCCGGCGCGGCAGTGGAACGCGAGCGCCGGCGAGGGCGGGCGGCTGGTACTGGGGGCGCCCGCCACGGCCGGCGTCCGCGACGGCGAGCCGGTCGGCTGAGCGTGGAGAGGCTGGTCGTCAACGTGGACGGGGGCGCCCGCGGCAACCCCGGGCCGGCGGCGATCGCGGCGGTTGTGCGGAGCGCCGGGGGGGAGATGATCGAGGAGCGCGGCGAACGGATCGGCAGGGCGACCAACAACGTGGCCGAGTACCGGGCGCTGCTGCTCGGGATCGAGCTGGCGGCGGCGCTGGGGGCGAGCGAGCTGGAGCTGGTCGGCGACTCGGAGCTGATCGTGCGCCAGGTGCGGGGCGAGTACAAGGTCAAGGACGCGACGCTGCGCGAGCTGCACGCCGAGGCGAAGCGCGCCCTGGCCGGCTTCGAGCGCTGGTCGATCCGCCACGTCCGGCGTGAGCAGAACGCGGAGGCGGACCGCCTCGTCAACGAGGCGCTCGACGCGGGCTAGGCGCGCGCTCTTGCCGTGGTCGTCCCGCGGGCCGTGCGGAGCGTTAAGGTCGTCCGATGGCGGCCCGCAGCCCAGAGCCGATCGATCCCGGGGTCGACATCGGCCATGTCCACCTCAAGGTTGCCGACATAGACCGGGCGCTGGCCTTCTACTGCGACGTCCTCGGCTTCGAGCTGCAGCAGCGGCTGGGCGACGAGGTCGCCTTCGTCTCGGCCGGCGGATATCACCACCACATCGGGCTCAACACCTGGTTCTCGAAGGGGGCGGAGCCGCCGCCGCGGCATAGCACCGGCCTCTTCCACGTCGCGATCCGCTACCCGACCCGTCGCGCTCTCGCCGACGCCCTGCGACGCCTCAGCGAGGCCGGCACCCGTCTCGAGGGAGCCTCCGACCACGGCGTCAGCGAGGCCCTCTACCTGAGCGACCCCGACGGCAACGGCATCGAGCTCTACTGGGATCGGCCCCGCGAGCAGTGGCCGCGGCCGACGAGTGGCGTGGGCGTCGCAATGATCACCGAGCCGCTCGACCTCCACGGCCTCCTCGCCGAGCTGCGCTCCGCCTGACGAGATAGGCGCCTGCCGGCGTCCTGAACTCCAGCCCGAAGCCATGCATCCGCAAAGCCTCTATCGCTCGATGGCGATCGGCGATTACAGCCCCGATCCGCAGACGGCGGACATAGGGCATCGGGTTCGTCAGGCGCCCGTCTAGGAGGGCATAGGTGCCACGCAGCTCGGCGGCGGAGAAGTGTTCGAGCCAGCCGTCCAGCTCGACCGGAGCCCGCGGCGAGCGCCAGAGCATGTAGGAGCCGACACCTGCGTAGGTGGCGATGTGGCCGCTTCGCGGTGGATGACGGAGGGCGTATTCGACCAACCGTGGGCTGAGGAGGCGCTCGTTTCGCGCCGGGCCGACGGTGGTGATCCAGATCATCGCGACGAGCGCCGCTGCCGCCAGCGCCAGGGCGATCAGCCATCGGGGAATCCGCATCTCCCGATCGGGGGCCGCGGTGGCGATCAGCGGTGCGATCGCCGGCCCGACGAAGATGATGTTGCGAAGCGCCACCAGTCCGAGAAGCAGGAAGCAGGCCGTGACTAGCGCCGGGGTCAACGCCCCCGAGTGGCGACTCTTCCACCACAGACAGACGGCGAAAGCACCGGCGACGGCGAGATAGGCGATCGCCAATGGCGATTGGAACGCCGGCCGCCACTCGCTGCTGGCGAGGGAGATCGCCGGGTTGCGGAAGCTGAGCAGGTAGGACCAGATCGAGCCTCCCAGCGGAGTGGCGACCGTCGCAGTCAACGTCGCCAGCACGGCGGTCAGCGCCAGCAGCAGGATCCGGCGTCCTCCGAGCGCGGTGGGCAGGCCCAGGCGCCTCTCCAGAGCCAGCCCGGCGACGATGAGGACGAGCAGCAGCAGGCCCGCCAGGAAGCCGCCATGCAGGTTCACCCAGAGGGCGAAGAGGAGGAGGGTTCCGGGCGCCGCCCAGCGCAGCCGCTGCGTCGCGAGGGACGGCGAGCGGGGGCGCAGCCAGGCGACGACGACGATCGAGACGAGCAGCGAGAAGGCGAAAAGGGTAAAGCCGGCCGCGCGGGGATGGACGATCACCCAGAGCCCGGGGCAGTAGAGCGCCGCCAGCGCGAGCATCATCGCGATTCCCTTGCGGCGGCAGAGCCACAGCAGCAACGCCATCGGTATTGCAAGCAGCGCCGCGTAGGCGATGGTCAAGCCGGTGATGCCGATCCAGCCGACGACTCGGTAGACGAGCAGCTCGGCCAGCCACTGCTGGTTCAGCCACGGCTCGCCATGGGCGATCGTCTGGAAGGGGTCGACCGCGGAGAGGCCATGCGTAGCGATGAAGCGGCCGCTGGCGAGCTGGAGGTAGAGGTCGCCGTCCCGCGTCCCGTCGAAGGACAGCATCAGCGCTGCCGTGAGCAGCGTGAGGGCACCGATCATCGTTTGGGTGCGACCGAGGCTGAAGGGGAAAAGGCGCATCTTGGGCGGCTCCGAGGAGCGGACTACTACCATCGCCAACCGTTCCGGCGTCGCCAGGCTAAAATGCACCACCGCGCGGCTGTAGCTCAGCTGGCTAGAGCGTCTGCTTGCCATGCAGAAGGTCGAGGGTTCGAATCCCTTCAGCCGCTTTTTCCCGGGGCCAAGTGCGCCTTGATCCCTACCCGGCTGTCTTCAGGCCTAAGTTGCACGCTGCGGCAAGCAGACCAGCGTCGAAGCTGGCAACGGCGGCGGAATGTTCCTGCGCCGCCAGCAGAACGCAGCAGTCCGGCATCTTCAGCCCGGTGTCGACACGAAGTTGAGCCAATCGCGCGGGAGCGTCATCGCCGAGCGCCAGCTCGCGGACTCCCAATCGCCGCAAGGCCGCTTCGGCGTCGGGGAGCCGATCCGCCCGAGCGGGGGAGACAAGGGTCTCGGCGAGCGTGATCATGCTTGCGCCCAGCGGCTCTCCGCTGCTTGTCTCGAGCAGGTTCCGCGCCTCGGTGTGATGTCGATCGCCGCCGTCCAGGTGAGCGATCAGCACGCTCGCGTCGAGGACGATCACGCCGGCCAGTCTTCGCGGAGTCGTTTCAGCTCATCGGGCCGATAGACGCCGGTCAGTGCCCCGGCGGTCTCCTTGATCGCAGCGCCGCGCTCGCTTGCTTCGCGCTCGATCATGTCCCGCCCGGCGGCGGCGAGGCGGAGCAAGAGCTCTTTGCGATCGTGAACGTCGGGCCAATGGCGCTGCGCCTCGTCGAGCTGTTTGCTGATCTCGCCGGTATCGGTGATCGTGTAGCGGGGCTTGGTGGTCGGCATGCCTTGAGTGTAGCACCGAAGACCACAAGTGCAGCACTAGCGGTACCGGCCTTGGCGAGGCTCTGGAGCAGCAGGGCGCCGTCCGCTGTACGGCCATAGGGTTTCGCCTGTGGAGAGCGCACCGAGAAGTGCTGACGGAGAGGTTGCGAGGGCAGTCGAGAGGCAGGAGCTGAGCTTCGACTCTGGCGGCGAGCGCTGCGCGGCGTGGTTCTATCCGGCGCCTGACGAGCGGGCCGCCTGCGTCGTCATCGCACACGGCTTCGGAGGCGTTCGGGAGGCGCGGCTCGATGCCTACGCGGAGCGCTTTCAGGCCGCCGGCCACGCGGCGCTTGTCTTCGACTACCGCCATTTCGGATCGAGCTCGGGCGACCCGCGCCAGCTGATCTCGATCCGCCGGCAGCTCGCCGACTGGAGGGCGGCCGTCTCATCGGCCCGCTCGCTCGATGGTGTGGACCCGGCGCGGATCGCCCTCTGGGGGACCTCCTACTCCGGCGGCCACGTCCTTCGAATCGCTGCCGAGGATCCGCGGATCGCGGTCGCGATCTCCCAGGTTCCCTTCATGGACGGCCTGGCCACGGCGAAGGCGAGCGGCCTGCGGGACGCCCTGCGGCTGACCGCCGTCGGCCTCCGCGATGCGGCCCGGGCGGCGACGAGACGCCGGCCGTATTACCTGCCGATCGTCGGTCAGCCGGGAGAGCTGGCCGCGATGACCGCATCAGGTGCCGAAGAGGGCTGCCGAGCCCTCTTTCCCCCGGACTTTCCCTGGTGCAACGAGGTGGCGGCCCGCGTTCTCCTGACGACGGCCCTGTATCGGCCGGGCCGGCATGCCTCCCAGGTCCGCTGCCCGCTGCTCGTACAGGTCGCGGAAAGCGACGCGATCACGCCGCCCGCCCCTGCTGTCCGCGCTTCCCAGCGCGCACCGAAGGGCGAGCTGCGGAGCTACCCGGGCGACCACTTCGACCTCTACTTCGGCGACCGCTTCGAGCGGGCCGTCGCCGACCAGCTCGACTTCCTCGGGCGAGCGCTCCCAAACAACTAACCGCCGCGACCCGCGCCGTTGGCGCGGCCTGCTCCCCGCTACGCTTCGTCCCGCCTCGGCGCCTTGGCGGAGTGGCTACGCAGCGGCCTGCAAAGCCGTTTACACCGGTTCGACTCCGGTAGGCGCCTTTGGCTCTGGCAAGCGATATTCCGTTTGCCAGAGCCGTTTGAGCGGCCTTTTCAGGACGCTTCCTCGTCCGACTGATTCCGGTTGAAACCGGCTATTTCCGTGTCTGACTGGCGCACGATTGGCGCACAGATGTTGTCGGGGACGCGCCTCTCGGCCCACTCACCCGCAAGTAGGTGGGCCGAGAAGCGCGTCAATCGAGTGCTTGAAAGGAACGGCTGTGCATCCCTCGCGCCGCAATCGGTCGCACCCCCTGGTGAGCCTCGGTAAGTTCCGGGCGTGATCGAGGTTCGCGAGATCTCGGAGAACGAAACCGAGCGGGGCGCGCTGGCGATGTTGGAGTTGCGGCCACGGTGGGGCACCGCTGCGGCCGTCGTCGATTTCATCGACAACTCGTTGCGGCCGGCGGGATACCGCCTCGTCGGAGTTTTCGACGGAGACCAGCCCGATGCAGTGGCCGCCACCGGGTTTCGCGAGGTTCATGCGCTGGCCTGGGGCCACTATCTCTACGTCGATGATGTCTCGACCCTGCCTGCGGCGCGTAGACGTGGATATGGCGAGCTACTCATGGACTGGCTGGCCGAGGAGGCCGCGCGCCTCCGTTGCGAGGGGCTTCACCTCGACTCGGGCGTCGCGATGGACCGGGCACCGGCGCATCGGCTCTACATGCGCCACAGGCTTCGCATCTCGGCCCACCACTTCGAGCGCGCGATCCCCGGCACAGAGGCCCAGGCGGCGGCTCTGCTCGACACCTTCCTCGGTGCCGAGATCGAGGCCGGCAAGCAGGCAGCACGCGAAAACGAGCCCCAGATTTAGCCCGGCAGCTCCTTCAATTTTTAATTGA
>DASTHF010000035.1:0-25263 GCA_035605615.1 Solirubrobacterales bacterium
CGAGCCCGCCGTGCTGGCGCTGGATGCCGGCACGCCGGGACTGGTCGTCGAGCCGTGCGAGTTCCAGCTCGGCCTTCGTGCCGCCGCCGGCGCCCGCGTCGCCGTCTCCGGCGCCGCCGACGGCGCCCTGCCCTCCGAGGAGGCGGGCGCCGTGACCGCCGCCTCGCTGGCGCTGCTGCGGGCCGGCTGCGCGGCGATCGCCCGCGGCATCGCCCGCCGGGCGCATGAGGTGGCGCTGGAGTATGCGCGCGAGCGCATGCAGGGCGGCGTGGCGATCGTCGAGCACGACGCGGTGCGGCGGATGCTCGCCGCGATGAGCGCGCGCCTCGCCTCCACCCCCGAGCCGCGCGGCGCCGAGCTCGATCCGACCGCCGCGCTCACCGCCAAGGTCGCCGCCACCGAGGCGGCCCTGGCGACCGCCACCGACGCGGTCCAGGTCTTCGGCGGCACCGGCTACATGCACGAGACCGGCGTCGAGAAGCTGATGCGCGACGCCAAGTACCTGCAGCTCTTGCCGGAGCCCAACTGGATGGCGGACGACGCGATCGTGGACGCCGCCCTCCGCGCCTGACCGGCTTCCCCCGAGCCGATCCGGGGGCCGCCCGCGCCCGGAGCCGGACGCCGTCGCGATCGAGCTGGACGAGCCGCTGTCAGACCTCGGGCTCCGCCGGCTAAGCGCGGCGCAGCAGCACCTTCTCACCAGGTTCCATGCATTCGACTTCCATCATCGCGTGAGGGTGCCGGAGGACGACCTTGCTGCCGTCGGGAAGCCGGACGACGTTGCGGCAGTGGGAGATGCCCCGCGCGTCGGGTTCGCAGTCTTCGTCGGTGAGCACCGTGCCGAGGACCGGCTTGTCGGGGAGCGTCCCCGCTTCGAGGCCGGCATTGAGGTGGATGGGAGACGGCGAGGGCGCCGGCTCGTGGGCGTAGACGGTGACCGTCCGCGTCTGCTTGGGCGTGGTCGTTTCGGCGGCGGCCGGCGGGGAGGTGGAGGCCGAGCCGGAGCTCCCCCCGCAGCCGGCGATCGCCACGACGAGTAGCGTGGCGGCGAGGGCCGCGATTGGGCGGGTTCTTGGGGGGGTCCGAAGCATCGGCGTCTCCTTTGCGTTCATGTCGTTCACGTTCCGAAGAGCTCGCGGGCGGCCTCGGCGAGCCGGCCGCCATCGTCCGAGTTGAGCGCCGAGCGGGGCGCGTGCAGGATGTCCGCGACGAGCCGGTGGCTCATCTGCTCGATCAGCGACCGCTCCCGCTCGTCGAGCTCGGGCATGCGGCGGAAGAGCCAGTCGAGCTCGGTGCGGCGCTGCTCGTCGGTCGCCTCGCCGATCGCCTTGATCGCCGGCAGGGCGTGGCGCGAGCGCAGCCAGCGCCGGTAACCGTCGCTGGACTCGGCGACGAGCTCTTCGAGCCGTTCGCGCAGCCTCCCCTGAGGCTCGAAGCCAGATTCCCAGGCGAGGTCGTCGGTCGAGACGAAGCGATCTCCCAGCATCTCCTGGAGCGGCTCCTCGACGGCTGGTGGCGAGGACATGTCGACGACGACCGTGCCGGCACCGGTCAGCCGCCGCGCGTCCCGCTCGCCCACCCGCCAGGTGCCCATCAGCGCGACGAGGGCGCCATCGGCCTCGGGCAGCACGTCGTCCCCTTCGAACGGGACCATCCGCCCCCCCACCTCCTGGGCGAGGGCGGCGGCCCGCGCCCCGGTGCGACTGGTGACGATCACCTCCGCGCCGCGGCGAGCCGCGGCGTTGACCGCGAGACGGCCCATGACGCCTGCCCCGACGACCAGCAGCGGACGACCCTCCAGCGCTCCGACTCGTCGCGCGATCCGCTCCAGCGCGACGTCGGCCAGCGACTGCCGCGTGCCGCTCAGCCAGCTGCGGGCCCGCCGCCCAGCGTGCAGCGCGATCTGGAAGAGCCGGTCCAGGGCCGGGTCGAGCGGGTGCTCGGCGCGGCGCCGGGTAAGCGTCTCGCGAACCTGATGGAGGACCTGGTTCTCGCCGAGCACGGCGCTGTCCAGCCCGCAGGCGACGGCGACGAGGTGCCGGGCCGCCTCGATCCCCTCCAGCCGCCGCGTCCCCTCCGGGGGCTCCGGCAGCGGCAGGCCGCCCCCCTCGCGGCGCACGACGTACAGCTCGACCCGGTGACAGGTGTGAAGGACGATCGTCGCGTCGTCCATCTCGACCGCGGCGAGCTCGGCGGCGAAGGCCTCGCGCGTATGGCTCGGCACCTGGCGCGCGTGGGTGGCGAGGACGAGGAGGCGGGAGAGGACCGGGTCGTCGCCATTGCTCGCGGCCGGGGACGGTCGGCCATCCACCGGCTCCGCTCCCGCGCCGTCGGGATCCGGCAGCAGGTCGAGGATCGCCGAGCGGGCGAAGCGGCGGTGGCCGCCCGGGGTCGTGAACGCCCTGACGTCGCCGTTGTCGCTCCAGCGCCGCAGGGTGGCTGGGGAGACCCCCACCAGCGCGCAGGCTTCGCCGAGCGACAACCACTCCTCCTGCGGCGCTGTCCGGGTCGCGTTCGTCATTGCCCCAGGTGCAAAAGGTCGGCTTTGCTATGCACGTGGGATCCCTTCACGTCGAGGACCGGCTTCTTGTGGCACCTCGAGCAGAAGGCCTCCTGGTGGCAGTAGGCGCAGGCCCCGATGCCCGCCTTGGCGATCGCCTGCGGATGGCGATAGAGCATTTCGTCGTGGTTGACCTTGGCGGCACCGGAGTCGTGGCAGTTCGAGCAGAAGCTGCTGGTCGGGTTCGGTTCGAGCCGCTCGGCGCTGTATTTGTGGTTGAAGACCCAGAGCCTCGATTCGTGGTTGGCCGGCTGGCCGAGCAACGAGAGGCTGGAGATCGTCCTGCCGACCTGCGGGAAGGTGTGGCAGGTGGTGCATTCCCAGGGGATCACCTTGTTGGTGAGGCGACCGCCCGGACCGACCTCGTAGTGGGCGCCGTCGTGGCAGCGGAAGCAGCCGGGCCCGTCTTCGTGGCCGAGGTTGTTGGGATAGTCGGCGGCGACCGACTTCATTTCGGGGGTCGCGACCAGCGGGTAGAGCAGCTTCAGCTGGTCGACGGCCCGGCTGACCTGGCGCCGCTCCCTTCTCGCGACCAGCGGGTACCTCGCCGCGTACCAGCCGCGGATCGCCTCGAGCGCCTTGTCCGCTTCGCCTTCGGAGTCGTATTCCTTGCTGAGGCGGGCGACGCCCTCGCGCTTGATGTAGGGCAGCGAGGCGCTGATCCTGCCGGCCGACAGCGATTCGTCGAGCGCCTGCCCCGGGGTGGGGATTTCGTGGCCGATCCGGTTGTGGCAGGTGATGCAGTCCATCGGCCGCGTCGCCTCGCTCCGCTTGAGGCGCTCGACGTCGGGCCGCACGTCGCTGGAGACGGTGACCTTCTTGCGCGCGATGAATTCCTTGACGCTGCCGTCCTTGTAGGTGACCTTGACCCAGTCGATCTTCTGCGCGTCCTCGCTCGGCGTCGTGAATTCGACCTTCTGCTGGACGTGCCAGTGGGCACCGACGCTGTGCTTGCCGCCGAGCCCTGCCGGGCGCACCATCACCGCCACCGTTTCGCGCGTGTTCGCCTTGTCTTCGCGGTAGCGCGGTTTGAGCACCAGGTCCATCGGCCTGCCCGGCGCCGCGATCACGTCGAGCGCATGGCATTTCATGCAGGTGTCCTTCGGCGACGGCAGCTTGGCGTGGTCGGGCTCCGGCACCGGTTCCGGGTAGGTGTCGGTCAGCACCTCGAGCGTCTGCAGGGCGCCGTTCATTTTCGCTTTGACGAGGCCGGCAAGGCCGGGCCCGACGTGGCACTCGCCGCAGGCGACGTCGCGGTGGATCCCCCGCGCCCAGGCCTTCGCCTCCGGCTTCATCGTGTGGCATTTCGAGCAGAACCCGGCCGTCTCGGTCCATTTCTGCGCAAACAGGCCGCCGGCCGCAGTCAGCGACCCGAGCCCGCCGACCACGACCAGGGCGACGACGAAGCTGCGCGCGCTGCGCGGCGGCCGCACATAGCGGCCGGCGAATTCGACGGCGCCGGCCAGGCGCGGGAAGCGACCGAGCCGGCCGTAGGGCGCCCGCTCGGGCTCGGCCGGCGTGGGCTCCCGCTCATCGGGACGATCGGGCACCGTGAACTCCGATCTCGGCAAGGCTTTCCGCCATCGTTTCCGGGTCGAGCGAGGTGATCTTGATCTCGCGCAGGACCCCGGAGCGGTCTATGAAGAAGTGGGACGGGATGCCGACGATCCGGTAGCTCGAGGCGATCGCGCTGTCGGAGTCGTCGATCTTGGGATAGGTGAGACCGGCCCGCTGCGCGAAGCTTTCGATGTCGGCGCGGTTGTCCTGGATGAAGACGGCGACCAGCTTCAGGCCCGTGTGGCGGTACTTCTCCCAGGCCGCCTCGATGTCGGGGCTCTCGGCCCGGCAGGGCTGGCACCACGACGCCCCGACGGTCAGCCAGACCGGGTGGCCGCGCAGCTGGCTGAGCGTGACCTTTTCGCCTTCCAGGGTCATCGCCGTGAAGTCCGGCGCCGGCTTGCCGATTTCCGGCGCCGGCCCCGACGAGGTGGCGCCAGTGAGAACGACCGAGGTGAAGCTGCCGCCCGAGGCGGGCTTGTTGGCGATGTAGGAGACGGCGAGGATCGCCACCGCGGTCACCCCCATGACCGCGATCGTCTTGCCGCGGCCGGGGCCGCGTCCCTTCCCCTCGCTAGCTGACTTTGCCATAGCTGTGCAGCCCCCCGAAGAAGAGATTCCCGAAGTAGGTGAAGAGCGTCGCCGCGAAGACCAGCATCAGCAGCAGGGCGGCACGCCGGCCGCGCCAGCCGCGGGCCGAGCGGGCGTGCAGGTAGGCGCCGCAGACGATCCAGGTGACCAGCGAGGCGGTCTCCTTGGGGTCCCAGCTCCAGTACCTGCCCCAGGCGATGTCGGCCCAGACCGCCCCCAGCACGATCGTCAGCGTCAGGAACGGAAAGCCGACCAGCGTCGCCTTGTAGGAGAGCTCGTCGAGCACCTGCGGCCTCGGCAGGAACCAGCGCTTCAGGCTCCCGGACTGGACGAGGTAGAGCACCGCGGCGGCGAAGCCGACCGCAAAGGCGCCGTAGGCGACGACGGCAACCGCGACGTGGACGGTCAGCAGCAGGTTGTTCTGGAGCGCCGGCACAAGCGGCTCGGCCCCGCTGGGGACGGTGGTGGCGTAGAGCAGCATCCCCAGTGCCACCAGCAGCACGATGGTCGCCGTGGCCCACTGGCGGAAGCGGCGCATGAAGTAGACGTGCACGACCAGCGCGCCCCAGGCAAAGGCGATCGAGAACTCGTACATGTTCGCGAAGGGCCCGTGCCCGGTGGCGATCGCGCGGCAGACCAGCGCCGCGGTGAGGAAGGCGAGCGCCAGCCAGGTGGTCAGCGTCGCGAAGCCGGCGACGCCCCGCGGCACCTCGGCGAAGTCGACCTCCACACCGCCCTCGCCGACGCCTTCGGCCGCGAGCACCCGGGCACGCGCGACGCGGACGGACGCGAACGCGAGCACGTAGCCGAACAGCGCCAGGACCACCGCGACGATGCCGGTGAAGACGAAGTAATGCGACAGCCTAAGCATTGGCCCTGCCTCCTATCTCGGTTTGCGCGCCCCCGCCGACGGCGCGCCGGATCTCTTCGACGAGACGCTCGAACTGGCCGGCGAAGGCCTCCTGGTGGCGCTCGATCGCGGCGACGCCGATCTCGCTGCCACCCGAGCCGCGGCGGACCACGGCCCTGACCCGGCGGTGCTGGAAGAAGAAGGTGGCGAAGAGCCCCAGCACGAGCAGCGTCGCGCCGATCCAGACCAGGGTGGAGCCCGGGTCGCGGGCGACGATCAGGCCGGTGAACTCGCGTTCGCGCAGGAAGGTGAAGGCGACGCCGCCGATCGTCGCCTGCCGGCCCTGCGAGAGCACCTTGATGCCGACCGGCGTGTCGGTGCTGCTCCGGTAGATCTCGAGCTGCGTCTGGCCGGCGCCGATGCGGGGGTCGACTTCGCCCGAGCGCGGCGAGACGACGTAGACGGTCAGGTCCTGCTTGGGCAGCATGAAGCGGCCGATGCTGTGCTTTTCGTCCTGGGAGCTGTAGAGCAGCGGGACGCCCTGGTCGAAGACGACCCTGCCGTCCGGCGCCTTCGCCTTCATCACGACGCTGGGGCCGAAGAACGACTGGTAGAAGGTGACGCCGCCGTAGCGCATCGGGTGGTTGACGCGGATTTCCTGCTTATGCACCGGGGCGCCGTTCCTGTAGAGGACGACCTGGCTCGCGTAGTCGCTCGGCTCGCCGCTCGTGTAGTAGGAGTCGGCGAACGACTTCGCTTCCACCGCCATGCCGGTCCCGTGGCCGACCTCCTTCTTGCCACCGACCGGGACGGCGAAGGCTTCGTCGCGGAAGCCGCCGGTGGCCGTGAGCACCGCGCCGGCGAGGATGACGACGAAGCTGAGGTGGACGGCGACCCGCCCGAACGGGCCCCAGCGAAAGCGGTCGGCGCAAACGTGGACGTCGTCCCCGTCCCGCTCGACCACGACCCTGGTGAAGCCGTTCTTGCGGAGGGCGCTGCGCAGCCTGCCGAGCGCGGCGTTGAGATCCCCCGCCGTGCTGAACGAGGCGCGATGGGGGGCCCGCTCGAAGAACGCCTCCGTCATCACGACCCGCGGCTTCGTCGCCGTCCGCCAGAGGCCCGGCGTCCGCCGCACAGAGCAGGTGACGAGGCTGGCCGAGAGCAGCAGCAGCGTGCCCTTGAACCAGATCGAGGAGAAGACCGAGAAGAGGCCCAGCGTGTCGAGGACGTCGGTCCAGCCCCCGTATCTGGGGCGGATTTCGTCGAGCCATTCGGCGTAGGCGCCCGGATGGTCCTTGACGCCGGGCGGAACCTGGACGAGCAGGGTGCCGGCAAGGGTCAGCAGGGCGAAGACGAAGAGCAGGACGAGGGCGAAGCGCATCGAGGTGAGCTTGCGATACGCCCAGTTGAGGCTTCCGCTCATGGTCAGGCCCCCGCTCATAGTTCGACCACGGGCAGCGTCCCGGAGAGCCGCCCGAAGGTGTTGGTGATCATCAGGAAGCCGATCGCGACCAGCATCGCGCCGGTGATCGCGTCGACCGCGGCCTGGTGCCGCCGGAGCCAGCCGAGGCGGTCGCTGACCGCGGTGGCACCGAGCGCGACGAGCACGAAGGGAACGCCGAGGCCGAGCGCGTAGACGAGGAGGAGGAAGCTGCCCTGGGCGACGCTGGCGCTGACCGAGGCGAGGCCGATGATGCCGCCCAGGATCGGGCCGATGCAGGGCGTCCAGCCGGCCGAGAAGATGACGCCGAGCATCGCCGAGCGGACGTAGCTGGGATTGCGCTCCCTTTCCGGCTCGCCGCTCGAGCCCATCGGCAGCCGCTTCTCGCGGTAGAGGGCGGAGACGCTGATCAGGCCGGCGACATGGAGGCCCATGAAGACGAGCACCGCGCCGCCCAGCTCGCGCAGCAGCCCCACGTAATCGCGGAAGAGGTAGCCGATCAGCCCGACCGAGGCCCAGATCGCGATGAAGACGATCGTGAAGCCGACCACGAAGGAGAGCGCGTGCAGGAAGGCGGTGCGCCGGGGCGCCACCCCGCCGTCCGGATTGGTGACGACCATGTAGCTGACGTAGCCGGGGACGAGCGGCAGGCAGCAGGGCGAGGCGAACGAGACGATCCCGGCGAGGAAGGCGACCGGGATGCCGACCTCGTTCACCGGGTCACCTTTCGGCGCCGGCCGCCGTCTTCGCGGCTTCCGCTTTTTCGAGGCCCTCGAGGTGGGTGGAGACCGACTTCGCGACGGGCGAGTTGGGGTCGAGTTCGACGACCTTGTCCCACATCTTCCTCGTGTTCGCCATGTCCGGGGGGTTCTGGCTGACGTAGAGGAAGCCGAGGTCGTAGTAGGCCTCGACGTTCTTCGGGTCGGTCGCGAGCACCCGCTGCCATGTCCGGCGCGCGTCGGCGACATCGCCCATGTTGAACTCCGAGGCGCCCAGCGCCAGTCGGGCGTTCACGTCATCCGGCTTGACCGCCAGCGCTCGCTGCATGAAGCCGCCGGCCACGTTGAACTGGCGGGCGCCGAAGTAGACGTTGCCGATCTGGATGAGCGTCTTGGCGTCGTTTGGGTTGTCTTTCAGCTTTCGCATCAGCTGGCCGACGCGGGCCTGGTCGCCCGGGCTGAGGCTCGGCCCTTCGGATGAGGCGCTCGCCTGCGACCCGGAGGAACCGCTCTTGCCGCCGCCCAAGTCGTAGACGCCGACGACGACCGCGACGGCGGCGGCGACGGTCACGACGCCCGCCACGGCCCGCCTCAGCCGTACGTTGCCGCCGGCCTTGCGCGCCCTTGGCGGGTCGGTGATGGCGGCATAGGCGTCGTCCGCGGCGGCAATCTGGTCGCGGGCCCAGCGCCGCACGCCTTCCGGTGCGCCTTCCAAGAAGCCGACCACCTCGTCGTGAGCTTTCTTCGCGTCCTCGGCGCTCGCCTTGGAGGTGAGACCGAGACTGGCATGGGGAGTGCGGTTCCTTGGTTGGCTGGTCATCGTGTCCCTATGAAAGCTTTGTGCAGTTTCGAGCGCAATCTGTCGAATGACACGTTTCGGGTAGAAATGACACCTATCGAAATCCGTCGTATGTCCCAGGCGGTATAGCGGCGCCTATATCTCAGGATGCGGCCTGGGCGGTATGGCGTCACGCCGGTGAGTTAGAGTCGAAAGCGAGGAGGTCAGGCGTGCGGTCCCTGCGACGCCACCTGACTCCCACTGCGGAAAGTCGGAGCCGGAAAAGAGAACCGCCCCCGACGGCCTCGCGGCCGTCGGGGGCGATCTCCAAGTCGGCGGTTACTTGTTGTGGCAGGTCTGGCAGACCCCCCGGTTGTTCAGCCTCAGGAGGCGGCTGTCGGAGCCGGCTGCACTGCCGTCGGGCCAGGTGACCGACTGCGAGAAGGTGCCCATGCTCGCGTTGGAGCCGTGCGAGACGTGGCACTGGATGCAGTTCGGCCGTGCCTTGACCGGTGATTCTTTTTCGTAGTTTTCGTACTGTTCCTGCGTATAGGAGCTGCGGTGACGGTAGGTGAAGACCGCGTCGCCGCTGTTGGTTTTGTAGCTGCCACTGCCGGCGAGGTAGCGGGAGTGGCACTGGGTGCACCATTCGGAGATCTTGTATTTGAAATTCTTGTCGTTGGTGTCCCACGAGTGCCAGTAGTTGGTCGTCGTGTATTTGTATTCGTTCCCGGTGGGTTTTCCTTCGGTGTCTTTGGTCTGGACGTCGGGGATGGCGACTTCGCTCGCGGCGCCGGATTCGTTGGGGATTGGCCGCAGGATGCGGTAGTTGCCGTTCCCGTGCTGGTCGTGGCATGACGTGCAGCCCAGTTTGATGCCTTTGCCGTAGTTGACCGTTTCGCTGACCGTGCCGTTACCCCAGGCGGTCTGTTCCGTCTGGCTGTAGGAGTGGCTCGACGTCGAAGCTTCGCCTGTTTCGAGCGGCGAGATCGTCGCGTCGATCAGTTTCCCGGTTTCCGCGTTGCGTTCAACTTTCGGTTCAGCGGTGTTGATCAGGGCGTATTTGAAGCCGCCGCCGCGCAGCGCACCTGCAACGGTTTCCCGTGCCGGTCCCGAGTAGCCGACGCCGTCCAGGACGTCCTCGTTGGAGCCGGCGCCGGAGCTGCCGTGGCAGGTGAAGCAAAGCTGTTCCTCGGATTCTTTCAGCAGGTAGGGCGCCTTTGCGGTGTGCGCCCGGTGACAGCCCGCGCAGGAATCCGGGGTCAGCCCCGCGCCTTTGACGTGCGGCCCGTTGTCCGCCCATGCGGGCGCGGCCCCGATCACATACAGCGATAAAGCGCATCCGATAATGAAGAGCGCCGACCTTCTCATTCTTTTCCGACCTCCTGAGCCATACCGCCGGCTCCGACTTTTCATTGCCGTGCTTATTAAGGCGCACCTAAAGGGCGCCCGCAATCGGCCAGGAGGCACGTTTTGGGTAGAGAAACCGGGTACATCAGGCACGAAGATGGATCCGGAGGCGGAGAGGCCTGTATCGATCGATTGCCCTGCCGGCGCGGCCGTCTTTAGACCGGTCGGCTGTCATTTGTGGCACATCGTGCAGGTGCCCTTGGCGTCGATCCGCAACAGGTAGCCATCGGCTGGCGCCGGGACCCCGACCAAGCTGTGCACGCCGCCGGCGCTTGCTTCGCTGTCGTTGGCGTTCGAGCCATGCACGACGTGGCACTGGATGCAGCTCGCTTTGCCCTGCTTCGTCTGATTGGAGATGTGACGCTGGGTGAAGACGGCGTCGCCGCTGTTCGTGTAGGACGTCGAGCTGAGGTAGCGCGTGTGGCAGGCAGCGCACCATTCCGAGATCTTTTCGATGAACTGCGGGGCGTTGGGATCGGCGACCTGCCAGTAGTTGGCCGTCGTGTAGACCTTGGTCGAGGCGTCGGCGATCGAGACGCTCGAGCCGCCCGATTCTGTGGGGATCGGCCGCAGGAGCCGGTACTTGCCATTGCCGTGCGGGTCGTGGCAGGATCCGCAGCGCAACATGATCGACTTGCCGTAGTTGACTTCCGCGCTGATCGGCCCGTTCCCCCAGGCGGTCTGTTTTGAGGAGTCGACCGAGTGGCTCGAGCTGACCGGCTGCCCTTCGGAGAGCACGGGCACCACCCCGTTCGGGTCCGAGTAGCCCGTTTCCTGGCCGGACGGGTTGGCCGAGTCGATCAGCGCGTACTTGAAGCCGCCCCCGCGCAGCGCCCCGTTTTCGCCAGACCGGCCGGCGCCCGAATAGCCGACGCCGTCCTCCACATCGGTGCTGGCGCCGGTCCCCGAGGAGCCGTGGCAGGTGTAGCAGAGGGCCGTCTGGGTCTGGCCGAGCAGCGGTTCCCCCTGCGAGGTGTGGACCCGGTGGCAGGCGGCACAGTTGTCGGCGATCGGGCCGGCACCCATTCTGTGCGGCCCGTTGTCAGCCAGGCTCGGGACCGCCGCCGTGAGGACCCCCACGGCGCAGGCCAGCGCCAACAGCGCCAGCCTTTCCGTCCTCTCGTGTCGTCCGGTGCTGGCCAATCTCGAAGGTCGCCTCCTTCGCGGCGAGCTAGGCCGCGGTCACTTGTTGTGGCACATCTGACAGACGCCTCGGTTGTCGATCCGCAGCAGGCGGCTGTCGGATCCCCCCGAGCTGCCGTCGGGGAAGGGAACGGCGGAAGAGTACGGTCCCATGCTGGCATTCGAGCCGTGCGCGACGTGGCACTGGATGCAGGTCGGTGAGCCCTGCGAGGTGAAGTTGGTGCGGTGGCGGTACGTGTAGACGGCATCGCCGCTGTTCGTCCTGGCACTTTTGCTGCCCGCCAGGTACCGCGTGTGGCAGGTCGCACACCAGGCCGATATGTTGAGGATGAAGTTTGGGTCGTTTTCGTCTTCGACGTCCCAGTAGTTTTCGGTCGTGTAATCGTATTTGGCGAACCTGCCCGGTTCGATTTCGTATTTGGTGTTGACGTCGGGGACGGTCACACCCGATTCCGGGGCACCCGATTCGACCGGGATCGGGCGCAGGATGCGGTAGTCGCCGTTGCCGTGGGGGTCGTGACAGGAGCCGCAGGTCAGCGAGATCGTCGTGCCGTAGTTGACGCTGGCGCTGATCGGCCCGTTCCCCCAGGCCATCTGGCTCGATTCGTTGACCGAGTGCGTCGAGGTGACGGGAGCGCCGGAGCTCCTCACCGGGACTTCGCCAACGTAGCCGTTCCCGGACGGGTTGTTCGATTCGATCAGCGCGTATTGGAAGCCGCCGCCGCGCAGGGCCCCGGCTATTTTTTTGGGATCCCTGGTGTGTTCGGTATACCCGAGACCGTCGACGACGTCGAGGCTGGAGCCGGTGCCAGCGGAGCCGTGACAGGTGTAGCAGAGCGATGTCTGGGATTCTTTGAGCAGGTAGGGCGCCTTGGCCGTGTGGGCGCGATGGCACATGGCGCAGGAGTCCGGGGTCAGACCGGCTCCCTTGATGTGGGGACCGTTGTCGGCGAAGGCGACGGACGCCTGGACGAGCAACGACATCGCAAGGGCCGCCGCGATTGCCGCCGCCGCCCGCTTCATCTGCGCTCTCGCCCCGATCTTCATCGAGGGCTCCTCGCTCAATACGACCATATCTGCAGCCGATTGTTTTCGCGATCGGTCACATAGATCTTGCCGTTGGCGACCGCGATCCCGTTCGGGTACTGGAACTGGTCGTCGCCGACGCCCTGGACCCCGAACGAGCCCAGGTACCTCGGGACGTCGCTGACGTTGCCGGGGTGGTCGTAGACTTTGATCGTGTGAGCCGTCGTGTCGGTGACGAAGAGGTGTTCGCCGTCTAGCGCCACGCCGCGCGGCAGCCCCAAATCGCCTTCGCCGACGCCGCGTGCGATCGAGCTGGCGAGGCTGCCCTTGGGGTCGAATATCAGCACCTGACCGTTGTCGCTGTCGGCCACATAGACGTTGCCGTTGCCGTCGACGGTGATCTCGTTCGGGAACCAGAACTCGCCCGGCTTGCCGATCCTGCGCAGCGGCTTCTCGCTGTCGGGCTTGAAGACAAGAACTCCCTGGTCCTGTCGCTTGCCGCGCACGTCGGTCATGTACAGGTCGCCTTCAGGCCCGAAGGCGAGCCCGAGCGGGTTCGCCCCCTTGCCGAGCGCACCGGTCGGCTTGAAGGCACGCAGGTATTTGCCTTCCGGGCCGTAGACGTCGACCTCCTCGCGCAGGCGGTCGCTGACCCAGACGTCTTCGCTGTTCGGCTCGACCGCGACGTAGACCGGCAGCCTCCAGGCGCCCTTGGGGCCCGGCGGCTTAAGGGTGCCGATCTTGTCGCCGGAGCTGTTGAAGACGCGCACGAAACGCGGTCCTTCGCTTTCGGTCACGTAGATGCGGTTGCCGTCCGGGCTGACCGCGATGCCCATCGGCTGTTCGACGCCGTAGATGTTCGACACGTGGCTGGGCACGTCGGAGGGGATCCCCGGCAGCGGAGAGTTGCCGCTGACGCTCCGGAGCAGCATGATCAGGAGGACGATCAATGCAGCGAGGATCAGCAGCAGGGCGACGATCTTGCGCCGCCGGCGCTTGCGCTCCTCGTCGCTCAGAGGCCCCTTCTCGCTTTCTTTCTTGCCGCCCCCGCGAGCGGGGTCGGTCAGCAGTTCGCGCACGACCGAGGAGCCGCCCTCGTCTGGTGCCATCTCACTTGCCTCCTAACACGGGAGCGCCCAGCCGCGCCAGGCCTGTGCGCGCATTGAAGTTTTCGGGCTCCCGGGCAACCGCCATCCGGTACCAGCGCTTGGCGCTCTCGCGCTGGTTCTGGAGCTCGGCGGCCATTCCCAGCCCGACCATCGCTTCGACCGCGACCGGCCCCTTGGTCAAGGGCTCGAGCCGTTGCGTCGCCCCCGCCGGATCCTTTTCACAGAGCTCGACCATCGCGCCGGCGTAGTCGGCCTGCGGCTTGCGGCGCTGCGCTTCGTACGCCTTGGAGAGCTGTTCGTAGGGCTCGCACCATTCGGTCGGCACGAAGAGGACGGCCTTCTTGAGGGCGGTGATCCCCTGCTTGTACCGACGTGCCTTGACGTCGGCGGTCCCGACCAGGTACCAGGCGTCGGCGTCCGCCGGTTCGATCTTGGTCGCGTCCCTGGCGGCGACCGCGGCGCTCTTCGCCTTTCCTTCCTTGAGGAGCACGGAGGCCATGCCATAGTAGGCCGCCTCGAGCTGCGGGTCGACCGGGGCGAACTGCTTGCCCTTCATCGACCCGACGATCTTGCCGAACGACTTCTTCGCTTCCTTTAATTCTTCCCGTTCCGCGAGCACTTCCCCGCGCCCGAGCAGAGCCGTGCCCTGCTTCGGTTCTATCTTGAGCACCGCGTCGTACTGTTCGAGCGCGTCGTCGGGTCGCTTCGCCGCCCGGTACATGTCGGCGAGGCGCAGCCGCAGCCCGGTCTGTTCGGGCGCCTTGCGAACCGCGTCTTCCGCCGCAGCGATCTGTCGCGAGACGAGGGTGGGCGTCTTGTCGCGAGTCTCGATGAAGTAGATGACCGCGACGGCGGCGATGCCCACCGCCAGCGATTTGAGGCCGAGGCGGATCAAACGATCCAGTGTCTGCTCTCGCATGCTGCGATTCTCGCCGCGAGAGCCGAGTCGCTCAATCCGTCAGGCGGTAGATATGGGGTACAGAGGGGCGCGCGCCGAAACCCTCATTTCTATGGGGTGTCGGCGCCCGTCTCCGTACTTCTCCCCAGACCCTGGCGGACTATGTACGCGGCCGCCTGGGTGCGGTTCTCGAGCTGCAGCTTCTCGAGCGCGTTGTGGACGTGGTTCTTCACGGTCCCCTCGGTGATGAAGAGGCTCGTCGCGATCTCCTTGTTGCTGAGGCCGTCGGCAACCAGTTGCAGCACCTCGAGCTCCCGCCGGGTGAGGGCCGGCGTCTCGATTGCCTCATCCGGCGCCGGGGCAATCGAGGAGAGCGGCGAGCCGTCGCGGATCTGGCCGAGCAACCGCCCGGCGATCGCCGGCGAGAGCGGCGGTTCGTTCCGCATCACTTTGCGGATCAGCTCGTAGAGCTCGGCCGGCCGCAGGTTCTTCAGCAGGTAGCCCTGGGCGCCGAAGCGGATCGCGTCGAAGAGGTGGTCGTCCGCCTCGGAGACGGTGAGCATCACGACCTTGACGCCCGGCATCTGTTCGCGGATCAGGCGCGTCGCCTGCACCCCGTCCATCACCGGCATCTCGACGTCCATGACGACGACGTCCGGCTTCAGCGCGCGCGCCTTCTCGACCGCCTCGAGGCCGTTCTCGGCTTCGCCGACGACCTCGAGCCCCTCCTGGCCGTCGACCAGCTCGGCGATCGCCGTGCGGAAGAGCGCCGTGTCGTCGGCGAGCAGGATGCGGATCGGCGTCGCGGGCTCCGTCATATCAGCGCGAGGAGGCGATCGGGGCCCTGGCCGGAACCTCGGGGACCGTGGCGACGACGCGGGTGCCGCGCCCGGCGGCCGAGTCGGTGAGCAGGTCGCCGCCGATCAGCTCCATGCGCTGGCGCATCGCGTGCAGCCCGAAGCCGTCGCGGTCGAGCAGCGCCTCGGTGGCGTCGAAGCCGCGCCCGTTGTCCTCGATCAGGAAGGTGGCCCTGCCGTCCGCCTGCGCGATCCGCACGATCGCCGACGCCGCTCCCGAGTGCTTGCGCACGTTGGCGAGCGCCTCCTGGATGACCCTGATGATCTGGATCTCGCTGCTCGGCGGCAGGGCGAGGTCGTGCTCGAGGTCGGTGTCAAGCGAGGCGGCAATCCCGCACTGCCTGCTGTACTTGTCGAGGTAGGCGCGGAGGCCCTCGAGCAGGTTGCGGTCGGAGCGGCTCGATTCGTGCAGGTCGAGGATCGCGCCGCGCGCGTCGCGATAGCCCTCCTCGCAGACGTCGGCGAGCTCGGTCAGCTCGATCGCGGTCGCCGCGGGCAGCTCGGCCTCCCCGCGGGAGGCGAGCGAGCGCAGCCGCAGGTGAACCGCCCCCAGCACCTGGGCGAGGCTGTCGTGGAGCTCGCGGGCGATCCGCTCGCGCTCGGCGAGGATCGCCGCCTGCCGTTCGCTCTCGCGCATGCGGGCTCCGGTCACGGCGATCGAGGCGAAGTCGGCGAAGGTGGCGAGGAACTGCCGGTCGCGCTCGCTGAAGGGAACGGCGTGGCGGCGGCCTACCCAGAGCTCGCCGAGCTTGCGGTCGGGGGTCTGGACCTCGAGCCGCAGTCCCTCCCCGAACTCCGAGGAGGAGCTGAGGCGGCGCATCCGCTCGGGGTCCTCGAGGCTGTAGGAATCCTCGGCGTCGGGCGAGATGCAGATCCCCTCGCGCAGCGAGGCGGCGCCGGCCAGCGCCGGGTCGAGCTGCACCGAGCGGGTCGTCGCGTCGTTGAGGTAGAGGGCGGCGGCGTCGCCGGCGAGCAGGTCGCGGGCGTGGCGGGCGACGGCGGCGAGGATGTCGGGAAGGGCTTCCTGGTTGGAGATCCGCAGCAGCACGTCGTAGAAGGCGTGCCCCTCCCGCTGGCGGCGGCGCAGGTCGGCGACGACCTCGGCCGTCTCGCCCTGCGCCCGTCCGATGAAGTGGAACATGACGAAGGAGAAGGCGACGATCGCGACGAGGGTCGAGAGCGCGAGGACGATGTGGGGCCGGTAGTCGGAGAAACCGCCCTCGATCAGGAAGAGACGGATCAGCTCCAGCGCAAGGACGAAGAGGAGCGGCCCGACGACGCCGACGATCCTCAACCTGCGAAGGTCGCCGGGGCGGCGAAGGCCCTCCTGCCCTCCTTCGGTTTGCGTGGGTGTCGGCACCCGGAATCTGCCTCCCGCTATTACATTCGGCACAGCGAAGTGTATGCGCTGGGGGCGGCTGAAATCGCGCGCCTCATGCCTCGAAATGTGATCTCCGTCACGCCCCGGCGACGCTTTGCGGCAAAGCCCGCGAGGCGCGCGGAGAGGCACGCGGACCGGCGCGGGCGACCTGCCGATGGCGGCTGGGGCCCGGCGGTTCAGGATCGCCCCATGCTCAGCGCAAGCCGCCTACTCAACGGACAGGTCGGTACGCAGGAAGCGCTCCGCTACGGGCGCCAAACCAGCGCGGGACCGGCACACCTCCTTCACTACTCGAAGGACAAGACCCCGATCGTGGTCTGGAACTGCACGCGCCGCTGCAACCTGCACTGCGGCCATTGCTATGCGGATTCGCACGACCGCGACTACCCGAACGAGCTGACCACCGAGGACGGCTACCGCATGCTCGAGGACCTCGCCGGGTTCGGCGTGCCCACGGTCCTCTTCTCGGGCGGCGAGCCGCTGACGCGGCCCGACGTCCTCGAGCTGGCGACGCGGGCCGGTGAGCTGGGGATGCGCACGGTCCTCTCCACCAACGGGACGAAGATCACCCCCGAGAAGGCCAAGGAAATCGCCGCGGCGGGGCTCTCCTACGTCGGCGTCAGCATCGACGGGATCGGCGCCCTCAACGACAAGATCCGCGGCAGCAAGGGCGCCTTCGACGGGGCGATCGCCGGCATCCAGAACGCCCAGGCCGCCGGCCTGCGCACCGGCATCCGCTTCACGGTCCACGGCCTCAACCGCTCGCAGCTCGGCGCCGTCTTCTCGCTCGCCGAGGTCGAGGGAGTCAACCGGCTCTGCGTCTACCACCTCGCCTACGCAGGCCGCGGCGGCAAGATGAAGAGCCACGACCTCACCCCCGAGCAGACGCGCGAGGCGGTCGAAGAGGTGTTCGACCGCACCGAAGACCTCGGCCGGCGCGGCGTCGAGATGGAGGTCCTCACCGTCGACAACCCGGTCGACCACGTGCTGCTGCTGGAGCGGATCAAGGCCAAGGACCCGGATCGGGCCGAGGAGATCGAGACGATGCTGGGCTGGAACGGCGGCAACCAGTCCGGCGTCGCCGTCTCCTGCGTCGACCCCGAGGGCAACGTCCACCCCGACCAGTTCTCCTGGCACGTCACCGCCGGCAACGTCAGGGAGACTCCGTTCTCGCAGCTCTGGAACGACGAGAACCCGGTCCTCGCCCCGTACCGGAAGCGGCCGCGCGACCTGACCGGTCGCTGCGCCGACTGCCGCTTCCGGCCGATCTGCAATGGCGGCCTGCGGGTGCGGGCCGAGTCGGCCACCGGTGACATGCGGGCGCCCGACCCGGCCTGCTACATGACCGACGAGGAGATCGCGGCGTGAAGGAGGAATCCCGCGCCGCGCGGGCCGAGCGGGACCAGCGCCTCGCCGGCCTCGACTTCGACCGCGCCCCCTTCACGATCGCCTGGGAGGTGACGAGGGCCTGCGCCTACGCCTGCGCCCACTGCCGCGCCGAGGCGCAGCCGCGGCGCGACCCGCGCGAGCTCGACACGAAGGAAGCGCTGGCGCTGGTCGACGACCTGGCCGGCTTCGAGACGCGGCCGATCCTCGTCCTCACCGGCGGCGACCCGCTGATGCGCCGCGACATCTTCGAGATCGCCGCCCACGCCACCGAGAAGGGGCTGCGCGTGGCGCTGACCCCGACCGCGACGGCGCTGGCGACACGGGCCCGCATGGACGAGGCCCGCGAGGCCGGCGTGCGCCGCGTCGCCTTCAGCATCGACGCACCCGAAGAGGCGCTGCACGACCGCTTCCGCGGCTTCGCCGGCTCCTTCAAGCGGACCATGCAGGGGGTCGAGAACGCCGCGGCCGCCGGCCTGCCTCTCCAGGTCAACACCACCGTCTGCACGCTCAACGCGCAGGCGGTCGAGCAGATGGTGCCGCTGCTCGAAGAGCTGGGCGTCGTCCAGTGGTCGGTCTTCTTCCTCGTGCCGATCGGGCGCGGGCGCCGCCTCACGATGCTCTCCGCCGAGGGGCACGAGCGCCTCATCGAGCGCTTCGACCGGCTGATCGGGGAGGTGCCCTTCGACCTCAAGATCACCGCCGCCCCCATGCACCGGCGGATCGCGCTGAAGCGCAACCCGGACGGCGAGCTGGCCGGCGCCGGCTACCGCTTCGCCGACGGCCTGCGCCGGCCGGCCAAGGGGGTCAACGACGGGCGCGGCTTCATGTTCGTCTCGCGGCTCGGCGAGGTGATGCCCTCCGGCTTCCTGCCGCTGGCGGCGGGCAATGTCCGCGAGGAGAGCGCCGTCGAGCTCTACCGCGAGGCGCCGCTCTTCCGCGAGCTGCGCGATCCCGAGGCGCTGCGCGGAAAGTGCGGGCAGTGCGAATTCCGCGAGGTCTGCGGCGGCAGCCGCGCCCGTGCCTACGCCGTCACCGGCGACCACATGGCCGAGGACCCGAGCTGCCCCTACCAGCCCGCCGCGGCGGCTGCCTAAGCGTTCGGAGCAAGCGCAGTGCCGGCGCCGCGGCGACGCGCCTCGACCGGTTGTCGCCAAGCGGGGCCGCCGGCCACCGCCGCGTTCTCCAGCCCGTCGACGACGAAGCCGGCGTCGGCGATCATCGCCCGGTCGGCGGCCGCCGCCTGTCCCTCGCTGGTCAGGTAGTCGCCGACGAAGATCGAGTTGGCGATCTCCAGCGCGAGCGGCTGAAGTGTGCGCAGATGGATCTCCCGGCCGCCGCCGAGGCGCAGCTCGGTGTTGGGGAAGACGAAGCGGAAGAGGGCGAGGATGCGCAGGCAGCGCTGCGGCGTCAGCCGCCACTCCCCCTCCAGCGGCGTCCCTTCGAAGGGGATCAGGAAGTTGACCGGTACCGAGGCCGGCTCCAGCTCGCGCAGCGAGAAGGCGACGTCGGCGACGTCCTCATCGCTCTCCCCCATGCCGAAGATCGCGCCGGAGCAGGCCGACAGTCCGGCGCCCTCGGCGCAGCGCACGGTCCGCACCCGGTCCTCGTAGGTGTGGGTGCTGCAGACCTCGCCGTAATGGGCCTCACTTGTGTTGAGGTTGTGGTTGTAGGCGACGACGCCGGCGTCGTGCAGCCGCTCGGCCTGTTCGGCTTCGATCAGCCCCAGGCAGGTGCAGATCTCGAGCTCGGGCTGACGCTCCCTGATCGCGCCGATCCCCGCCTCGACGCGGCTCATGTCGCGGTCGTTGGGGCAACGGCCGGCGGCGACCAGGCAGACGCGGCGGGCGCCGGCCGCCGCGGCGACGTCGGCCAGCTCGGCCATCTCCTCGGGCTGCAGCCAGGGGTACTTGAGGACCTCGGCCTCGGAGCCGCGCCGCTGCGAGCAGTAGGAGCAGTCCTCCGGGCAGGCGCCGCTCTTCATGTTGATCAGGAAGTTGAGCCGAACGCGGTTGCCGAAGAAGCGGCGCCGCACGCGGCCCGCCGCCGCGACCAGATCGATCAGCCCCTCGTCCTCGCCGCGCAGCAATGCCAGCGCGTCCTCGCGCGAGGGCGGCGCTCCCTCGATGGCGGCGGCGGCGATCGCGTTGAGCTGGCTCATCGAGGGGCGAATAAGGGTAACCTAATAGACAGGCCGACTACAGCCGGCCCGCCGAACATCTCCCCGTTCGGTGTCGCGGCGCCTCTAGGAGGCCCTGGCGGCGGCGACCGTCGCCCTCAGGGTCTCCGGAGCGCCGTGCCGCGGCTTCCAGCCCAGCTCGCGTTCCGCCCGCGAGGAGGCGACCAGCACTGGGCGGCGGACCGCCTCGATCCAGGCCGCCTCCGCCGGCAGGAAGGGAAGCCGGCCGATCGCCTCGGCGGCGACGCCGACCGCGAGCCGCGGCACCGGCACGGCGTGCCAGCCGAGCTCGTGAGCGAGGTCGGAGATCGTCAGCTCGCCCGGCGCGGCGAGGTTGTAGGCGCCCGGCTCCCCCTCCCCCACCACGGCGGCGCGCAGCGCCCTCGCCACGTCGTCGTGATGGACGAGCTGGAACGGCACGCCCGGATCGGGCAAGACAGGCCGCAGGACAGGAGCCCGGTCGAGGGCCCGCCGCAGCGGCCCGGGAAGCCGCTTCGAGACGGCAAGCAGCGGCACCAGCTCGACGAGGCGCGGCGCGTCGGGGCCGGCGACGATGCAGGGACGGAACACGTAGGCCTCGGTCGCCGAGCCGCCCAGCACCTGCGCCAGCTCGATCTCGACCTCCGCCTTGTGGACCGAGTAGGGATGGTGGGCGCTACCCCGCGCCGGCACCTCCTCGTCGAGCGGCTGCGGGCCGCGGGGGTGGAAGCCATAAGCGGCGACCGAGGAGGTGTAGACGAGGCGCGCCGCCCCCGCCGCAGCGGTCGCTTCGAAGACGTTGCGCGAGCCGCTCAGGTTGATCTCACGGCTGTCGCCGCGGCCGGCGACGATCACGAAGGCGAGATGGACGACGACGTCGGCGCCGTCGACGAGGCCCTCGACCGCCTCCCGGTCGAGGATGTCGCCGCGCCGGTACTCGACCTTCTGCCAGCCGTGCGCGGCGGGGTCGAAGGGCCGCCGCGCCATGCCGATCACCCGCTCGACGCGCGGCTCCCGCTCCAACTCCGCCAGGAACGCCCTGCCGATCTCGCCGCTCGGACCGGTGACGGCAACGGTCAGCACGGCCTCAGGGCACCGCGACGAGGGCGGCGAGGGCTCCCTGCGCCGCCTCGGTCAGCCGCTCGGCGCTGGGCGTGCGCTCCGGGCCGAGCTGCCACTGGACCAGCAGCCCGTCGAAGAGGGCGATGATCAGCGCCGCGAGGGCGTCGGCGTCGACGTCGGGCGCCCCCACTTCGGCGAAGACGTCGCGGGTGGTGGCGGCGATCACCGCGTGGAAGTCGTCGTAGGTCGCCGCCATCTCCTCGCGCACCTCCTCGGAGCGCGACATCTGCGCCCAGGCCTCGAGCGAGGCGGCGACCAGGGAGCGGTTGTCCTCGAGCGAGTCCATCACCCCCTCGAAGCTGCGCCGCAGCCGGTCCAGCGGGGTCATCGGGCCCGGCTCGGTCGCCAGCGCGATCAGCGGCTTCAGCCAGCGCTGGAAGGCCTCGCCGACCGCGATGTTGAGCAGCCGTTCCTTGGAGCCGAAGTGGTAGCCGATCGAGGCGAGGTTGGTGCCCGACGCGGCTACCAGGTCACGCGAGGTCGTGCGGGCATAGCCCTTCTCCTGCAGGCAGACGATCGCCGCCTCGAGCAGACGCTCTCTGTGACCTCCATCACGTGCATCCGGCATCCCGATTGGGTACCTTACCGGCGCGGGTCTATACGGACGTATGTATAAATGAGCGCGATGATCGACACCCCCGGTGCAGCCAGGCATCGCAAGGTCGTGCTGATCTGCTGGGTGGGCGCGGTGATCGCCCTCGCCGGCCTCGGCAGCGGCCTCGTCAACCGCCTGGCGCCGACCTCCCTGCTCGTGCCGGGCACGCCGTCTGCCCACGCCCAGGAAATGCTCGACCGCCAATTCGGCAACTCGATCCCCGTGACGATCCTGCTGCAGGGACCGCCCCGTGCAATCGAAGCGCAGGGGCCGCGCGTCGCCGCGGCCTTCCGCCACGAGCCCGGGGTCAGCGTGATGTCGCCGTGGGACACAGGCGCCGGCCTCGACGTCCTGCGGCCAAAGCCGAACGCGGCGCTGATCGTCACCGGCTTCCGGCGCTCGGCGGCGGAAGCGCTGGGCGATGTCATCCCGACCTCGAACCGCCTGGTGAGCGAGAACGTCCACGCCCCGCTGCGCGCCCACGTCGGCGGCATGGCGGCGATCGCCGAGGCGCTTCAGACCGACGCCCTCGACGCCACCCACAAGGCGGAGCTGCTAGTGACGCCGATCCTCATCCTCGTCCTGCTGCTCGTCTTCCGCACCCCGGTCGCCGCCGCCATCCCGCTGTTGATGGGAGCCGCGACAGTGATGGCGGGGAAAGGGCTGCTCTACGTCAGCACCTACGTGATGCCGATCAACTCGCTCGCGGTGGCGATCGCCTCGATGATGGGCCTGGCGCTGGGGGTCGACTACGCGCTGCTGATGGTCTCCCGCTTCCGCCAGGAGCGAGAGGCCGGCGCCGACCCCGAGACCGCCCTGGCGAACGCCTCGCACGCGGCGGGACGGACGATCGTCTTCGCCGGCACAACGCTGGGGCTCGCGATGGTCACCGCCGCCTTCGTCGCCCCCGGCGACCTGCTCGGCTCGGTCGCCGCGGGGGTCGTCGTCTCCACCCTGCTCAGCGTGCTCCTCGCCGTCTCGATGATGCCGGCGCTGATCCACGCGCTGCTCCCCTACCTGGAGCGCTGGCGGTTGCCGAGCTTCGGGCGCGGCGACACGCTCGTCTCCGGCGCCTCGAGACTGATCGCCCGCCCCTGGATCGCGATCCCTCTGATCGTCGCACCGATGCTCGCCGTCGCCGCCCCGGCCGCCGCCCTCACGATCGGGCCGCCCGATCCCAAGCAGCTCCCCCCCTCCGACCCGACCCGGCAGGGATTCGAGGCGCTGCGGCGGCTGATCGGGCCCGGCTGGGCGGCGCCGATCGTCGTCGTGGCGACGGCAAAGCAGGGGCCGATCGCGGCGCCGGGGCGCCTGCGGGCGATCTCCCGCTGGCAGGACCGCGTCGCCCACGACCCCGATGTGGAAACGGTGATCGGCCCCGCCTCGCTGGAGGAAGCGGAAGGCGGGCTCGGCAGGCTGCGCGGCGCCTACGACACGGCGCCGGCCCGGCTCGCCAGGGCGGAAAGGGGGATCGCCGCGCTTCGCGCAGGCCTGCGCGAAGCGAGCGGCGGCGTCGACCGGCTGCGCGCCGGCCTGGCCTCGGCAGCGGGCGGCGCGACGACGCTTGCCGAGAGGACGAGGCAGGCCCAGGCCGGCGCCGAAAGGCTCAACGAAGGGGTCGGGCAGGCCGGTGCAGGGGCGCACCGGCTCTCGGTCGGCATCGACATGACCAAGCGCGGCGCCGGCCGCCTCGTCCGCGGCCAGCGCCGCCTCGCCAGCGGCAGCGCGCGGCTGGCCCGCGGCATGGACAGGCTCGACGAAACCCTGCATCTTTCGCTTGGGCAGCTACGCGAAATCTCCGCCCGCCTGCACCAGTGGTCCACCTGGCTGCACTCGCTGCGGGCCCCGACCGAGATGGCGGCGGAACGCCTCGACCGCGCCGTGCAGGAACTCCAGGACATGACGGTGGGGCGCCAGGACCCTCGCTACGAAGAACTGCTGGCGGCCGTCCGCGAAGCCTCGGCGCTGGTCGGCGTCCCCCCCGGCGCCGTCCCCGCGGCGGGCGAACGTCCGCTGCCGCCCGGCGTCCCGCAGTCGATAGCGGCGTCGATCGTCCAGGTGGAGGAAGAGCTCGCCCAGTCGGTTGACTCGATGGCGTCGCTTCCCAAACAGATCGAACGGCTCGCCGGCGCCGTCCACCGGCTGCGCGTCGGCAGCGACCGGGTCGCGGCCGGCGCCCGCCAGTCCGAACGCGGCGGCCGGCAGCTGCACAACGCGCTGCGGCGGCTCTCGCGCGGCGGCCACCGCCTCGACCGCGGCCTCGAAAGCGCACATGACGGCAGTGGCCGGCTCGCCGCCGGGCTCGCCGGGCTCGGCGACGGGGCCGACCGCCTCGCCGGCGGCCTCCGCGAAGGGGAAGCGAAGACCGCGCGGCTGAGCAACGGTCTGACCAAACCCGATGGGCCGCTGCGCCACTACGCGGTGGTCCTGCACAACTTCGGCCAGGGCTACGACACGCTGCGACACCGCACGCCCGGGGCGATCGACTCCGGCTACCTGATGCTGACCGCCCTCGACGGGGCGGTGCCGAAGACGCGCGAGATGGCGGGGCAGGTGATCAACGTCGACGGCGGTGGCCAGACGACGCGGATGATGATCGTTCCCAAGTCGGGGCCGAGCGCCGCGGCCACCAAAGACCTCAGCCATCGCCTCCAGAGGCAGATGCCCGGCCTGGCCAAGGCCAGCAACACGGAAGTCGGCATCGGCCAGGGCGCCCAGATGCTCACCGACTACACCGAAGCCAGCATGGCGCGGCTGCCCTGGCTGATCTTCGCCCTCTGCCTCGTCTCGATCCTGATGCTGATGGCGGTGCTGCGCTCGCTACTGCTGCCGATCGTCGCCGTGGGGCTCAACCTGCTGACGATCGCCGCCGCGCTCGGCGCCCTCCAGATCTTCTTCGGGCTCGACCTGCTGGTCGGCCCGCGCTACATCGACGCGATCTCGGCCTCGGGGGTGATCACGATCATGTTCGTGCTCTCGATCGACTACGAGGTCTTCCTGCTGACCCGGATGCGCGAGACGTGGCTGCGGACGGGCGACCATCGCCACGCGATCGAGCACGGCCTGCGCAGCACCGCCGGCATCATCACCGGCGCGGCGGTGATCATGAGCTCGGTCTTCCTCGCCTTCGCCACCGCGGACATCGCCTCCCTGCAGCAGTTCGGCGCCGGCCTCACCTTCGCCGTGATCCTCGACGCGACCCTGATTCGCGTCGTGCTGCTGCCGTCGATCATGCGGGTGCTCGGTCCCCGCGCCTGGTGGCTGCCAGGGTGGCTCGACCGGCGCCTGCCCAACATCGACCACGGCGACTCGGAGATCGCCGTGGCGGCGCCCGCTGCGACCGCGCCCCACGAGCCGCTCGCGCCGCCCCAGCCGGCGACCCCTCCCCCGCCCGCTCCCGTCGAGGCGGCCCAGCCGCGGCAACGCGAGCTGCTCGAGCTCCTGGAGGAGCTCGACGCCGGCGACGGTCGTGTCGTCGCGCAGGTCACCTCGCTCGTGCGCGAGATCCGGGCGGCGGCCGGCGAGCGGAGCTAGGCGGCGCGGGCGGCGGCGGGCACAGCGCCCCGGTCCGCAACCGGGCTTTCGGCCCGGCCCGCTGTCACAAGCGCCGCCGTGGCTGTCGCGACCAGCGCCCAGAGCAGCGTCCCGAGCGTCAGGTGGGCGAGGACCAGGCCGGGGTGTT
>DASTHF010000074.1:0-10749 GCA_035605615.1 Solirubrobacterales bacterium
GAGGTGCCGCCGACGCTGACCGAGCCGAGCGCGCTCTCGAGGCCGGGCACGGCGGCGCCAAGGCCGAGGCCCGCGGCCATCGCCACGCCGATCCACAGCGGCAGCCAGCGGTCGAGCGGCGAGAGCCGCCGTGCGATGCCCTCGCCTGACCGGGTCGACGTCATCGCCGCGCATCCTACGGATTGACAATCGTGATTTCAATCGATATACATCAATGGATGTCGCCCGCCCTCGACCTCGCGCCGAAGACCAAGCGCCCGCCCGGAACCCCGTGCTGCGAGCCGGTCGTCTACCCGGACGTCCAGCGTGAGCAGGCGCAGCGGATGGCGGCGATCGCCAAAGCGCTCGGCGACCCGATCCGCCTCCAGCTCGTCGACGTCCTGCGCAAGCACGCCGGCGAGGTCTGCGTCTGCGAGCTGGTGCCGCTCTTCGACCTCTCGCAGCCGACCGTGTCCCACCACCTGAAGGTCCTACGCGACGCCGGCATAGTCGGTTCCCAGCGGCAGGGCGTTTGGGCCTACTACTACGTCCTCCCCGATGCCCTGAAGGAGCTCTCCACATGGCTGACCAGATGACCGAGGCGGAGAAGGTCCGCGAGATCGTGCGCGCCCGCTACGCGGCTGCCGCCAGAAGCGTTCAGCCGAGTGGCGCGGCCGGCGGCGCGTGCTGCGGCTCCGGCGATGGCGCAATGGCCGGCGGGCAGGCGGTGTTCGGCGGCTCGCTGTATGACGACGCGTCCCGCCGCGAGCTTCCCGACACCGCTGTGACGGCGTCGCTGGGCTGCGGCACGCCGACCGCCGTCGCCGAGCTGAACGCCGGCGAGACCGTGCTCGACCTCGGCTCCGGCGGCGGCATCGACGTGCTGCTGTCGGCGCGGCGGGTCGGCCCCGCCGGCAAGGCCTATGGGCTGGACATGACCGACGAGATGCTCGCCATCGCGCGCCGGAACCAGCGCGAGGCGGGCGTCGAGAACGTCGAGTGGCTGCGAGGCGAGATCGAGGACGTGCCGCTCGAGGACGACACGGTCGACGTGGTGATCTCCAACTGCGTCATCAACCTCTCGGCCGACAAGCCGCGGGTCCTGGCCGAGGCGGCGAGGGTGCTCAAGCCGGGCGGCCGCTTCGCCGTCTCGGATGTGATCGCGGACGACGACATGGACGCCGCCACCCGCGCCGAGCTGGGCCAGTGGACGGGCTGCATCGCCGGGGCGCTCACCCGCCGCGAGTTCCTCGATGCTGCCACCGCGGCCGGTCTGGTCGACGTCGAGATAGCCGAGACGCACCGGGTTCACGAGAAGGCGGCGTCGGCGATCGTCCGCGCCCGCAAGCCGGCGATCGCGCCGGTGCGGCAGGATTGACGCCGCGATGAGCGCAGAGCGCGTACCGACGCCGGCACCGGAGGGGCCGGGCCGCAAGCCGCCGCGGGAGGCGATCGCGGAGGCCGGGGTCAGGGCGCCGACAAGGGGGAACCGCAAGCTGGAGGCCTTCCTCGAGGCGGTCAACGGCGACGAGCAGGTGCGCGCCTGGTGGCACATGGCGCAGGTGAACGCCGAGCGGCTCGGCATGTCGGACCACTCCTGGGTCCACGTGCAGATCGTCCTCAACGTCGCCCTGCGCCTGCTGCGGCTGCTGACCAAGGCGGGGGTGGAGCCTGCCGTCGTCGCCGAACACGGCATGAAGGCCCGCGACGCCGAGGTGGTCGTCGCGGGCGGCGCCCTTCTCCACGACGTCGGCATGTCGATCCACCGTGCCGAGCACGAGGCCTACAGCCTCTTCCTCGCCCATGGCGCGCTCGACCGCCTGCTCGCCCACGCCTACCGCGAGCCCGACCGCACCGTGATCGCCTCCGAGATCCTCCACGCGATCATCGGCCACCGCCGCCGCGGCGAGCCCTACACGCTGGAGGCGGGCGTGGTGCGGGTCGCCGACGCGCTCGACATGGCCGGCGGCCGCACGCGGATTCCGCTGGAGGCCGGCCACGAGGGGATCCACTCGATCTCCGCCGCCGCGGTCGACGCGGTGCGGATCGAGGCGGGGGAGGAGCGGCCGGTGCGGATCGAGATCGCCCTCAACAACTCGGCCGGCATCTTCCAGGTCGACGATCTGCTCGCGACAAAGATCCGCGGCACGCCGCTCGAGGGCCGGGTCGAAGTGCTCGCCCGGATCGAGGGCGACACCGAGAAGCGGCTGCTGAGCGGTTTCAAGCTGGACTGAGGGCGGGCTCGCCGACCCTGGCGCCGCCGTCTCTGGCGCCGCCCTCGACGATCACGCGGCAGGGCCGTTTGGCGAGCACGTAGCGCGTGGTCGGGCCGAGCAGGCGCTCGTCGCTGGGGGCGTGCTCGGTGCTGATGTAGATCAGGTCCGAGCCGCGCTCCAGCGCCTCCTCGACGATCGTGCGGCCCGGGTTGCGGGTGCGGACCAGCCTGACGCGGACCTTGAGGCCGCGTGCTCGCGCCTGCAGGCGGGCCGCGTCGAGCGCGCAGCGCGCCTCGTATTCCTGCTCCTCGAAGCCGCCGCCCTCGGGCAGCTCGTGCTCGGCCGGGATCTTCAGCACGTAGAGCGCCTCGACGACTGCGTCGGGATCGACGATCGCCGCCGCCCGGTTCATCGCGTCGGCGTCGACGTCGAGACCGAAGATCGGCACCAGCGCCGACTTGTAGGAGACGTCGAGGAAGCCGACCGGGCGCTCCGGCCGCCGCACGCGGCTGAGCTCGCGCGGGTCGAGCCCGAGGCGGCGGCGGTAGAGCAGGTAGCCGGCCAGGCCGACCGCCATCCAGGCGACTCCGATCACCCGCGCCTCGGGGTGCAGGACGACGACCGAGACGAACGCCGCGCCTGTGCCGACCGCCCCGACCACCGCGGTGAGCGGGATTTCGCTGCCCCGCCAGCGCACGTTCCACGGCGCCCGGTAGGGCCGGTAGAGGTCGGGCTGGCGCCGGCGCAGGGCCACGATCGAGAGGTGGGCGATCGTGAACGAGAGCATCGCGCCGAAGCTGTAGAGGTTGCCGAGGAAGGCGGTGTTGCCCGGCAGCACCAGCAGGACCGCGATCGCCGCGAAGAAGAGGATCGTGAACCAGGGCGTGTGGAAGCGCGGGTGCAGCTTCGCGAAGGCGCCGGGCAGCTGGCGGTGCTCGGCGAGCGACCACGACAGCCGCGAGATGCCGATCATGCCGGCGTTGGTCGCGATCAGCAGGATCGTCGCCGCCAGCGCGCCGACGTAGTAGTTGGCGGCGGTCGCCACCGCGCCGTGCAGGCCGAGCGCCGAGACGATGCCCAGCACCGGGTCGTTGCTGAAGGTGGTGCCCAGCGCCGTCGTGTAATGCCCGCCGTGGTGGGTCACCGGCAGCGCCGAGAGGGCGACGATCGAGATGCCGGCGTAGATGCCAAGCACCGCGATCAACACCAGGTTGACCGCTTTCGGCACCTGCTCGCCCGGGTCGCGCGCCTCCTCGGCCATGTTGGAGACCGTCTCGATCCCGGTGTAGGCGAGCATCGAGATCGAGACGGCGAAGAGCAGCTGCGAGTAGCTGGGCGCGACGCCGAGGTGGACCTGGTCGATCAGCACGGAGGGGTGGAGGACCAGGATCGCGCCGACCGCGATCAAAGCGATCTGCGTGAAGAGGTCGAGCACAGCCAGCGCGACGTTGAGCTTCGCCGACTCGCCGAGCCCGCGGATGTTGACCAGGGCGAGGAGGACGATCACGGCGACGCCGCCGAAGACGTCGCCGGGCGGGTGGCGCAGCGCCGGAAAGAAGGCGCCGAGGTAGTGGGGGACGAAGAAGGCGCTGATCGCGATCGTCAGGATGTAGTCGAGCGAGAGGCCCCAGCCGGCGACGAAGGAGACGACCTCGTTGAAGGCGTGGCGGGCGAAGGAGGAGGAGCCGCCCGCCTCGGGGAACATCGCCGCCCCCTCGGCGTAGGTCTTGGCGGTCAGCGCGAAGAGGCCGCCCGCGAAGAGGAAGACGAGCGGCGTCAGGCCGAGCGCGTGGGCGGCGACCAGGCCGAGCGCGTAATAGATCGACGAGCCGACGTTGCCGTAGGCGGTCGCGAAGAGGCCCGGCACGCCGATCGTCCTGCGCAGCCCACGTGTCTTCAGCCTGGCCACAGGCGTCAAACGTAGTTGATCGCGCCGACCGTCCTCGCGGTCCGCGTGCTCGATACTGGCCTGCGTGGACGAGCGCCGATTTCCGCGCGGGCTGAAGGGCGAGCCGCCGCCGGCCTGGCTCGGGGTCGTCGCCATGCTCGCCACGGTCGCGCTCGGCACCCTCGTCATATATCCCCTCAAATCGATCGCTCCGGCCGTCTCGCTCGGCGTCGTCTTCATTCCCGGCGTCCTGCTGATCTCGACGATCTGGGGTTGGCGGCTGGGCCTGCTGACGGCGCTGCTCAGCGCGCTGGCCTTCAACTGGTTCCACATCCCGCCGGTCGGCCGCTTCGAGATCGCCGACAGCCGTTACCTCGTCGCCCTGGTCGTCTTCGCAGTGGTCGCGGTGGTCAGCAGCGCGCTGGCGGAGCTGGCGCGCGCCCGCGCCGTCGAGGCGGAGCGCCGCCGCGAGGAGACGGATCATGTCGTCGCCGAGTTGCGGGAGCTTTCCCGTGAGCGTGACCGGATGGAGGCAGAGGCGATAGAGGCGGAGGCGCTGCGTCGCAGCGACGAGCTGAAGACGTCGCTGCTGCGTTCGGTCTCCCACGACCTGCGCACGCCGCTGACCTCGATGATCGCCGCCGGGGCGGCGCTGGACTCGCCGAGCGTGACGCCGGCCGAGCGCCATGAGCTGAGCGGCGCGGTCGTCGAGCAGGGTCACCGCCTCTCGCGGCTGGTCGAGAATCTGCTCGACATCTCGCGGCTGGAGGCGGGCAAGGCGGAGCCGCACCGCGAGCCGGTCCAGCTCGAAGAGCTGCTGGAGGGCACGCGGGAGGCGCTGGGTGGCGAGGGGGACAGGGTCCGCATCGCGATCGACTCGGAGCTGCCGCCGCTGAACGCCGATCGCCCCCAGCTCGAACGGGCCTTCGCGAACCTGCTCGAGAACGCCGTTCGCTACGGCGACGGCCAGCCGGTGCTGGTGCGCTCGCGAGTCGTCGGACCGCGGCTGGTTGTGCGGGTGGTCGACCAGGGGCAGGGCATCTCCGAGAGCGATCGCAAGCGTCTGTTCGAGCCCTTCTACCGCGGCGGCGGCGCGGAGGCGGGCGACGGCTCCGGCCTCGGCTTGGCGATCGCCAAAGGGTTCATCGAGGCCAATGGCGGCGAGGTCACCGTCGAGTCGATGCCCGGCCAGGGCAGCACGTTCGTCGTCGCCTTCTCGCTGGAGGGAGACGGACGATGAACGACCTGCCGCGCGTCTTGGTCTGCGACGACGAGTCGCAGATCGTCCGTGCTCTGCGGGTGATCTTTCGCGACGCGGGCTATGAGACCGTGGAGGCCTACTCGGGCGAAGAGGCCTTGGACCGCGCCGCGGTTCGACCGCCGGAGGCGGCGATCATCGACTTGATGCTGCCGGACCTGGACGGGGTCGAGGTGACGAAACGGCTGCGCGAGTGGAGCGATATGCCGATCATCGTCCTCTCCGCCGTCGGGGAGGAGGAGGCGAAGGTCCGGGCTCTCGCAGCCGGCGCCGACGATTACGTGACCAAGCCCTTCGGGCCGCCGGAGCTGGTGGCACGCCTGCAAGCGGTGATGCGACGGGCTCAGCCCGGGGAATCGGAGCCGCTGATCGCCGTGGATGGGCTCGAGATCGACTTGGCGGCGCGCAGCGTGCGCCGTGATGGCGAGCCGGTCCATCTGACGCCTACCGAGTTCGGCCTGCTGCGGGCCCTGGCGCGCAACCGCGGGAAGCTGATGACCCACCGGGCTCTTCTGATCGAGGTCTGGGGGCCCGAGTACGCGGACGACTTCCAGGTGCTGCGCGCTCACATCGCCAACCTGCGCCGCAAGATCGAGCCGGCCGAGGGCCCACACCACATCCTCACCGAACCTGGCGTCGGCTATCGCTTCACCAACTGACTAGAACGCGGTTCTCGTCGCATAGCGACGAAAACCGCGTTCGAGCGCCTTCACAAAACCTGTATACGGACCGGCGCTTGCTTCACGCGGCCTTGACGGGGTCGGGCGGATGATCGGGACGTGCCCCTGGCGGCGGACATCTTCCCCGGCGGCGGCAGCCCGATCGCCGACGTCTTCGCGATCGTCCTCGCCCTCGTCATGTTTGCCCTCCTCTACTGGGCAATCGACCTGATCGACCGCATATGAGCATGATTCCCCTTGCCGCGCTGAGCGGCGCCGACGTCTTCGGACTGATCGCCTCGGCACTCGTCTTCGCTTACCTCCTCTACGCGCTGCTGCGCGGGGAGAAGCTCTGATGGCACAGGGTTGGCTGCAGGTTGCGACCTTCGTCGGCGTCGTCATCGCGATGACACCGCTGTTGGGCAGATACATGGCGCGGGTCTTCGGCGGCCGGCGCGTCTTCCTCAGCCCGGTCTTCGCGCCGCTGGAGCGACTCACCTATCGGGCGCTGCGCGTCGACCCTGCCGAGGAACAGGACTGGAAGGCCTACGCGAAGAGCCTCGTCCTATTCTCGGTCTTCTCCTGGTTGGCGCTGTACCTGATCCTCCGCACCCAGGGCATCCAGCCGTTCAACCCACAGCACTTTCATTCGGGGCCCTGGGATGTCAGCTTCAACACCGCCTCCTCGTTCGTCACCAACACGAACTGGCAGTACTACGGCGGCGAAACGACGCTCACCTACTTCGCCCAGATGGCCGGGCTGACGGTGCAGAACTTCGTCACGCCGGCGGTCGGCATCTGCGCGCTGCTGGCGCTGATCCGCGGCATCGTCGGTCGCGGCGGTGCCGGCCTCGGCAACTTCTGGGCCGACCTGACCCGCGGCCTCTACTACGTCCTCCTGCCTCTCTCGATCGTCCTCACCCTGATCCTCGTCTCCCAGGGCGTCGTCCAGACGCTCGCCCACTCGGCCGCCGTCCACACGCTGGAGGGTGCGACCCAGGTGCTGGCGCTCGGCCCCGCCGCCTCGCAGGTCGCGATCAAGCAGCTGGGCACCAACGGCGGTGGCTTCTTCAACGTCAACTCGGCCTTCCCCTTCGAGAACGGGACGACGACCAGCAACTTCTTCGAGGCGCTGGCGATCATCCTCATCCCGGCGGCCCTCACCTACACCTACGGCCGCATGGTCGGCCGCCAGCGCGAGGGCTGGGCGATCTTCGCCGCCATGCTGGCGATCTACATCGCCTTCATCGCCGTGATCGTCCCCGCCGAGCAGCATGGCACGCCGGCCGAGCACGCCGCCGGCACGCCGACCGCGGCGATCGCCGGCTCCACGGGCGGCAACATGGAAGGCAAGGAGCAGCGCAACGGGATCGCCGAGTCGGCGCTGTGGGCGACGACTACCACGGTAACCTCGAACGGCTCGGTCAACTCGGCGATGGAGTCCTACACCGGCCTTGGCGGCGCCGTGCCGATGTTCGGGCTCTCGACCAGCGAGGTCGTCTTCGGCGGCGTCGGCACCGGCCTCTACTCGATGCTGCTCTTCGTCCTGCTGGCGGTGTTCATAGGCGGCCTGATGGTCGGGCGAACGCCCGAGTACCTGGGCAAGAAGATCCAGGCGCGTGAGATCAAGCTCGTCTCGCTGGGCGTGCTCTTCACGCCACTGGCGGTTCTCCTCACCGCCGGTCTGGCCACGGCGACGCGGCTCGGCACCCGCTCGATCTTCGCCGGGATCGACCCGCAGGGCTTCTCCGAGACCCTCTACGCCTACCTCTCCCAGGCCAACAACAACGGCTCCGCCTTTGCCGGCTACACCGGGTTCGTCCAGCCGCACGCGCCGGGCAACGTCGGCGCCTACGGGATCACCTTCGCCGACCTGCTCGGCGGGGCGACGATGGTCTTCGCCCGCTTCATCCCGATCCTGATCGTGCTCGCCGTGGCCGGCTCGCTGGCCGGCAAGAAGGTCGCACCGGCCGGGCCCGGGACGATGCGCACTGACACGCCCACGTTCGTGATCCTGCTGATCGGCGTCGTGATCCTGGTCGGAGCGCTGACCTTCTTCCCGGCGCTGCTGCTCGGTCCGGTCGTCCAGGCCCTGACCGCGAGGCTCTTCTGATGAAGGGCGGACGCACGGCATTGACGGCGCTGCTCGCGGTGATCGTCTTCACGGTCATCTTCGGCCTCGCCTATCCGCTCGCGATGACCGGCATCGCCCAGCTCGCCTTTCCCAGCGAGGCGAACGGCTCGAAGCTCAGCGCGAACGGGCGTGTCGTCGGCTCGAGCCTGATCGCCCAGTCGTTCTCCAGACCGCTGCTCGACCGCCACGGCAAGCCGGTGCTCAACTCCGAAGGCGAAGAAGTGCTGGTGCCTGACAAGTCCTACTTCCAGCCACGCCCATCGCAGACCTCCTACAGCGGCGACACGAGCGCCTTCAGCAACCTCGGGCCGAACAGCGTCAAAGAGCGCGAAGCGGTGCGCGAAGCGATCGGCAACTACATCCACCTCAACAAGCCCTACGACAAATCGCTGACCAAGGCAGACGTGCCGGTCGACGCGATCACTCAGTCCGCTTCGGGCGTCGATCCGGAAATCTCCCAAGCCAACGCCCGCATCCAGGCGCACCGGGTCGCCGTTGTCCGTCACCTACCGCTGCGAACGGTGGACGAGCTGATTTCCAAGCACACCGTCGGTCGCTTCCTCGGCGTCTTCGGCGAGCCCGGCGTCAACGTGCTCCAGCTCAACATCGCCCTCGGCAAGGAAGCACCGATTCGATGAGAACCGAGAACCAGCCCCGCTCCCTCCTCGACGCCGAGATCCTCCGCCCGGCGCTGCTCGAGTCCATCAAGAAGCTCGACCCCCGCGTCCAGGTCCGCAACCCTGTGATGTTCGTGGTCGAGATCGGCGCCGCGATCGCCACGGTCGCCTGGCTGATCATGGTCTTCGGCGGCCGCCCGCTGGGCGGCGGCCATGAGCCCGCCTGGTTCACCTTCTCCGTCTCGGCCTGGCTCTGGCTCACCGTCGTCTTCGCCAACCTCGCCGAGGCGCTTGCCGAGGGCCGCGGGCGAGCCCAGGCGGCGAGCCTGCGCGCGATGCGCACCGAGACGATCGCTCGCCTGCGGGACGGCGCCGAGAAGCCGGCCTCGGCGCTGGTGCGCGGCGACGTCGTCGTCGTCGAAGCCGGTGAGACGATCCCGGGCGACGGCACCGTGGTCGAGGGGATCGCCTCGGTAGACGAGTCGGCGATCACCGGTGAGTCGGCACCGGTGATCCGCGAGGCGGGCGGCGATCGCAGCGCCGTCACCGGCGGCACCCGGGTCCTCTCCGACCGGATCATGGTCGAGATCACCCAGGAGCCCGGCAAGTCGTTCCTCGACCGCATGATCGCCCTGGTCGAGGGCGCCGAGCGGCGCAAGACGCCGAACGAGATCGCGCTCGGCATCCTGCTGGCGGCGCTGACCCTGGTCTTCATCCTCGTCGTCGTCTCGCTGCGACCCTTCGCCCTCTTCGCCGGCACCCAGCTCTCCGAGACCACGCTGATCGCTCTACTGGTCGCGCTGATCCCGACCACGATCGGCGCTCTGCTCTCGGCGATCGGCATCGCCGGCATGGACCGCCTCGTCCGTCGCAACGTCCTCGCCCTCTCGGGCCGGGCGGTCGAGGCCTCCGGAGACTGCGACGTGCTGCTTCTCGACAAGACCGGCACGATCACGCTCGGCAACCGCGAGGCGGTCGAATTCAAGCCGATGCCCGGGGTCAGCGTGGAGGAGCTGGCCGAGGCGGCCCAGATGTCCTCGCTCGCCGACGAGACGCCCGAGGGGCGCTCGATCGTCGTGCTTGCCAAGGGCTACGGCATCCGCGAGCACGACTTCGCCGGCCATGAGCCGACCTTCGTCTCCTTCAGCGCCGAAACGCGGATGAGCGGCGTCGACTTCAACGGCACGCACCTGCGCAAGGGCGCGGGCGACGCGATCGAAGCCTGGGTGCGCCAGTGCGGCGGTCGTCCGCCGAGGGAGCTGCAGCCCGAGCTCGACCGCATCGGCCGCGAGGGGGGAACACCCCTGGCGGTGGCCCGCGACGAGCGGGTACTGGGCGTCGTCTACCTCAAGGACGTGATCAAGGAAGGGATGAAAGCCCGCTTCGACCAGCTGCGCGCGATGGGCATTCGCACGATCATGGTGACCGGCGACAACCGCCTGACCGCGGCCAAGATCGCCGAGGAGGCGGGCGTCGACGACTTCCTCGCCGAAGCGACGCCGGAGCGCAAGCTGGAGCTGATCCGCGAGCAGCAGGCCGACGGCCGCCTCATCGCGATGACCGGCGACGGCACCAACGACGCCCCGGCCCTGGCCCAGGCAGACGTCGGGGTGGCGATGAACACCGGCACCCAGGCGGCGCGCGAGGCAGGCAACATGGTCGACCTCGACTCCAACCCAACGAAGCTGATCGAGATCGTCGAGGTCGGCAAGCAGCTGCTGATCACGCGCGGCGCCCTCACCACCTTTTCGATCGCCAACGACGTCGCCAAGTACTTCGCGATCCTGCCGGCGATGTTCGCGACGACCTGGGCGGTCGCGGGCCATCGCGGCCCGCTCGACGCGCTCAACGTCATGTCGCTGGGCACGCCTCAGAGCGCGATCATCTCGGCGATCATCTTCAACGCGCTGGTGATCCCGCTGCTCGTGCCGATCGCACTGCGGGGAGTCCAGTACCGGCCCGTCGGCGCATCCTCGTTGCTGCGGCGCAACATGCTCA
>DASTHF010000076.1:0-2286 GCA_035605615.1 Solirubrobacterales bacterium
TCGGCCGAGACGCCGGCGGCGGGTTCCCCGCGCAGCACCGGCGTCTCGATCCACTCGCCGTCGAAGCGCACCCGGCGCGAGCTCTCCTCCACGCGCCCGGCGCGCGCCGCTGTCAGCCGCGCGCGCGGACCGGGCATGACCATCGCCAGGCGGATGTGGACGAGAACCGCCTCCCCGTCGGGATCGCGGTGGCCGTAGCGCTCCTCGTGCGCCCGCTCGAATCGCTCGGCCAGCTCGGCGGGGTCGGGACGGGTCGTCCCCGGCACCGACAGCTCGAACGCCTGTCCCGCGTACCGCATCTCATAGACGACCTCCGGCGTCGCCTCGGTCGCGTTTGCACCTTTCTCCGTGCTATAGGCCGGTAAAAGGTGGGAACGCGTCAGCCCGGCGGCCAGCTCGGCGACCTCGGCGGCGATTCGCTCCGCGTTCAGCTCGGCGCCGCTCAGCATCACGGTGCGGACGGTGTCGCGACGGCGGTCCGAGGCGCAGAGGCCGAGCGCCGAGAGGACGCCGCCGGCGCGCGGGCAGAGGATGCGGTCGATCCCCAGCTCGGCGGCGAGCGCGGCGGCGTGCATCGGGCCGGCGCCGCCGAAGGGCAGCAGTGCGAAGCGGCGCGGGTCGACGCCGCGCTCGACCGTGACGACGCGCAGCGCCCGCACCATCTCCTGGTCGGTGACGCGCACGATCCCCTCCGCGGTCTCTAGCTCGTCCAGGTCCAGCGCCTCGCCGAGCGCGGCGACCGCGGCGCGGGCGGCATCGAGGTCGAGGGCGACGCCGCCCGCCAGGGTCGAGTCGCTGGCCAGGTTGCCGAGCAGTAGGTTGGCGTCGGTGACCGTCGGCTCCTCGCCGCCGCGTCCGTAGCAAGCGGGGCCCGGGTCGGCGCCAGCCGAGTGCGGGCCGACGCGCAGCGCCCCGCCCGCATCGCGCCAGCCGATCGAGCCGCCGCCGGCCCCGACCGTGTGGACGTCGACCATCGGCAGCTGGATGACCCGGCCGCCGATCCGGCGCGAGTCGGTCCGCCTCACGGCGCCGTCCTCGACGACGCAGACGTCGCACGAGGTGCCGCCCATGTCGAGGCCGAGGACGTTGCCGTCGCCGCAGGTCGTGGCGAGAAGGGTCGCGCCAACCGCCCCTCCGGCGGGCCCGGAGAGGACGCTCCACGCGCCGGCTCGCGCCGCCTCCTCGGCGGGGACGACGCCGCCCGAGGACCGCATCACGACCGGCCGCGGCAGCCCGGCCGCCGTCGCGGCGGCGGCGAGCCGCTTCAGGTAGCGGCCGAGCAGGGGGGAGAGGTAGGCGTCGATCGTCGTCGTCGAGCAGCGCTCGTACTCGCGGAACTGGGGCAGCACCTCATGCGAGACCGAGACGTGGACGTCGGGCACCGCGCGGCGCAGGTGCTCGGCGATGCGACGCTCGTGCGCGGGGTCGAGGTAGGAGAAGAGCAGGCAGACGGCGACCGACTCGGCGGCGCTCTCCCGCACCAGCTCGGCCAGCCGCTCCGGTTCGCCGGGGGCGAGCGGCTCGACGACCCCCTCCGGGCCGACCCGCTCCGCCGCCTCGAAGCGCAGCCCCTCCGGCACCAGCGGCGCCGGCTTGGGGGCGCAGAGCCGGTACAGCTCCGGCCGCTCCTGGCGACCGATCTCGAGCAGGTCGGCGAAGCCGCGGGTGGCGATCAGCGCGGTGCGCGCGCCGCGCTCCTCGAGCAGCGCGTTGGTGCCGACCGTCATCCCGTGCGCGAAGGACTCGACCGCGCCCGGCTCCGCGCCGGCCCGCCGCAGCACCTCCTCGACCGCCGCGATCACCGCCAGCGACTGATCCTCGGGGGTGGTCGGCAGCTTCGCGGTGTGGACCCGCTCCCCGTCGACGAGGACCGCGTCGGTGAACGTCCCGCCTACGTCGACTCCGAGCAGCACGGCCTTGAGGCTAGCCGCGGCGCGTCGCTCAGCGCCATTCCTCGTGGCGGGTGGTGCCATCGGGAGAGAGGACGATGTGGATGCTGTCCAGCTCGGGGTCGAGGCCCGGGTAGTCGACCCGCAGGTGGCCGCCGCGCGACTCGCGGCGGGCGAGGGAGTTGGTGGCGATGCCCCTGGCGAGCGGGTAGGGCTCGGTGAGGAGCTCTTCGAGCTGCTCGGGGCGCCGCACCGGGCCGGCGAGGCGCCAGACGGCGTCGCGGGTCGCTTCGGTGGGCGGCGTGAAGCGCCACTCGGGGGGCGGAGGCGGCTCCGCCGCGGCCGCCCGCTCCGCGACCGCGGCCGCCGCGGCGCGCTCGCCGAAGACGATGCACTC
>DASTHF010000080.1:0-3383 GCA_035605615.1 Solirubrobacterales bacterium
GCGAAGCCGTCGAGCGGCTCCGGGTCGAACCGGTAGCCGACGCCGAAGTGGGTGTGGATGTAGCTCCAGCCGGGCGAGCCCTTCTCGAGCTTCTGGCGGAGCTTGCGGACGAAGACGTCGACCGAGCGATCGCCGTGGGCCATCGAGTAGCCCCACACCCGCTGGTAGATCGCGTCGCGCTCCAGCACCCGCCCCTTCGCCTCGGCGAGCAGCTGCAGGAGCTCGAACTCGCGCCTGGTCAGCTCCAGGCTGCGGTCACCGGCGAAGGCCTGGAAACGGTCGGGGCGGATCTCCAGCTCGCCGGCGAGCAGCGGCTTCGTCTCGGCCTGGGGGCGACCGCGGCGATGGCGGCGCGTCGCGGCTTCGATGCGGGCGATCGCCTCCTCTGGGTGGCAGGGCTTGGTGATCCAGTCGTCGACCCCGAGCCGCAGGCCGCGCACCCGCTGGGCCACGGTCGAGCGGCCGGTGCAGACGACGACCGCCAGCTCGGGCAGGGCTGCGCAGACGCGTTCGATGTAGTCCCATGCCCCCTCGCCGAGCACGGCCGGGTCGATCAGCAGCGCGTTCAGCCTCAGCGCCACCAGCTCGTCGGGCGGGATCGCGCCGCGCTGCGTGCGCTGCTCCCAGCCGGCGGCGCCGGTGCGCTTCGCCAGCACGGTGACGAAGCCGCTGTCGTCGTCGATCACCGCGAGCTTGGTGGTGTGCGGCCGCATCGCCAAACCGGGGACGAGTGTAGAAGGTCGCGGCGCTGGGACGGGGTGCGCGTGCGCTAGATTGCCGCGCGTGAAGCGCCTTCCCAACCGAAGCCGGGTCGCCGTCGGCAGCGTTTGCGCGGCGCTCTCGCTGCTTCTGCTCGCAGCGCCGGCTGCGCTTGCCGACAACGGCGTCGGCCTCGCCGGGCCGACCACCGACAAGACCGTCACCTTCTTCTGCTTCGGGGTGATCGGCTTCTTCGCGATCCTGGTGATCGCCCTGACGCTGGTTCAGGAACGCCTGGAGCGGCGCAAGGAGATGCGCCGCTCCGACTTCGAGCGCCTGCGCTAGCCCGCCGCGTCGATCGCCAAGTGGTCCGCCTGGGTAGTCGAACCAGGTGGGAGCCGCAGAGCGCCCGATAAAAGGCCCGCGCGCGGCCGTCGATCCCGAGGAGCGGCTGGAGCTCCTGCTGCGGGACCTGCGCACCTCGCGGACCGGGCTGGCGCAGCGGGAGGCACGGCGGCGACTCGTCCAGCACGGGCCCAACACGCTCGAGCGGCGGCGCGGCAGGCGCTGGGCGCCCGAGCTGGCGCATCAGCTGACCCACCCGCTCGCCCTGCTGCTGTGGGCGGCGGCGGCACTCGCCTGGATTGCCGGCATCGTCTCCGTCGCCGCGGCGATCGTGATCGTGATCCTCGTAAACGCGGCCTTCGCCTTCGTCCAGGAGATGCAGGCGGAGCGCGCCGTGGAGGCGCTCGCCCGCTACCTGCCGGAGCGGGTGCGGGCGCTGCGCGACGGCTCTGCCCGCGAGCTGCCGGCGAGCGAGCTGGTGCCCGGCGACGTCGTCCTGCTCGGCGAGGGCGAGCGGATCTCGGCCGACGCCCGCCTCATCGAGGGGGCGGTCGAGGTGGACGCCTCGACCCTGACCGGCGAGTCGATGCCGGTCTTCCGCTCGGCCGACTACAGGGACGTCGGGGTGCCGCCGCTGCGGGCCCGCGACCTCGTCTTCAGCGGCACCAGCTGCACGGAGGGCGAAGCCCGGGCCGTCGTCTTCGCCACCGGGATGCGCACCGAGCTGGGCCGGATCGCGGCACTCTCGCAGCTGGTCGAGCGCGAGGAGAGCCCGCTGGAGCGCCAGGTGCGGCGGGTCGCCTGGCTGATCGCCGCGATCGCCGTCGTCACCGCGATCGCCTTCATGCCGCTGGCGCTCGTCGCGGCGGGGCTGTCGCTGGCCGACTCGGTGGTCTTCGCCGTCGGCCTCCTGGTCGGCAACGTGCCGGAGGGGCTGCTGCCGGTGATCACCCTGGCCCTTGCCGTGGGAGTGCGCGAGCTGGTGCGCCGCGGCGCGGTCGTGAAGCGCCTCAGCGCCGTCGAGACGCTGGGCTCGACCGACGTGATCTGCACCGACAAGACCGGCACGCTGACCGAGAACAGGATGCAGGTGACGGAGCTCTGGAGCGGCGGCGAGGCGGTCGCGCTCGACCCCGGCTCCGCGGCGGCCGGAGCGCCCGAGGTCTTCGCCGCGATCGCGCAGACGATGGCCGACTGCAACAACGCCCACATCGAGGGCGATGAGGCGAGCGGCGATCCGACCGAGGTCGGGATGCTCGAAGCGGCCGCGGCGCTGGGGGCGGCGGTCGATGGCCGCTCGCGCGAAGAGCGGCGCTTGCGCCACTTCCACTTCGACCCGGTCCTGAAGCGGATGTCGACCGTCGACCACCGAGGCGGCGAGCTCTGGATCGACGCCAAGGGCGCCCCGGAGACGCTGCTGCCCTGCTGCGCGAGCGTCGCCTGGGCGGGTGGCGAGCGCCCGCTCGGGGAGGAGGAGCAGGCCGCGGTCGAGCGCCAGGTCGACTCCTACGCCCGCCGGGGCCTGCGGGTGCTGGCGGTCGCGCGGCGCCGGCTCGGCGACGCGCCGGCGCCGGAGCTGCGCGAGGAGGCCGAGCTGGGGCTGACCCTGCTGGGGTTGGTGGCGATGCTCGACCCGCCCCGCGCCGAGGCGGCGAAGGCGATCGAGCGCTGCCATGCCGCGGGCATCCGGGTGATCGTCGTCACCGGCGACCACGGGATGACGGCGGCGGCGATCGCCCGCCAGATCGGCATCGGGCGCGGCGAGGAGCCGCCGGTGATCGGCGGCGAGGAGCTCGACCGGATGAGCGACGAGGAGCTGGACGTCCTCCTGCACGGAGACCGCGAGCTGGTCTTCGCGCGCAGCTCTCCGGAGGCGAAGCTCCGGATCGCCGACGCCCTCCGGGAGGAGAGCCACGTGGTGGCGATGACCGGCGACGGAGTCAACGACGCGCCGGCGCTGCGTGCGGCCGACATCGGCGTCGCGATGGGGCGCTCGGGGACCGACGTGGCGCGCGAGGCCGCGACGATGGTGCTCACCGACGACGACTTCTCGACGATCGTCGTCGCCGTCGAGGCGGGCCGGCGCGTCTACGCCAACATCCGCAAGTTCATCCTCTACATCTTCGCCCACACGACGCCGGAGGTGACGCCGTTCCTCGTCTTCGCGCTCGGCGGCGGCGCGATCCCGCTGCCGCTGACCGTCATGCAGCTGCTCGCGTTCGACGTCGGCACCGAGACGCTGCCGGCGCTCGCGCTCGGCCGCGAGCCGGCAGAGCCGGGCGTGATGCAGCAGCCACCGCGCCCGAGGTCGGAGGGCGTGATCCGGCCGGGCATGCTCG
>DASTHF010000136.1:0-7524 GCA_035605615.1 Solirubrobacterales bacterium
TGGGGATACCTGGACGGAATCGAGGCCGACCCCGGCCGGCTCGTCGCGGTCGAGGAGAGGATCGAGGCGGTCGAGCGGCTGACCCGCAAGCACGGCGGCAGCGTCGAGTCGGTGCTCGCCCACGCCGAGCGCTGCCGCGCCGAGGTCGAGCGGCTCGAGGGAGGCGAGCGGCGCGGCGCCGAGGCGGAGGCGGCCTTGGCCGCCGCCGCCGAGCTGCGCGGGGAGCTGGGCAAGCGACTCAGCGAGGGGCGCGCCGCCGCGGCCGGCCCGCTGCGCGAGAAGGTGGCGGAGGAGCTGGAGCGGCTGGCGATGCCCGGCGCGACGCTCGAGGTCGCGCTCGCGCCGCACCCTGGCGGCTTCGGCCCGGGCGGGCGCGAGACGGTCGAGCTGCGCGTCGCGCCCAACCCCGGCATCGAGCCGGCGCCGCTGCGCGACGCCGCCTCCGGCGGCGAGCTCTCGCGGGTGATGCTGGCGCTCTGCGGCCTCGGCGGCGGTGGGGGCGCCGGCACGCTGGTCTTCGACGAGATCGACGCCGGGATCGGCGGTACGACGGCCCGCGTCGTCGGCGAGCGCCTGCGCGCCCTGGCCGCCGGGCGGCAGGTCCTCTGCATCACCCACCTGCCGCAGGTCGCCTCCCTGGCGGCCTCCCACTTCCGGATCGAGAAGCAGGTCGGCGGCGAGCGGGCGATGGCGACGGTGCAGCGCCTCGACGGCGAGGGCGTCGTCGCCGAGATCCGCCGTATGCTCGGCGGTGAGAGCGCCGACGAGGCGGCCACCCTGCACGCCCGCGAGCTACTCGCCGCCGCCTGAAAGGGCAAGTGCAACACGTTTTCCATCCATTACGTGGAAAACGTGTTGCACTCGGCTGGAGCCCGCGGCCGCGGTAGTCTCACTCAGTGGCAACCGCCAGTCGCCGCCGCCTCCCGGTGCTGCTCTCGCGGCGCAACGGGGCGTCTGCCGACGCGGCGATCCGGGGGACGGTGCGGCGCGGCCGCCGCACCAAGGAGCTGGTGAAGCGGCTCGGGCCCGGCGACGTCGCCGTCATCGACCACCTCAACATCGACCGGATCGCTGCCGAGGAGCTGGTCGCGACCGGCGTGCGCGCCGTTCTCAACGCCTCCGAGTCCTCCGACGGCCGCTATCCGAACGCCGGCCCGCTGCTGCTGGTGCGGGCCGGCATCTCCCTGATCGACGTCGCCGAAGGCGACCCCTTCGAGCTGCTCCGCGACGGCGATCCGGTGAAGATCGTCGGCGGAGCGGTGCACTTCCGTGACCGTGAGGTCCTGCGCGGCCGCCTGCTCGACGCCGCCGAGCTGGAGCGCCGCCTCGACGAGCAGCGCGCCCAGGTCAACGCGGCGCTCGCCGACTTCGCCGAGAACACCGTCGCCCACGTCCGCCAGGAGACCGACCTGCTCACCGGCAGCATCGAGTTCCCGCCGACCAGGACGTCGTTTCGCGACCGCCACGTGCTGATCGTCGTGCGCGGCGACCGGCACCGCCGCGACCTGAAGGCGCTCCGCGCCTACATCCGCGATGTCCGCCCGGTCGTCGTCGCCGTGGACGGCGGCGCCGACGGCGCCCTCGAAGCGGGGCTCAAGCCGCACCTGATCCTCGGCGACATGGACTCGGCCAGCGACGAGGCGCTGCGCTGCGGCGCCGAGCTGGTCGTCCACGCGTACCCGGACGGGCGCGCGCCGGGGCGCGAGCGGCTCCTCGCGATGGGGCTCGAGCACACGCTCGTCCCCTCGGCCGGCACCAGCGAGGACGTGGCGATGCTGATGGCCTACGAGAAGGGCGCCGACCTGATCGTCAGCGTCGGCGCCCACTTCAACCTGATCGAGTTCCTCGACCGCAAGCGCGGCGGCATGTCGTCCACCTTCCTCACCCGCCTCCGGATCGGCGAGCGGCTGGTCGACGCCAAGGGGGTCAGCCGCCTCTACAACCCGGGCTCCGGGCTCGCCCCCGTGGCGCTCTTCCTCGTCGCCTTCGCGATCCTGCTGACGATCGTCGTGATCACCTCGCCGGCGCTCAACGACCTCGTGCAGCTGATCTGGCTCAAGGTCCGCATCTCGCTCGGCATGTAGCCGCCGGGCGCCGGATAGCCTCTCGCCTCAATGGGTTACAGCGCCCGCTACCACGCCACGTCGCTGATCGCGGTCTTCCTCGCGCTGGCGATCGGGATCCTGATCGGCGCCGAGTTCGGCGGCGAAACGCTGACCGGCACGCGCCGCAACCTCGAGCACAGCCTCACCGGCAACCTCCAGGACGCGCGCGAACGCGCCGACCAGCTGAGCGGCGAGCTGGGGCGCGCCGACGAATTCGGCGAACGGGTCTACCCGGTGCTGGTCCGGCACCGGCTGCAGGGGTGGCGGATCGGCGTGATCGCGTTGGGCGGCCTGCCGGGCGGTGTCTCGGGGGCGATCGAGCAGGCCCTGGCGCCGACCGGGGCGCGCCTGGTCGGGATCGGGGTGACGCGCGAGCCCGTCGACCTGCGCGGCCTCGCCGCCACGCTCGCTAAGACGCGCTTCGCCGACATCGCCCGAAACCCCGAAACGCAGACCGCCTTCGGCGTCGGGGTCGGCCGCCAGCTGGTGCTCGGCGGCTCCCTGCTGGAACTGGTGCGGAGCCGGCTCTTCTCGCGCGCCAGCGGCAACTTCGGCGGCCTCGACGGGGTGATCGTCGTGCGCGACCAGCCGCAGGGCATGGGACCGGTTCGGCGCGCCGCCGCCGGCCGCCTCGAGTCGGCGCTGGTCGCCGGCATCGTGGCGACGCGGACGCCGGCGGTGGGGGTGGAGGCGAGCGGCGCCGAACCCTCCTCGGTCTCCTTCTTCAGGTCGAGCGACCTGTCCACGGTCGACGACGTCGACCTGGTCGCCGGGCGGCTGGCGACGGTCTTCGCGCTGCTCGGCGCCGAGGGCAGCTTCGGTGTCAAGGGCAGCGCCGACCGCCTCCTCCCGGACCTGCTCGCCCCGGCGCGGCGATGACCTGGATCGGCTTCCCGGTTGCGATCGCCGTCGCCCTCGTCGTCGTGCCGGCGGGCGTGCGGGGGCTGCGGGAGGACGGCCTGACGAGGGAGAACTACCGCGGCGCTCCACTTGCCTTCCCGCTCGGCGCGGTGCTCGCCACCGCGTCGCTGGCGGCTCTCGCGCCGCTCGCCTTCCTCGACGATCGCGCCGGCCTGCACCTGCTCGACCCCGGCCTGCGCCGCTGGATGCCCTACCTGATTGGCGTCGCCTTCCTCGGCTTCCTCGACGACGCGCTGGGGGAGGGGGCGGCGGGCCCGCGCGGCTGGCGCGGTCACGCCCGCGCGCTGCGCGACGGGCGGCTCTCGACCGGGGCGATCAAGGCGGTCGGCGCCCTCGCCCTCGCCGCCTACGTGGTCTCCGGCCGCGGGCTCGAATCGTGGCGCTACCTGGGCGACGTGGCGCTGCTGATCCTCGCCACCAATCTCTTCAACCTGCTCGACCTGCGGCCGGCGCGGGCGGAGAAGGGCCTGGCGCTGCTCGGCGCCGGCCTCTGCCTCGGCGCCTGGACGCTCGCGCCGTTGGAGCTGCTCGGGATCTTCGCCGGCCCGGTCCTGGTCGGAGCCTGGTTCACGTTGCGCGAGCGGGCGATGCTCGGCGACACCGGCTCCAACCTGCTCGGCGCGATCGCCGGCGTCTGGCTGCTGACCACGCTGAGCGGCAATGGGCGGCTGCTGGCGCTCGCCGCGGTGCTGGCGCTGACGGTCTACGGCGAGCTGCGCTCGATCTCCAGGGCGATCGAGTCGGTTCCGCCCCTGCGCTGGCTAGACTCGCTCGGCAGAGCATGAATCAAGGCTTCAACCAAATCCCGCCCACAGAGAATCAGGCTGCGATGTGGACGGGATTTGGTCTCGCGCTATGACAGGGACGGCGGACACCCGCTTCATCTTCGTCACCGGCGGCGTCGTCTCGGCCCTCGGCAAGGGGATCGCAGCGGCCTCGATCGGCCGCCTGCTCGTCTCGCGCGGCTTCCGGGTCCAGCTGCAGAAGTTCGACCCCTACATCAACGTCGACCCGGGCACGATGAGCCCTTTCCAGCACGGCGAGGTCTTCGTCACCGAGGACGGCGCCGAGACTGACCTCGACCTTGGCCACTACGAGCGCTTCACCGACGAGAACACGACCCGCACCTCGAACGTCACCGCGGGCGCCGTCTACAACACGGTGATCAACCGCGAGCGGCGCGGCGACTACCTCGGCGCCACGGTGCAGGTGATCCCCCACATCACCGACGAGATCAAGCACCGCATCCTGATCGTCGCCGAGTCGCAGTCGGTCGACTTCGTGCTCACCGAGATCGGCGGCACGGTCGGCGACATCGAGTCGCTGCCCTTCCTCGAGTCGATCCGCCAGCTCTACACCGACCTCGGGCCGAAGCGCTGCATGTTCGTCCACCTGACCCTGGTTCCCTACGTCGGCCACGCCGGCGAACTGAAGACGAAGCCGACCCAGCACTCCGTCAACGAGCTGCGCCGCATCGGCATCCAGCCGCACGCGCTGGTCTGCCGCTCCGAGGGGCGGCTCGACCCCGAGATCCGCAAGAAGATCGCCCTCTTCGCCAGCCTGCCGGTCGACGCGGTGATCTCCGCCAACGACGTCGACAACGTCTACAAGGTGCCGCTCGTCTTCCGCGCCGAGGGGGTCGACGACCTGGTGCTCGACCACTTCGGGATCGAGGCACCGCCACCCGACCTCGGCGAGTGGGAGGCGATGGTGCGCAGCGCCGACGAGGCCGAGGGCAAGGTGAGGATCGCGCTGGTCGGCAAGTACGTGCAGCTAGCCGACGCCTACAAGTCGGTGATCGAGGCGCTCAAGCACGGCGGCTACCACCATGGCGTCGAGGTCGACGTCGAGTTGGTCGACTCGGAGAACCTCAGCCCGGATCGCCTCGAGGGAGCCGACGGCATCCTCATCCCGGGCGGCTTCGGGGAGCGCGGCATCGAGGGCAAGGTGGCGGCGGCGCGGATCGCCCGCGAGCGCTCGGTGCCGTTCCTCGGCATCTGCCTGGGGATGCAGATCGCCGTGATCGAGTTCGCCCGCTCGGTGGTCGGCATGGAGGGCGCCAACTCGTCTGAGTTCGACCCCGAGACGCCTTACCCGGTCGTCGACCTGCTGCCCGAGCAGAAGGAGGTCTCGGCGATGGGCGGCACGATGCGGCTCGGCGCCGACCCGGTCAAACTGCACGAGGGGACGCGAGCGCGCGAGATCTTCGGCGAGGCGGTCATCTACAAGCGCCACCGCCACCGTTACGAGGTCAACGTGCAGCTGCGGCGCCGCCTCGAAGAGGAGGGCCTGGTCTGCGGCGGCACCTCGCCCGACGAGCGGCTGGTCGAGATGATCGAGCTGCCCGATCACCCCTTCTTCGTCGCCTCGCAGTTCCACCCCGAGTTCAACTCGCGGCCGAACCGGCCCGAGCCCCTCTTCCGCGATTTCATCGGGGCGGCGGCGCGGCGCGCCGCCGAGCGGCCGGCGGAGAGCGGCGAGCCGGAGAGCGGGGAAGAGACCGTCGAGAGCGACGCCGCCGTTCGCCGCTCCAGCTGAGCGCATAGCCTTGGGGCTGTGAGCTCGCGCTTGCACGAGAGGTTCGTTCGACTCTGCGAGATCCGCAGCCCGACGGGCGAGGAGCGCGAGTTCGCCGACACCATCCTCGCCGAGCTGCGGGCGCTCGGCTTCGAGGTGAGCGAGGACGGCGCGGCCGAGGCGGCGGAAGCGGGGGCGGGGAACCTGCTGGCGCGGTTGCCCGGGGAGGGCGAGGGCTGGCTGATGTTCTGCGCCCACCTCGACACGGTCCCGCACGATGGGCGGATTGAGGTGGTGAACGACGGTGGCGTCTTCCGCAGCCGCGGCGAGACGATCCTCGGCGCCGACAACAAGGCCGCGGTGGCGGTGCTGCTGGAGCTGGCGGCGCGCTGCGCGAAGCGGCCGCCGCCGCTGGGGATCGAGCTGCTTCTGACCGTCGCCGAGGAGCAGGGGCTGCGCGGTGCCAAGGCCTTCGACATCGGGGCGCTGCGCGCCGAGCGCGGCTTCGTGCTCGACCACGCCAGCCCGATCGGCGAGGCGATCGTCGCCTCGCCGACCCAGCAGCGGGTGATCGCCGACTTCGTCGGCGTCGAGGCGCACGCGGGGATCCGGCCCGAGGCGGGGCACAACGCGATCGCCGCCGCGGCGGCGGCGGTGACCCGGATGGAGCTGGGGCGGCTCGACGCTGAGACGACCGCCAACGTCGGCGTGATCGAAGGCGGCACCTCGGGCAACGTCGTGGCGGGCCGCTGCCGACTCGTCGGCGAGGCGCGCGGCCTCGACCCGGAGCGGACCGCGGCGGTGGCCGGGGCGCTGAGCGAGGCCTGCTGCTGGGGCGCCAGCGAGCACGACTGCGACGTCGACGTGCGGGTCGAGGAGCTCTTCCGCGGCTACCGGCTGCCGTCTTCGTCGCCCTCGCTGGCGCTGGCCGAGGCGGGCCTGCGACGGGCCGGCTTCGAGCCGGTTCGCACCGTAACCGGCGGCGGCAGCGACGCCAACGCCCTGCTCGCCGCCGGAGTCGACTGCGTGCTGCTCGCCAACGGCACCGAGGCCAACCACACTCCGCATGAGTGCGTCCCGGCTCGCAACCTCGACGCGATGCTCGAGGTATGCGAGGCGATCGTCGCCGAGGCGGCCGCGGACGACCGTCCGATGTCGGCGGGGGAGTGAGCGGCCGGCTGAAGCTGCGGCGGGGCGTCGTCGTCGGCGAGGAGCCGCTGACCGTCGAGGTCAACGGCGAGCGGCGGCCGGCCTGGGCGGACACGACGCTGCTGGGCGAGATGTGCGAGGGCGACGAGGTCGTCGTCAACGTCGCCGCCCTCGATCTCGGGCTCGGCTCGGGCGGCTTCGACGTCGTCCATGCCAACCTGACGCGCGGCCTGGAGGGAGGCGGCGCCGGCCCCGAGCATGTGATGAAGCTCAACTACTCCTCGCTCCAGCACCCGGTCGAGCCGGTCGAGCTTCCGGTGCGCCTTATGGGTGATATGGACACAAAAGGCGCACCGGAAGGGAAGGGGAGGGAGGTTCCGGTGCTCGTCCTACCGCTGCATGGCCACCTCGCTCCGGCCGCGTGGGCGGCCGCTCAGGCGGCTCCCGACCTGAAGCTCGGCTACGTGCAGACCGGCGGCGGCGCCCTGCCCGGCTCGCTCAGCCGCGACGTCGCCGAGCTGCGCGAGCGCGGCTTGCTCTGCGGCCACGTCACCGCGGCGCCCGCCTACGGCGGCGAGCACGAGGCGCTCTCCGTCGCCGGCGCCCTCGATGCCGCCCCACACCGACTCGTCTGGGACGCGGTCGTCGCCGGCCCCGGTCCCGGCATCATCGGCTCCGAGACGCGGCTCGGCCACGGCGGTATCGCCGCCCTTGACACCGCCCACGCGGCGCTCGCGCTCGGCATGCCGACCCTGCTCTCGCCCCGCCTCTCCTCGGCCGACCCCCGCGAGCGGCACCGCGGCGTCAGCCACCACACCCTCACGGTGATGCG
>DASTHF010000152.1:0-16024 GCA_035605615.1 Solirubrobacterales bacterium
GGATCGTCGGCGCGAGGACGACGTCGGCGACCAGCATCGCCGCCGCGACGGTCTCCGGTGGCTCCGCGGCGTGCGACTCGCGCTCGGAGATCACCGCCAGCGTCGCCTGTGTCCCTTCGCCCTGCGCGTTGATCCGCAGCAGCGCGCCGAGGTCTTCGGTGACCGGGTTGCAGACGACCAGCACCTCCTCGCCCGGCTCCAGGCCGAGGCAGTCTCGGATAACCGTCCGCACCGCCCTGTCCAGCGCTTCCGTCACCGCCCCAAGGCTAAGCGTTCGCCGCCCGGAACGCCGTTCCCGCCTGAAAGCCACCGGCCACCGCTACCATCCACCCTCCCGCCGGAGTAGCTCAGCTGGTTAGAGCAGCGGAATCATAATCCGCGTGTCGGGGGTTCGAGTCCCTCCTCCGGCATCCGGATTCCCATTTGTAGAGCCAATTTTCGCGGCCCTGCTTCCCAGGTCTATACCAAAAATCCGCAGGTCGCGGATTCAAGTTCTCTTCCTGAGGGGCCGAGATCTCCCTTCGCAGAGCCAATTTTTTCGGGGCACGCCTCAGCGTCTGACTTTCGGTGGACCGAACGGTGGACGAGGCACGAGTTGGATCTGACAGCGGCCATCCGGCAATCAAAGACACTGATCGAGAAAGCCCCTAGGGCTTTTTGACTACGGAACCCGGTGACTGGCTGATGCCGTAGCTGGATCACCGCTTCTTTCGGCGTGCAGCGCGACGCTGGCGGCGAATCTCGCGTTTCGCCTTCCTTCTCTCGCGATCCTCGGCCTCTACGCGCCGCTGACCCATCGTACGTACAACCTGGCCACGCACGAGTTGGTCGCTGATGCCCGCGATCACGACTCGGCTCGTGAACAGCGATGGCCCGAGGTTGACAAGGAGTTTGCCTACGACCTCATCGGCAAAGCTTGCAGTGACTTTGTCGATTCCTTGAAAGTCCAGGACAACCTTCGCATCGCGATGGGCGCCGATCAAGTTCTCGGCCTTCACCCGAACCGGGCGCCCCGCTATACGCGTAGCGGTACTCGTCGCCTCACCCCGGACGACAAGGCGAACGTCATTCTGGTCGAGCTGGTAGATCGTGTCCAAGTAGTCCCAGTCGGCGATGCCGATGCCGTCCTGGAGCAAAACGGCCTCCAGGTCCACCTCATGGTTGACTGGGATTTCAAAGTAGACGACCGTGCCGTCAAGGGTGCTCTCCGGACTAAAGGTCTTTCCGATCGGTTTCGGGTGCTTCCCATCCGCGTATATCCGGGCCCTTCCCGAGTGCACGGTGAACGATCCACCCGCCGCAGTGGCGATCCGAAGGGCGCCCGCGAGCCCGTTCCCTGCGCCAACTGAACGATCACGGGTGACGCCTTGGAGCAGGGCATGACGAACGGCCGAGAGGTCAGTCGCGAAACCCGAATGTCCCGTTCTAATAGTCGTTGGAATCCCGCTCCCGGCGTCCGCCACGACAAACTGCACACGACGGCGCCCTTTGGCCACGGTCACCGCGACCAGCCCGCCCTCGGAGACGTTGGCATGCTGGAATACATTGTCAGCGATCTCGTTGAGCGCCCACTCTAGGCCGTGGAGAGCCGAGCGTCTTACGTCTGCCTCGCGTAAGACGACCTCGCAGGTGTGGTTTACAAGCTGTAATAGCTGTTCGTCCGTGCGGTAGCGGACGACAGGCAGCCATCCGACAGGCTGGCGGTCGTTAGGCCCGTAGTTGACGGGGCTCAAATGGTGCGCCCAATTGCTGTGTTCGAAGACGCCCCGCGTCTTAGGATTCGACGGACCCATTACGTCGAAGTGCATTCCGCCTCGGCGGCATGCCTCAGCTTGAACCACAAGCTGCGCCATCGCAACGGGCGCGGCGAACTCGGTCCTCCTGAAATCAAAAGTGAAGCCGCCCATCCTCCTGCGTTTCGCTTCGTTCATTAGGCGACGAAATAGGGCTGCATCCTGATCGAGTACTTGCCCGCCAAAGACCAAGCGATCCGCTCCCACCAAGGAGAGAGACGCTCTCCGGGTCGACTTCTTCGATGTCGATCTAGTGCTCATCCACCTGAGCGTACGAATTTGGTCGGCTAAATCTTGGCTCAGGAGAGCAGCCTGCTGACTAGCTCACGTAAAAAGGCGCCGCAGGTCGTCAGCACTCAGGCATCGCGGAGGACGCCGGCAAGGATGCCGCGGCGAAGTTCGCCGTGACCCGCCCGGCCTTCTTCAAGCGGGGTGGCTCGCGCTGGCGGGCGATTTCCAGCCCTCCTTGCGCAGCGCCTTGATGAGGCGCTCGCCGGAGACGACCGGCTGGCGCGGGCTCACGCCGACAGATGAATCGAGCGGCGGATCACGCCCTGTCGAGCGGTTCGCCGTCTTCGCGCAGGCCCTCGACGTAGAGAGCGACCGCCTCGCTGGCGTTCGCCATCGCGTCGTCCATGTCCTCGCCCTGGGTGTGAAGACCGGGAAGGTCGGGCGCGTAGACATGGTAGCCGCCCTTGTCCTGGGGCTCGAAGACCAAGTCGATTTTTTGGGTGCTGTCTGCCATAACCGCTCCTCTCTGCTTACGCCAGCTTCCGGGCCGCTGGCTTATCTAGACATCAAGGGGCGATGCCATCAAACTCTCCGCGCCTTCCGCTTTCGGCGCGGTGGACCCGGCCGTTGACCTACTCGCCGTCCAGCTTGAGTGCTCGCTGGATCGGCCGAATTCTGCCGCGCGGCACTGAGAGCCCATGGCGTACCTGGATAGGGTCTCGCAAATGAAGCGTTGCCCGCCGGAAAACCAGCCGCCGCCGAGGACGTCACCTCTCTGAGGTCGGAGCCGCTTTGCCCTAGGTCGCCAGGATCGTCAGCGAGGCGCGCGACGCCATGAGATACCTCATCGCAACCCCAGCTAAATGGGCATTGGGCGAATCGACCTGTATCCGTCAGACCCAGAAACCTTCGCGTACATCATCGGCGCCTTCGCACCCGGCGAGGGAAACAGGGGGTGGAGCAGGTGCACATTAAGAATATTAGATTGAATAGCTACAAGCGTTTCAGCGAGCTGGAGGTGGTCATCCCGGGAACGCCGCGACTTGTGATGATGTGCGGACCTAACGGATCGGGCAAGTCCTCCCTGCTTGAGGCGATGAAGTTTTGGCAGGACGTCCATAGCGATGACCTAGGGCGATCTGGAGAAGCGTCGTACCACGTCAAGGGTCAGGCGCCGTCTACTCAGGACTGGTCGAATCTGGTGCACCTGGAGTTCGCCGAGGGTGCCGTCTACTCGTCGAAGCTCCTGCGCCAGATGTACTTCCGCACCGCCTACCGCCATGAGCCCGAGTTCACCCTGAATCAGGTCGGCCGCAATCCGTTGGTACTACAGCAACAAAGACCAGGGCGGATGATCGACGGCGACGCGCGCGTAAGCGTCAACTATCAGTTGCTGGTGAGCCAGTCAGTCGACGCGGTCTTCGGCGAAGCCGACGAGACCGTCAAGGCAATCGAGGTGCGCGAACGGGTCATTGGCAAACTCAGGAACGCCGTCCTTGAGGTACTTCCCGAACTTGAGCTCGTCGGATTGGCAGACCCCCTCGACGGCGGAACCTTCCGCTTCGCAAAGGGGGTGACGCGGAACTTTTCTTACGCGCTCCTCTCCGGCGGGGAGAAGGCTGTGCTCGACCTCCTCCTCGACCTGACGGTCAAGGCCACGGCACTCGAAGCGCCGGTGATCTGCATCGACGAGCCGGAGGCCCACACCAATCCGGTGATCCAGGGCGAGTTACTCGACGCGATGCTGGGGCTCGCGGGCGCTGGATCCCAGCTCTGGCTAGCGACCCATTCGGTCGGCATGCTGCGGCGCGCTCAGGAGATCGCCCGAGCGACCCCCGAAGACGTCGCGTTCCTCGACTTCGGCGAGCGCGATTTCGATCAAGCTGTCCAGATGAGCCCCGCGGTTCTTTCACGCGAGTTCTGGAAGCGGACGATCGCGTCCTCCCTGGGGGACGTCGCAGAGCTTGTCGCGCCGGACAGGTTAGTCCTATGCGAGGGCCAGCCGAGCAGCGGGGACCGCGCCGAATTCGACGCGAGATGTCTCCGGCAGATTTTCGGTACCTCCGTTCCCGACGTCGAATTCGTTGCCGTCGGCAATGATCGCCAGGTGATCCGGGACTCCGCGGGAGTCGGCCAGACGGTCGGAACGCTCGTCTCGGGGACCACCGTGATCAAGCTCGTCGATCGCGACGATCGCAGCGAGAGCGAGGTCGAGATCCTTGAGAGCGACGGAGTCAGGGTGCTCGGGCGCCGGAACCTCGAGGGCTACCTGCTCGACGAGAGCGTTCTATACAGCCTTTGCGACACGCTCGGCAAACCCGAGGTGAAATCGGAGGTCAGCTCGGCACGGACAGAGGCGCTCCGCTCCGCCCATGAGGGGGGCAAGCCTGCTGACGACCTAAAGGCCGCGAAGGGCGACATCTACAACTCCTGCCGCAAGCTCCTCGGCCTGCGTCAGGCGGGGTCCTCGGCAGACGTATTCATGGCCGAGCAACTGGCTCCGCTCTTAAAGCCAGGCATGCCAGTCTATGAGGAGCTTTACCGTGACATCTTCGGCGAGGCGAATTGGGGATCAAGTTGACATCAAAGGCGGCACTCACAGGTCTCTCCGCGCCTCCCGCTTTCGGCGCGGTGGCGACGGTGGACCGGGCGGTGGACCGAATGAGGGAGTTTCGGCAGAACGGGTGGCGGCGCAGAAACCACATCGCTGCTGGACTGCCGCGAATTATAATCCGCGTGTCGGGGGTTCGAGTCCCTCCTCCGGCATCGCTTCCATGATGAAGAGGAACGGCTTGAAGGAAGGAAAAGAGGGAAATTCCCCCTCTCAGCTGATAAACGCGCGAATCGAGGAGCTGGGCGATTGGCGGGGCGAGACGCTCGCTCGGATTCGAAGTCTCGTCAAGCAGGCCGATCCCGATGTGATCGAGGAGTGGAAATGGAGAGGGGTGCCGGTCTGGTACCACGCCGGGATGATCTGCACCGGTGAGACGTACAAGAACGTCGTCAAGATGACCTTCGCCAAGGGCGCCTCGTTGGATGACCCCTCAGGCCTCTTCAACTCCAGCCTCGAGGGCAACACCAGGCGTGCCGTCGATTTCCATGAGGCCGACGAGATCGACGAGGAGGCGCTGAAAGCGCTCATTCGCGCCGCCGTGGCGCTGAATACGTCCTCGGCCGGCCAGCGGCGAGGGACGAGGGCGTAGGCGACTCGCGCAGGCGCTGCGCCGCGGCGGAAGTTTGCCGCGGGGCAACGAGAGTTGGCTATCCCGCCGCAATCGGCAAGTTTTCGCCGATATAGTTACCCCCCTCAGCAATGGACGCCGCCCGCCTCGCGAAAAGTCCCATTGGCCAGCTGGTGCCAATCCTCGGCCCCGATCCGGCAACGCACGAGATGATCGAAGGCAAGGCATTCTTGCCCGACCCGCTGCCGAGTGACGTGACGCTGTCGACGCGCACCTGGACGACGATCAATGCAGCGACCGCCGCCCTCGCCCGCCTGGACGGGGCGGCGCGCCGAATCCCCAGCCCTCACTTGCTCCGCCGGCCGGCGCTGCGGCGCGAGGCCCAGAGTACGAGTGCGCTCGAGGGCACCTATGCGCCCTTCGCGGAGGTTCTCGCCGCCGATCGAGACGACGTCGCGCGAATCTCCGCCGCGGTCCTCGAGATCCTCAACTTCGAGCGCATGGCCGAGCTCGCCTTCTCCTGGCCCCAAGACCGACCGCTCACGATCGGCATGCTCGGCGAGCTGCAGCGAACCCTCGTACGGGAAACCGCCGGCGAGCGGAAGGACTCCGGCGATCTGCGCGACTGCATCGTCGTGATCGGCGCTCCGGGCAGAAGCCTCGAAGAGGCTCGATTCGTCCCCCCTCCACCGGGCGATCAACTGCGCGCTGGCGTCGAAGCGCTGCTCGAGTGGATCGAGAGCCCGCCCGAGATCCCCACCGTCGTCCAGGCGGCCATGACGCACTACCAGTTCGAGACCCTCCACCCCTACTCGGACGGCAACGGCCGGCTCGGCCGGCTGCTCGTGATCGTTCAGCTTCTGCGCGGCGCAGTCATTCGCGAGCCTCTTCTGGTCGTCTCCCCATGGTTCGAGCGCCGCCGCGAGCGCTACCAGGAGGCGCTCCTCGAACTTAGCTACGAGGGCAATTGGGATACCTGGGTCGAGTTCTTTGCCGAAGGCGTCGCCGCATCCGCAGCCGAGTCCCAGGAGAAGGTCGAGCGGCTTGTCGAGCTCCAAGAGGAACTGCGCGAGACGGTCCAGGCGGCCGGCAAACGCGGGGTGGCGGAGCGACTCGCTGCCGATCTGATCGGCCGCCCCTTCATCACCCGGCGCGAGGTTGCCCAAGCGTATGACCTCACCAAGCAGGGCGCCAACAGGGCAATCAGGACGCTGCTCGAGCTGGGGATCCTGCAGGAAGTAGATCGGCCAGGCCCCCACGGCGCCCAGCTTTACGTCGCCCGCGAAGTCGTCGACGTGGCCTCTGCCTGATCACTCAACAATCCGCGGCTGTCCGGGTCCGCTCAGCCGATCGGGGCGCCGGTGGCGGCGCGGCGGAAGTCGGCTAGGACGCGCTCCATCGCCTCGACCTCGCAGGCGACCATCTCGGGCCAGGGCTTGTCGGGGTGCTCGTCGAGCGTCTTGTAGCCGTTGCCGCTGATCACCGCGACGACCGTCTCGTCGGGCCCGAGCTTGCCCTCGTTCGCCAGCTTCATCACACCCGCGACGGTGGTGCCGCCGGCGGGCTCGGTGAGGATGCCCTCGGTGGCGCCGAGCAGGTCGATCGCCTCGAAGATCTCCTCGTCGGTGGCGGTCGCCGCCCAGCCGCCGCGCGAGGTGACCGCATCGACGACCAGTGGGCCGTCGCCGGGGGCGCCGATCGCCAGCGAGTGGGCGGCCGTGTCGGGCCGGGTCGGCTCGATCCTGCCGCTGCCGTCGACGATCGCCGCGGCGATCGGGCCGCAGCCCTCCGCCTGGGCGACGTGGATCTTGGTCCCCGCCGTCTCCGCCAGCCCCACGGCCTCCAGCTCGGCGAGGCCCTTGTGGACCCGTGATGACAGCGTCCCCCCCGCCGCCGGCATCACGAAGTGGTCGGGCGAGACCCAGCCGAGCTGCTCGACGACCTCGAAAGCGACCGTCTTGGCTCCCTCGGCGTAGAACGGCCGCAGCGTGATGTTGGCGAACTGGATGCCGCTGGCCAGGGCCAGCTCGCGGCAGGCGCGGTTGGCCTCGTCGTAGTTGCCGTCGAGCTGGATTACCGCGGCGCCGAGCGCCCGGCAGGCGCGCGCCTTGCCGCGCTCCAGGTTGCTCGGATAGAAGACGTAGGCGGCGACCCCGGCCTTGGCGGCCAGCGAGGCGACCGCGGTGCCGACGTTGCCGGTCGAGACACAGCCGACCTCGTCCCTGCCCAGCTCCAGGAGGCGGGCGATCGCCATCGAGACGACCCGGTCCTTGTAGGAGAGGCTGGGCCGCTGCGTGCTGTCGTCCTTGAGGTAGAGCTTGCGCAGCCCAAGCTCGGCGCCGAGCCGATCGGCGTGGATCAGCGGCGTGCGACCGCTGTTGATGCCGACCCGCCCCATCGCGCGCCGGGCGACGATCGGCAGCAGCTCCTCAAAGCGCCAGATGTTGATCGCGCGCTCGGCGAACGGCAGCTCGGCGATGCGCGCCGCCGCCCGCTCGTAGTCGTAGTCGATGTCGAAGACGAGCCCGCAGCCGAGGCACTTGAAGGTCGTGTCCTCGAGCGGCAAGCGAAGGCCGCAGTCACGGCAGACCAGCTCGGTCGCGCAGGAGCGGGTGCGCTGGTCCGCCGAGAGGCTCATCGCCCCTCCATGCCCCCACGTCGCGACGGAAGGCCACCGGCCTTCGCGAACCTCCGCCTCCGCTTTCCGTGCTGGCGCCTGATCATCAGCTACCCAGGTCCGGAACTATAGGCGAACGAGGCGAAGCTCAGGCGCCGACGGGCGCCGCCTCGGCGGCCGAGGGCTGCTCGGGCCAGCGGCCGGGCAGATCGGGGTCGTCCTCGTGGCCCAGCGCCAGCAGCAGCTGCTCGGCGACGTGGGGGGCGAAGGGCGCCAGGACGCGGGCGAGCAGCGCCAGCGCCGCGAGCAGCGCCTCGAAGTCCGCGGCGTCGAGCTCGCCGCGCCGCTTGACGATCCGCTTCTCGTAGTCCTGAATGCGCTCGAAGAGGCGGGTCACGTCGCGCACCGCCTTGTGCATCTGCAGCTCCTCCAGGTCGGCGGTGATCCGGGCCACGCCGTTGTCGCACCATTTGTCGAGCCGCTCGCGGATGAAGGCGGTGTCGGCGGCGGCCTCGGCGTCCGTGGGCGCCGCCGCCGCGGCGGCGATGCGGTCGTGCGCGTAGTCCCAGAGCCCGCCCAGGAAGCGCGAGGCGAAGCGCAGGGCGCCCTCGTTCCAGTTGAGCGTCTTGGCCGGCCCGGCCGCGTAGAGGACGGCGAGCCGCACCGTGTCGGCGCCGTGGCGCGCGACCAGCTCGTCGGGGTCGACGACGTTGCCCAGGTGCTTGCTCATCTTGCGGCCGTCGGCGATCACCATCTCGTGGAAGAGGCAGCCGGCGAAGGGCTCGCCGTCGGTGAGGAAGGAGAAGGGGCCGATGTCGCGCAGCGCCTTGGTGACGACGCGCTGATCGAAGACGAAGCCGCCGCTGTCGTTGCCGGCGACGAGCCGCTCGGAGGGCAGCCAGCCGCGCAGGTCGGGGTGGGTGAACATCCGCTCGGCGCGGTCCTCGGGCGGCACCGCGGCCGGCACCCAGAGCCAGAGCGCGTCGAAGTGGCAGTCGAGGGTGTCGGTCTCGCGCCGGGCGGGCTCCCCGCAGCGCGGGCAGGGCGCCACGGCGAAGTCGGGCCGCTCGGCAAGCGGGTTGCCCTCGCCGGTCGGCTCGATGTCGCGCGGCAGCCGCACCGGCAGCTCCTCGAAGGGGACGGGGACGGGGCCGCAGCTCTCGCAGTGGACGACCGGGATCGGCGCGCCCCAGTAGCGCTGACGGGAGATCGAGAAGTCGAAGGCGCGGTAGCGCTTGGCGGGACGGGCCTCGACGGCGAACGGCGCGCCGCCCGCTCCGCTTCCCTCCCCCACCCGCTCCATGCGCGCCGCGATCGCCGCGTCGGCCTCGTCGGCGGCGGGGATGCCGAGCGCCGCGGTCGGCCCGTAGCGGGCGTCGACCAGCGGTGAGACGAGGACCGGCAGCTCGCCGCCGGCCGGCCCCGCCACAGACCCGCCGGTATCGATCACCGGCACCGCGGAGGCGTCGCGGGCGCTGCGCTCCCAGCCGCCGGAGCGCATCTCGTCGAGCTGCGCCGCGACCGCCGGCTCCGCTGTCCAGCGCTCGATCTCGGGATGGCGCGGCGAGAGCAGCACGAAGGCCGCCTCGGCGACCGCGTCCGCGTACGGCGTGAAGACGGTCAGCGGCCCGCCGGCGGCGGGTGCCAGCTCCAGCTCCACGCCGTCGCTGCGGCCCAGGATGTAGCGCTGAGCGGCGAGCGAGAGCTCGTCCCAGCGCTCGAAGCGCTCCAGGTTGCGGTCGTTCTCTTCGAGGTAGGGCGTGACGCGCAGGAACCAGGTCGGGCGGCGGATCAGCCGCACCTCGTTGTGGCAGCGCCAGCAGCGGCCGTTCTCGACCTGGAGCGCGGCCAGCGTCGTGCGGCAGGTGTCGCACCAGTCGACCGTGGCGTCGTCGAGGTAGATCAGCCCCGCCTCGAGCAGGGTCAGGAAGAGCCACTGGGTCCAGCGGTACTGCTCCTCGTCGGAGCTGTAGAAGACGCGCTCGTAGTCGAAGGAGAAGCCGAGCCGCTTCATCTGGGCGAGCATCCGCTCGCCGCAGCGCTCCACCCACTCGGCGGGCGGCACGCGGCGCTCGATCGCCGCCATCTCGGCCGGCAGGCCGAAGGCGTCGAAGCCGAAGCCGAACAGCACCGCGTCGCCGCGGGCGCGGCGGAAGCGCGCGTAGGAGTCGCCGATCGAGTAGTCGCGGACGTGACCCATGTGGAGGTTGCCGGACGTGAACGGGCTCGAGGGCTTGACGTAAACCCCCTTCTGCCCGGCCGGAGGCGCCGGCGTGGCGAAGGCGTCGCGCTCCGCCCAAGCCGCCTGACGCGCGGCCTCGATCGCCGCCGGATCGTAGTTCCCACCGTTCACACTCATCCCACGATCAAGGCTACTGAGGGCCCGAAGACCAAGCAGATCGGGGGATCCGGTTTGCAGGGCCCTCAGTCAGCGAAGGTCCACAACTTGTTGCCGAGGAAGTTGAAGGGCATGGCGAGCGCGACGGCGATCGCCTGGGCGGCGACGACCCCCAGCGAGGTGCCCCGCACCAGCGCCTCGAGGACCGCGAGGTTGATCAGCAGGGCGGCGACGCTGACCGCGAAGAAGCGCGCCGCCTGGAACGCCGGGTGGCCCTCGCCCGGCTCGAAGGTCCAGTAGCGGTTGAGGATGAAGTTGTTGGAGACGGCGACGCAGAAAGCGCCGACCGCGGCGATCACGTGGTGGACGTTCAGCCCGCTCGTCAGGAGGGCGAAGACGGCGATGTTGATGGCGTAGCCGACGCCGCCGACGACGCCGAACTTGAGCAGCTGCAGCCAGCTTGCCGGCCGGCGGACCGCCGCCCCGACCCGGTATGCGAGCTCCGAGGCGCTCATCGTGGCGCCCCTTCTTCGACCCCTCCCGGCGGAGTCGCGATCGTGTGCGCGCCGCCGCCGAGGCCGACCCGGCGCGGCAGCGAGGCCTGCGAGGGAAGGCCGTCGATCACCACCGCGTTGCGGCCGAAGCCGGTGTACAGGGAGCGGAGCGTGTGGAACCAAACCGGGATGGGGCGCTGGGACACGTAACGGGTAAGGGTAAGCCTTGGTAGCTGCGTCCGTTCGACGGCGCGGAAGGAGCGGGGCAGCCTGGTTCCCGCTTCGGCGGCGGCGAACTGCTTCGCGACGACGACGATTTCCTTCACCGGCCAGCGCCCCGCGTTGATGTCCTGGGAGCCGTCGCGGAGGTAGAACTCGAGCGGGTCGGTGCCGAGCTTCCAGGTGACGACGATGCGCGGGCGGCGCGGCGGCCCCATCTTTTCGGCGACGGCGCCGAATTCGGGCCGCTGCAGGTTGGGCGTCTGGGTCACGTAGATGTCGAAGGCCAGCCAGTAGGCGCAGAGCAGGACCGCCAGCAGCGCCCCCAGCCGGCGCGCACCGCCCAGGGCGAAACCGATCGCGACGACGAGGGCGAGGGGGACCAGGGCCGGCAGCAGGTTGCGTTCGACCAGGTAGTCCTTGCCGGCCAGGGCGGCGATCGTGGGGATCAGGATCACCGCCAGGGCGACTGCGGCTCCGAGCGTCGCGCCGCGCCGCTCGCGGTCGCTGCCGCGCCGCGCCAGCAGCACGAAGGCGGCGCCGATCAGCAGCGCGGGGACGATCGCGTAGCCGTCGCGCGCGGGCTGGGCGATCACGCGGCCCGTTTCCCCCGCCAGGAAGGCGGCGCCCGTGTCGAGCAGGCGCTTGGAGAGCGGGATGTTCTGGATCCATTCGATGTGGACGGGGTTGATCTGGGCGAGGACGAGGGGGAGCAGCGCCACGCCGACCGCACCGACGGCGACGATCGCGGCAAGGGCCGCGCGGCGCCGCTCGCGCAGCGCGACCAGCAGCCAGACCGCCTCCGCCCCGACCGCGAAGACGGCGAAGTAGTGGCTGCAGAGGGCGGCCGCCGAGGCGACGGCCCAGAGCGCCAGGTCGCGGCCCCCGCCGCGGCTGTTCAGCGCCCGCACGAAGAAGAGCAGCGAGAGCGCCCCGAAGAAGATCAGCAGCGCGTAGGAGCGGGCCTCCTGCGAGTACCAGATCAGCATCGGGTTGACCGCGACGATCGCGGCGGCGACCAAGCCGGCCCGCCTGCTCGCCAGCTCGCGGCCGATCAGGTAGGCAACCGGCACGGTGGCGGCGCCGAACAGGGCGCTCAGCGAGCGCAGCCCCACCTCGCCGGTGCCGAAGGCCTTCGCCCAGCCCCAGGCGAGCACGTAGTAGAGGGGCGGGTTGGACTCGCTCGCTTTCACCTCGCGCAGCATGTGGACGAAGCCGCCGGAGACGACCCGGGCCGCGGTGATCACCTCGTCGTGGTGGTAGCTCTGCACGCCGAGGCTGGCGAAGCGGACGACGACGCCGAGCGCGGTCAGGCCGGCCAGCCACCAGAGGATGGAGGCGGGCGCGCGGTCGCCGCGCTCCCCGTCATGCGAGGGCTGCGGCCGCGCGCGCTCGGCGGCGGGAGAGGTGCCGTTCATGGTCGAGTGGTCCGGGTCGGTCGCATCGAGCCCGGAAAGTTACGGGTCCGGGCCGTCGTACGCCCTGGCCGGAGGCCGCCCGCGTAACCTTGCGCCTCGATGCGGGCCCGAATCGCCATCTTCGCAACCTCCGCCGCAGCCGGCGCGGCGCTGCTCGGCGGCTGCGGCGGAGGCGGCCGCGCGGCGCAACATGTCGAACCGGTCCTCGGCGAACCGAGCGTCGACATCGTCTCCCCCCGCAACGGCGCCCGCCAGGCGAGCCACGCCGTGGTCGTCAAGGTGGAGATCCACAACTTCCACCTGGCGCCGCGCAGCTTCGGCAGCGAGCCGCAGCTCGGCGAGGGCAGCATCCGCTTCGGCCTCAGCCAGCTGCCCGCCTGCATCTCGCCGCAGAAGCTGGCGCGGGCGGAGGCGAACCCTGTCAGCCACGGCCACCTGGGCGGTAAGTCCTTCGACTACGGGCGCTACGCCGGCCCCAACGGCGTCCTCGCCGAACGAATCGGCTCCGCCGGCAGCTACTCGCCCGCGACCCGGCCCGAGATCTACTACCACGACCTGCCGGTCGGCATCTACCACCTCAACGTCACCCTGGCGCAGAACAACGGCGCCCCCACCCCCTACCACGGGCTCACGAACTTCGAGATCATGCCGGCGCCCGGCACGCCGCCGCATCGCTGCCCCCCCGGCAAGGTGCCGAGCGCCAGGGCGGCGTCCCTCGAATAACCTCGCCCGTCTCCGCCGCGCGGCGCCGGTATCCTCCGGTTTCCTCCCTTGCGGCCTGGTGTAATGGCAGCACGCCTCGCTCTGGACGAGGTAGTCGGGGTTCGAGTCCCTGGGCCGCAGTCGACCGAGGCCGCCCCCTTCCGGCGCGTCCAAGGGCTCTGCTACCTTCGCCTCGCATGAGGCCCCGGATCTGCCTGGCAGTGGCGGCGCTGCCGCTTCTCCTCGCCGGCGTCGCCGGCTGCGGCGGCGGTGGCGGCGAAACGACGGCGCGCCCGCAGCCGAGCGCCGAAACGACGCCGGCGCTGAGCAAGCGGGAACTGATCGCCCAGGGCGACGGGATCTGCGCCGAGGTGAACGCGGCGGTCGGCACGGTCTCCGCCGGCAACGCGAGCGCCGCCGTCCAGGCGAGCCAGGTCGCGCAGCTCTACAGCGGCATGGTCAGCCGGCTGAAGGCGCTCGGGGAACCGCAGGAAGCCGCCGGTTACACCGAACTCATCTCCGCCGCCGAAGCGCTCGCCCAGGCCGAGAGCGACGCGCGGCTTGCAGCCGAGCGCGGCGAAAGCTCCGAGATCGAAGCAGCCGAATCGCGCGCCTCCTCGGCGCTTTCCTCCTTCCAGTCGGTCGCCAAGTCCTACGGCTTCAAGAAATGCGGCGAAGCGCCCAGCGCTCCGGCGTCGCGCTCGACCGCGCCCTCATCCGGCGGCGAATCTGGCACGGGGGGCGCCGAACCGTCCGCTCCGGAAGCGGCGCCCGAACCGGAAGCGACTCCCGAAACCGGCGGCGCCGGCAGCGTCGAAGCGGGCGGCGGAGGCGGCTCGGCGGGCGGCGGTGGCTCCGGCGGTGGCTCCGAAGGCGGCGGCGGGTCGTCGGGCGGCATCGGCCCGGGCTAAGGCTCTAAGCCGCGGCAGACTCCGCCCAGGCGCCGTATAGGCGCGAGTAGGGGCCGCCGGCCTCGATCAGCTCCTCGTGGGTGCCGGACTCGGCGATGCGGCCCCGCTCGATGACGACGATGCGGCCGGCGCGGCGAATCGTCGAGAGGCGGTGGGCGATGACGATCGCGGTGCGGCCGGCGAGGAGGCGCTCCAGCCCTTGCTCGATCGTCTTCTCGGTGCGCACGTCGACGTTGGAGGTCGCCTCGTCGAGGATCAGGATGCGGGGTTCGGCGAGCAGGGCTCGGGCGAAGGCGACGAGCTGGCGCTGGCCGGCCGAGAGCTGGATGCCGCGCTCGCCGACCTGCGTCTCGATCCCGCGCGGCAACGCCGCGATGAACTCGCTCGCGCCGACCGCGGCGGCGGCGGCCTCGATCTCCTCCAGGGTCGCCTCCGGCCGGCCGAAGGCGATGTTCTCGCGCACGCTGCCGGAGAAGAGGAAGCCCTCCTGGGGGACGATCCCGAGCTGGCGCCGCAGGGCGCGCTGGCGCACGTCGCGCACGTCGCGCCCGTCGACCAGCACCCGCCCCCGCTGGGGGTCGTAGAAGCGCGCCACCAGCTTCGCGAAGGTCGACTTGCCGGCGCCGGTGGCCCCGACCAGGGCCAGCGTCTGCCCGGGCGGAACCAGCAGGTCGACTTCGCGCAGAGCCCACTCATCTCCACCGTAGGAGAACCAGACGCCCTCCATGCGGATCTCGCCGCGCAGCGTGCCGGGATCGATCGCGCCCGGGGAGTCGACCATGTCGGGCTCGGTATCGAGCAGGTCGAAGATCTTGTCGAGCGCCGCCATCCCCTGCTGGTAGGTGGTGTAGAGCTGGGAGAGTTCCTGGATCGGGTTGAAGAAGATCTGGAGGTAGCCGACGAAGGCGACGACGACGCCGATCTGGATCGCGCCGTCGATCGCCTGGTAGCCGCCGAAGAGCAGGATCACCGCGGTGCCGATCGCCGAGAGCAGCTCGACCGCGGGGAAGTAGGAGGCGTTGAGGTAGACCGTCCGCATGTTCGCTTCGCGGTTGGCCTCATTGAGCTCGGTCATCGCCTCCGCGTGGCGCGGCTCCTGGCCGAAGCTGCGCACCACCCTGACCCCGCTCAGCGTCTCCTGCAGGTAGGCGGTGATCGCCGCGATCCGCTCGCGGGTGGCGCGGTAGGCGCCGTGCGAGGCGATCCGGAAGGCGACGCTCGCCGCCGCCAGCAGCGGGAAGGTGAGGAAGGTGACCAGCGCCAGCCTGACGTCGAGAGCCAGCATGATCACGACGGCGCCGAGCAGCGTCAGCGTGCTCGAGAACATCGTCACGACGCCGCTGCTGATCAGCTGGTTGAGCGCCTCGACGTCATTGGTCATACGGCTGATCAGGACACCCGGGCTGCGCCGCGTGAAGAAGCCGATCGACATCGCCTGCAGGTGGCTGAAGATGCGCTCGCGCAGATCCTGGAGGGCGCGCGTGCCCACCCAGCCGACGAAGTAGGTCTGGACGTAGGTCGCCGCCGCGTAGAGCACCGCGACGACGAGGAAGGCGACGACGATCAGGTCGAGCGCGCCGGCGTCGTGCTTGACGATCCCCGCGTCGATCGCCTTGCCGGCCAGGTAGGGAGGCGCGAGCCCGGCGCCGGTGGCGACGAGCAGCGCGGCAAACGTCAGCGCGACCCTGCCCCGGTAGGGCCGCAGCAGGCCGACCATCCAGCGGACCTTGCGCCCCCGCTGGTCCTCACCCCGAAGCAGTCGCCAGAGCCTCCTCATAGGACAACCTTTCGTTCGCGCTCCGATCGCCACGGACTCGAACGACCGGAGATCACCGTGACGATCGGAGCGCTCACAGTCGCACCGCCTCCTCGCGCCGCTCGAGGTCTCGCTGCAGGAAGACCGTGTCGGCGAGGCCGTGCTCGGCGATCTCGCGGTAGAAGCCGCAGCCCTCGAGCAGCTCCTCATGCGTACCGCGGTCGTCGATGCGGCCGCCGTCCATGACGACGACCTCGTCGGCGAGCGAGACGGTCGAGAGGCGGTGGGCGATGACGAAGGTGGTGCGGCCCGCCATCGCCTCGCGCAGGCCGGCCCTGATCTCGGCCTCGGTCGTCGCGTCGA
>DASTHF010000166.1:0-11330 GCA_035605615.1 Solirubrobacterales bacterium
AGGGGACGGTGCGCAGCGAGGGGACCGGGTGGGGGTGGAACGTCTTGTACTTTTTCGGCAATTCGCTCGCGGTTAGACCAACCGCGAACCACCGAAAAAGTTAAGTGGAGCTTCCACCCGGTCCCCTCCGCTTCCCCTCGACAGGACCCGCGCGCCCCCTCGCATGGTCCTTTCTCCCGGATACGCTGACCGGCCGATGAAGCTGATCATCCAGATTCCCTGCCTCAACGAGGAGGCCACCCTTCCCGCGACGATCGCCGATCTGCCGCGCAGCATCGAGGGCGTCGACGAGATCGAGCTGCTGGTGGTCGACGACGGCTCGACCGACCGCACGGTGGAGGTGGCGCGGGCGAACGGTGTCCACCACATCGTCCGCCTCACCAACAACAAGGGGCTTGCGGCGGCCTTCCAGGCGGGGCTCGACGCCTGCCTCAAGCTCGGCGCCGACGTCGTCGTCAACACCGACGCCGACAACCAATACAGGGGCGCCGACGTCGCCAAGCTGGTGGCGCCGATCCTCGCCGGCGAAGCCGACATGGTGGTCGGCGACCGCCGGGTCGCCAGCATCGCGCACTTCTCCGGCTCGAAGAAATTCCTCCAGCGGCTGGGCAGCTGGGTCGTCAGCCGCCTGGCCGGCACCGAGATCGCCGACACCACCTCCGGCTTCCGCGCCTACAACCGCGAGGCGGCGCTCGGCCTGCTCGTCGTCGACAACTTCACCTACACACTGGAGAGCCTGATCCAGGCCGGCAAGATGCTGGTCGCGGTCGACCAGGTCGAGATCGGCGTCAACCCACAGACGCGCGAGTCGCGCCTCTTCGGCTCGACCGGCGCATACGTGCGGCGCAACGCCCTCTCGATCCTCCGCATCTACGCGCGCTATGAGCCGCTGCGCGTTTTCGCCACGGCCGGACTCGTCGTCGCCGTGCTGGCGCTTGCCGCCTGGATGCCCTTCCTGCTCGACTGGATCCTCAACGGCGACAGCAGCGGCCACATCCAATCGCTGATCCTCGGCGCCGTCCTCTTCATCGCCGCCGTGCAGCTCGTGGCGCTGGGCGTGATCGGCGATCTGCTCGCCGGCCAGCGGGTGATGACGCAGCGGGTCTTCGAGCGGGTGCGACGGGTCGAGCTGGCGCTCGACGTCGAGCCCTCCCACTACAAGCGCGACTGATGCGGCTGCCCGGGAAAGCGCCGAGCGGTGGCTCGGCCAGCTCCGACTACGGCAAGCTGGCCGGCTTCCTGGCGATCGGCGTGGGCCTCACCGGCGTCATCACCTACGTCTACTTCTTCATCGCCTCGCACGTGCTCTCCAAGCACGAGTACGGGCAGATCACCGTGCTCTGGTCGGCGGTCTTCATCACGATCTCGACCCTCTACCGGCCGATCGAACAGCTGCTCTCGCGGCACATCTCCGAACGCCTCGTGAAGCGCGAGCCGATCGGCCAGCCGATGCGGGTGGCGGCGACGATCCAGCTCGGGCTCGGCGTCGTCTTCGCGGTCCTCGCGCTGGTCCTGCGCGGGCCGATCCAGGACGGCTTGCTGGAGGGCAACGAAACGCTCTACTGGATCTTCTTCTCGGCGGTGCTGTTCTACGCGGCGAGCTACTTCGCGCGCGGCTTCCTCGCCGGCAGCCGCCGCTTCGGCCTCTTCACCGCGCTGATCCTCTCCGAGTCGGTCTTCCGCACCTCGTTCGCCGTGCTGGTCGCGGTCAGCGTGCTGAGCGGCCAGTCGGCGGTGGCGATCGGCATAGTCGCGGCGCCCTCCCTCTCCCTGATGGTCGTACCGCTCGCCTTCGCGCGGCGGGCGCGGACGGCGGCGCCCCCGGCCGCCGAGCCGGCCGAGCAGGCCTCGGAGTTCTCGCTCTCGCACGGCGCCGGCTTCGCCGCCGCGGTCCTCTTCGTGATGTTCAGCGAACAGGTCTTCCTCAACGCGGGGCCGCTGATCGTGCGAGGGCTGGAGGGCGCCGCGGCCGCCGGCTTCATCTTCAACGTGCTGATGATCGCCCGCGCCCCGCTACAGCTCTTCCAGGCGGTCTCGACCAGCATCCTCCCCCACCTGACCAGCCTCCACACCAGCGCCGCGCCGGACAGCGAGCGCGAGTTCCATCGCTCGGTGCGGATGGTGCTGGTCGCCGTCGCCGCCTTCACGGCGCTGGCCGCGCTCGCCCTGCTGATCGCCGGGCCGCAGCTGATGCAGCTCGCCTTCAGCAAGAAGTTCAGCTATGACCGGCCGGGCCTCCTGCTGGTGACGCTCGGCATGGGTCTCTACCTCTGCTCGGTGACGGTCAACCAGGCCTGCGTGGCGCAGGGCCAGGTGCGCCGCGCCGCGGTCCGCTGGGTCGCCTGCGCAGCCGCGTTCGTCGCCTGGAACCTGCTGCCCATCGTCGGCGACGAGTTCCGCCGCGTCGAGGTCGGCTTCGTCCTCGCCGCAGGCCTCCTCCTCGCCCTCCTCTACGCGATCTACCGCCGCCCGCACGAGCGGGCCGAGGACGTGCCGGAGACCGGCTCACCCGAGGAGCTCGAGGTGCGCCTTGCCACCCTCGACGAGAATCTCTAGGCCTCGGCGGCCTTCCCTCCGTCGAGCGAGCCCAGGGTCAGTCGGACCATCTGCGAGCCGATCTCCTTGTAGGGGGAGACGACCTGATCGGCGCCGGCGTGGCGCAGCTTCCGCTCGGTGGGCTCGACCGCGGCCCTCGCGACGATCTTGATGTCGGAGCGCAGCTCGCGCGCGGTCAGCGTGATGAAGACGTTTTCGGCGTCCGAGTCGACACAGGCAAGCAGGCCGGCGGCGCGCATGATCCCGGCGCTGCGCAGCACCTCGTCGTCGGAGGGCGATCCCTCGACGAAGGGAGCGTCCATCGCCTCCGCGTGCTCGCGGGTCTCCTCCGGGTTGTTGTCGAGGACGACGAAGTCGCGCCCCGCGGCGCGCAGATCGCGAGCGGCCTGGCGGCCGACGCGGCCGAAGCCGCAGATCAGGATGTGGTCGTTGAGCGAGTCGATCTTCTTCAGCGCCCTTCTCTCCTCGAGCAGGCCGGAGAGGTGGCCCGCGACGAAGAACTCGGTGACGGTCACCAGAGCGTAGAAGAGCGTACCCACGCCGAAGACGATCAGGCCGACCTTGACGATCTGGCCGCCGGTCGTGTCCGGGGCCGGCACGGAGCCGACGGTGGCCACCGTGTCGAGCGCCCAGGCGAAGCTGTAGGGGACCGAGGTGCCCTCGGTGAGGGCGTAGCCGGCCGTGCCGGCGGCGAGCAGGAGGAGGATCGCGCCGACCAGCATCCCCAGCCGCTCGAGGAACTCGAGCAGCTGGCGGCGCACGGCGCTGCGCGTGCCGCCCAGGCCGGGGTGCGCGGCGATCTCGCGCAGGCGGGAGCGCCGCAACGAGAGCCTCGGCAGGCCGGGCGGCTCGGCCACGCGGCCTCCGCTCAGGCCGCCCCGGCGGCGCGGGCGATCTCGGCGTAGGCGGCGGCCGGGTCGGCGGCGCCGAAGACGGCCGAGCCGGCGACGAACAGCGAGGCGCCGGCCGCGGCAATCGGCGCGACGGTGGTGGCGTCTATCCCGCCGTCAACCTCGATCGGCACCCCTCCCACAAGCGCCGACAGCCGCGCGACCTTGTCCTCGGATCCGTCCAGCAAGGCCTGGCCGCCCCAACCGGGGTTGATCGTCATGCAGAGCACGAAGTCGAAGTACCCGCGGAGCTCCGCCACCGTGGCGAGTGGCGTGGCCGGGTTGATGGCGAGGCCCGCCAGGCAGTCGAGCTCTCGAATCGCGGAGAGGATCCGGTTGGCGTGCGGCGTCGCCTCTGCGTGGAAGGTGATCGCATCGGCGCCCGCCTTCGCGAAGTCCTCGATCTGGCGCTCGGGCGCCTCGATCATCAGGTGGACGTCGAGGGCGCCGCCCGCCGCGTGCACCTGCTCGGCGATCGAGGCGGCGACCAGCGGGCCGATCGTGATCGGCGGCACGAAGTGTCCGTCCATGACGTCGACGTGGACCACCCGCGCCCCCGCCGCCATCACCTCTTCGACCTGCGCGCCCAGCTTCGAAAAGTCCGCCGAGAGGATCGAGGGGGCGACCCTCCGCTCTGTCAACAGCTCCTTCAATTCGGTTCTCCAGCCATGGCTACACCGGCTTCAGCATCGAGGCGCCGCACATCTGACAGGTCATGTCCTCGGTGCTGCTCATGCGAGCGATCGTCTGGTGTTCGCCGCAATTCGGGCACTGGGAGACCAGCTCGAAGCGGCGCAGACAGTACACGCAGCGAAAGCGGCCGGGCAGCTGCGTCGGCCGCAGCCACGGCTCGCCGCAGCCCGGGCAGGCGACGCGCTGCAGCATCCTTCGCCCTCCTCAGCCTCGGTCATGGATTCCCATCATGCCGCCTGACGAGGCGGCAGACGAAGAAGCCGGTGGTGCGGTCGCGGTCGGGGCGCAGCTGGAGGCAGTGGGGATCGTGCGGCGAGGCGAGCGCCGGAGCGTGGGCGCCGAGGTCCTCGAGCTCGAGCGGCGGCGCCTCGCCGGCCGCCGAAGCGTCGAGCAGCGCCGCAACCTGGGCCTCGTTCTCGCGACGGGAGATCGTGCAGGTCGAGTAGACGAGGACCCCTCCGGGCCGCAGCGCCGCGACGGCCCTGCGAAGGATGCGTCCCTGGAGGTCGGCGAGCCGCTCGATCGCCCGCGGCGACTTGCGCCAGCGCGCGTCGGGGCGGGAGGCGAGGGTGCCGAGGTCCGAGCAGGGCGCGTCGACGAGCACCCGATCGAAACCAGGCGCCATCTCGTTCTCGGCCGCGTCGGCCTCGACCACGGTGACGCTGCGCAGCCCGAGCCGCCGCGCCTGCGCCGCCGTCTCCGCCGCCCGCTCGGCGTCGGGCTCGACCGAGATCGTCTCGCCGCGGTCGCCGGTCCGCGCCGCGATCTGTCCCGTCTTTATCCCGGGACCGGCGCAGAGGTCGAGGACGAAGTCGCCGGGTTGAGGGTCGAGAACCTCGACCACGGCGGCGGATCCGCGGCTCTGCGGGGTCAGCTCGCCGGAAGCGACCAGATCCCCCGCGACGTCGCCGGTCCGTCCTTCGACCACGATCATCTCCGGTATGTCCAACGGCCATTCGCTTCCGGTGCGCCTTATGTGTCCCAGGGACGCATAAGGCGCACCGGAAGGCACGGCATGGGCCGCAACGCCGACTTCGCGCAACCTGGCGAGGATCGTTTCGCGATCGGTGCGCAGGGTGTTGACCCGGAACGCGACCTCGGCCGGCTCGTTGCAGGCGGCGAGCAGCGGTCGGGCGATCTCGGCGCCCAGCTCCTCCCACCACATCCGCGCCAGCCAGAGCGGCGCCGAGTGGGCGATCGCGGCCCGCTCCGGGGATGAGTCGTCGCCGAGCAGCGAGGCGGTCAACTCGACCCGCTCGCGGGCGGCGCGGCGCAGCACCGCGTTGACCAAGCCGGCGGCGTGGCCGGCGCCCGCCGCCTTGGCCAGCTCGACGGCCTGGTCTACCGCGGCGTGGTCGGGCGTGCCCTCGGCGAAGAGCAGCTCGTAGAGGCCAAGCCGCAGCGCCGCCAGGACCGGCGGGTCGAGCAGGCGCGGCGAGCGCTCGGCGAGGCGCTCGATCGCCGCGTCGGCGGTGGCGCGACGCTGTACCGCGCCGTAGGCGAGCCGCTGCGCCTGGGCGCGCTCCCGCCCCTCGACGCCGCGCTCCGCGGCGGCGGCCCGGAAGGCCCGCTCGGTGAAGGCGTCCTGCTCGAAGCTGGCCCGGATCGTGGCGAAGGCAAGCTCGCGGGCGGGAGAGACGCGACTCAAAGTACGGGCACCGGGTGGCCGCGCAGGTAGGCGTCGGCCGGCATCGGCCGGCCGCCCTCAGGCTGGACGACCTCGAGCCGCAGGGCACCCTCGCCGCAGCCGAGCAACAACGCCCCCGACTCGGCGCGCAGGTCGCCCGCGCCGAGGGCGGCGTCGACCGGCCGCGCCCGCCGCACGCCCAGCCGATGGCCGTCGCCGATCTCCAGGTAGGCCCCGACGTGCGGCGTCAGGGCGCGCACCGTGCGGGCCAGCTCGGCGGCCGGGCGGGCGGTATCGAGGCAGCGCTCGGAGGGGTCGATCTTCTCGGCGTAGGTCGTCTCCGCGTCGTCCTGCTCGCTGAGCTCGAGCCGCGCCTCGGCCAGCAGGTCGAGCGCACGGACCAGCAGCTCGCCGCCCAGCGCCGCGAGCCTCGCGGAGAGCGTCTCGAAGTCGTCCTCGGAACCGATCTCGACCTCCTCCCGCAGGGCGACCGGGCCCGAGTCGAGCCCGGCGGTGACGCGCATGATGCTGACGCCGGTGCGCCGGTCGCCGGCCATGATCGCCCGCTCGATCGGCGCCGCGCCGCGCCAGCGCGGCAGCAGCGAGGGATGCACGTTGAGCAGCGGCAGCTCGGAAAGCAGCGGCTCGCGGATCAGCTGACCGAAGGCGCAGACGGCGGCCGCCTCGGGGCGCGCCGCGCGGATCCGCTCCAGCGCCGCCTCCTCGTTGACGTCAGCAGCCTGGAGCAGATCCAGACCGAGCTCGCGCGCCGCCTCGGCGGCGGGAGGCGACAGCGTCTTCCGGCCCCGGCCCTTCGGCCGGTCGGGCGGCGTCACGACGAGCAGCGGCCGGTGTGGCGAGGCGGCAAGGCGGCGCAGCACGTCGGCCGCGAACTCCGAGGTCCCCAGGTAGACGGTCCTCACGCCGTGCCCCGTGAGTGCGTCAATCGCCGCGGTGATAACCGGTTGTTCGAGTCCGTGGCGATTGACGTGCTCACGCTGTGTGCTTGGGCTCGCGGTGCTCTTCGCGGTCCCGGGCCTCGTCGCCCTCATCCAGCGCCGGGCTGTAGCTGCCGCCCTCGCGCAGCGCCCGCAGCGCCGCCTTGCGCTGGTCGCGCGGCGCCCGGTCGAGGATCAGCACCCCGTCGAGGTGGTCGACCTCGTGCTGGAGGACGCGCGCCTCGAGGCCGGAGGCCTCGATCGTCACCTGCTCGCCGTCGACGTCAAGGCCGGCGACGCGCGCGTGCAGCGGCCGCTCCACGTCCATCGAGACCCGCGGCAGGCTGAGGCAGCCCTCTTCGGCGACCGCCGTCTCCTCTGAGAGCCATTCGAAGCTCGGGTTGACCAGCGCGGTCGGCTCGCCGTCGGCGGCCGCCTGGAAGACGAGCAGGCGACGCAGGATCCCGAGCTGGGTGGCGGCCAGCCCGACGCCCATGCCGTCGCGCATGATCGCGATCATCCGCTCGACCTCGGCGCGCAGCTCCGGCCCGAACTCGGTAACCGCCGAGGCCCTGCTCTTCAGCACCGGGTCGCCGAACTTGACGACCTGGGCGAGCGCCGCGTCGCGGCGCTCCAGCAGCTCGGATTCGAGCGCCTCGCGCCCGCTCCCCTCCGCCTCGATGGCCCGCTCCTCGCTCATGGTTCGATTGTATGGACCGGCGCCCCGCCGGACGTGCCGGAACTTGACCCACGCGGCAGAGCTTTAAGTCCCTATGGGACGGAAAGCTCTGCCGCGATGGTGGTCCACTTCCGCTCGTCTTACTTCTTACTGGGGGTCGACGTCCACGCCTATGGCTACGCCTCGCAGCGAGCCGGCGGCAGCCTGGCGCTCGACCGCCTCGCGCACGGCGGCCACCGCGGCGTCGCGGTCCGAGGCCTTGACGAGAAGGCGGCGCCGGTAGCGGTTGCGGACGCGGAACATCGGGGCCGGGCCGAGCAGGTCGGCGCCCTCGGGAAGGGCGGCGGCGAGGGCGGCGGCGAGCTCCCCGGACGCCTCCTCGACGCGCCGCTCCACCTCCGCCCGCAGCACGACGCGGACCAGGTGCGAGAAGGGCGGGTAGTGCAACAGGCGGCGGCGCTCGACCTCCTCGGCGAGGAAGCCGGCGGCGTCGTGGTGGGCGGCGTGGGCCACGCTGGCGGCCGCCGGCGCCAGGGTCTGGACGATCACCCTCCCCCCCGCCTCGCCGCGGCCGCTGCGTCCGGCGAGCTGGGCGACCATCGCGAAGGTCCGCTCGGCGGCGCGGAAGTCGGGGAAGCGCAGGGTCGCGTCGGCGTCGAGGATCGCGCTCAGCGTCACCTCGGGGAAGTCGTGGCCCTTGGCGACCATCTGGGTGCCGACCAGGACGCCGCTCGGCGCCGCCTCGAAGGCGGCGAGGATGCGGGCGTGGGCGCCGCGGCCCGCCGCCGTGTCGGAGTCGAGGCGGAAGACCGGCATCGGCGCCAGCCGCTCGGTCAGCAGCGCCTCGACCTGCTCGGTCCCGACCCCGGCCCGCGACAGCGTCGTCGAGCCGCAATCGGCGCAGGAGGCGGGGAGCGGCTCGGCGTGGGCGCAGTGGTGACAGACGAGACGGCCGCTGTGGCGGTGGACGATCAGTGAGACGTCGCAGTTGGGGCAGCTCCAGTGGCGACCGCAGGAGCGGCAGGTGAGCCAGGGGGCGAAGCCGCGGCGGTTGACCATCACGATCGCCTTGGCGCCCGTCCGCCGCACCTCCTCCAGCGCCTCCCAGGTGGCGGGGTGGAGCGGTCCGGAGCGCGGGTCGGCGCCGCGCATGTCGAGCACCTCGACCGGCGGCATGCGGCGCCCGTCGACGCGGCGCGGCAGCTCCAGGCGCGGCAGCTCCAGCCAGCTCTCCGGCCGCGGCGTCGCCGTGCCGGCGACCAGCACGGCGCCGCACTCGGCGGCGCGGCGGCGGGCGACGGCGCGGGCGTCGTAGCAGGGGTCGCTCTCCTGCTTGTAGGAGGGATCGTGCTCCTCGTCGACGACGAGCAGGCCGAGATCGGCGACCGGGGCGAAGACGGCCGAGCGCGGCCCCACGCAGACACTGGCCTCGCCGCTGCGCAGGCGCCGCCACTCGTCGTAGCGCTCGCCCGGCGTCAGGGCCGAGTGGAGGACGGCGAAGCGATCGCCGAGCCGCGCCCGGAAGCGCGCCACCGCCTGCGGCGCCAGGCCGATCTCGGGGACGAGGACGATCGCGCCGCGCCCCCGCGCCAGCGCCGCCTCGACCGCAGCCAGGTAGACCTCGGTCTTGCCGGAGCCGGTGACCCCGTGCAGGAGCAGCTCGCGCGGCGCCCCGCCGTCGCCGTCGAGCGCCGCGACGATCGCCTCGGCGGCGCGGCGCTGCTCGGGCAGCAGCGCGGCGGGCGGCGGCGGCGCCCCGCGCCCGACCTCGGCATGCTCGACCCGCGGCCGGGCCCGGCGCTTGCGCGTGCCCGGCGCCGGCGGCAGGACGAGGCGCAGACCGCGCGAGGGCGTCGAGCAGTACTCGCGCGCCACCCAGAGCCCGAGCCGGACCAACTCCGCCGAGACGCCCGCCTCGAGCGCCTCGAGCGGCTCGGCGAGGCGCTCCGGCGGCAGCTCCGAGGTCTCCGCCAGCTCGACCACCACGCCCAGCACCCGCTGCCGGCCGAAGGGGACGCGGACGACGCTGCCCACCTCCACGCCGGCCATCTCGGCGGGCAGGCGGTAGTCGAACGGCCCACGCAGAGCGCGGGCCGTTGTCAACGGCTCGACCTTGGCGATCGCCATCCCCTGACCGTATGGAGGGAGGCGGACGCCGCGGCTATGCTCATTTTCAATGGCTCTGCACCTCAGTCCCGGCGAGCAGGTGATCTTCTCGGGGCACCCCTCGTGGCGGGCGATCCTCGGCTTCTACCTGAAGGGCGTCCTGATCGCGGCGATCGCCGGCTTCGTCGCCAAGCTGGCCGGCGGAGGCGGGGGCACGGTCTTCCAGGTCGTCCTCGTCATCCTCGCGCTCACCCTTCTGGCCGGCTTCGTCAAGCGGGTCGCCACCACCTACACGATCACCAGCCGCCGCCTCAACATCCGGCGCGGCATCTTCTCGCGAGAGATCCAGGAGACGCGCCTTGAGCGCGTCCAGAACGTCAACTACCGCCAGTCGATCTACCAGCGCCTGATGCAGATCGGCGACGTCGACTTCGACACGGCGGCCAGCGACGACTACGCCTTCGTCTTCGCCGGCGTCGCCGACCCCGGCGAGGTCGTGCGCCGCGTCGACCAGGCGACCGGCGCGTCTACGCAGACGCAGCCGTAGCGCCCGCGGCCTCGCGCAGCGCCTCGGCGCGGTCCGTCCGCTCCCAGGTGAAGTCCGGGTCCTCGCGGCCGAAGTGCCCGTAGGCGGCGGTCTTCCGGAAGATCGGCCGGTGCAGGTCGAGGTAGCGGCGGAAGGCGCCCGGCCGCAGGTCGAACTCGTCTTCGACGAGGCGCGAGATGCGCGCGTCGGGCAGCTTGCCGGTGCCGAAGGTCTCGACCATCAGCGAGATCGGCTGGGCGACGCCGATCGCGTAGGCGAGCTGCACCTCGCAGCGCTCCGCCAGCCCCGCCGCGACCACGTTCTTGGCGACGTGGCGGGCCGCGTAGGCGGCCGAGCGGTCGACCTTGGAGGGGTCCTTGCCGGAGAAGGCGCCACCGCCGTGGCGGGCCATGCCGCCGTAGGTGTCGACGATGATCTTGCGGCCGGTGAGGCCGGCGTCGCCGACCGGGCCGCCGATCACGAACTTGCCGGTCGGGTTGACGAGGAAGCCGTCGCGCAGCGCCCCCTCGTCGTACATGCCGGGCACCTCGGCGGCCAGCACCGGCAGCACCACGTGCTCCCAGAGGTCGGGCTTGATCGTCCGCTCGGACTCGACGTGCTCGGCGTGCTGGGTCGAGATCAGCAGCTTCTCGACATGGACCGGGCGACCGTCCGCGTAGCGGACCGTGACCTGAGTCTTGCCGTCGGGACCGAGGTAATCGAGCGTGCGGTCCTTGCGCACCGCGGCGAGCCGTTCGGCGAGCCGGTGCGCGAGGTGGATCGGCATCGGCATCAGCGCCTCGGTCTCGTCGGTCGCGTAGCCGAACATCATCCCCTGGTCGCCGGCTCCGGCGGCGAGCAGCTCGTCGTCGATCGTGCCGCCGAGCCGCGCCTCATAGCCGAGGTCGACCCCCTGGGCGATGTCGGGCGACTGCTTGTCGAGCGAGACGAGGACCGAGATGTGGTCGCAGTTGTAGCCGTAGTCGCCGTGGTCGTAGCCGATCCCGCGGATCGTCTCGCGGACGATCTCCGGGACGTCGAGGTGGACCTCGGTCGAGATCTCGCCCGCCACGACGGCCATCCCGGTGCTGACCAGCGTCTCGCAGGCGACGCGGCCCCCGGGGTCGCCGGCCATCACGGCGTCGAGCACCGCGTCCGAGATCTGGTCGCAGACCTTGTCCGGGTGGCCCTCTGTGACCGACTCCGAGGTGAACAGGTACTCGCCCTCCGCCAACGGCTGGATCTCAGTCATGCCGGAAGACTAGATGACCGGAGGCGGGCGTAGCCAAGCAGATCAAGGACGCAGGGAGCGTGG
>DASTHF010000172.1:0-5380 GCA_035605615.1 Solirubrobacterales bacterium
CCGACGCCCCGGTGAGCAAGTTCACCCTCAGCCTCCCGGGCGGCAGCAAGGGCCTCATCGTCAACTCCGAAAGCCTCTGCGCCAACCCCGGCCACGCCGAAGCCAACTTCGACGCCCACAACGGAAAGATCAACGACTCCAACCCGCTGATCAAGACCGACTGCGGCGGCAAGGGTCACAAGCATGGCGGCCACGGCAAGCACCACAAGCGCCACTGACACCTTCCCCTAGCTCCGCTGTTCCTTAGCTCCATATAAGGGGGCAAAGGAACAGCGGAAGCGGTGGTAGGCGGAAATCCCCTGAAGAGCGACGGCCCGGCTTTCACCGGGCCGTTTGATCGTCTCGGGTCTGGTGCAGTCATGCCAAATAAGGCATAATGATGGGGTGACCGCTGGTGAGACGATCAGACAGGCGCGGGAGCGACACGGCGTGAGCCAGGCCGCCCTTGCCCTTCGCGCCGGCACCGATCAGGCGGCCGTGAGCCGGATCGAGCGAGGAACGGTCTCGCCGACGGTCGAGACCGTCGAAAGGCTGCTCGCCGCGATGGGCGAGCGCCTGGAGCTAAGTGCGAAGCCGTTTGAGCATGAACACGATCCGCTCCACGTGCGCGCCTCCATGCGTCGCAGCCCGGAGGAGCGCCTGCGCCTGGCGCTCTCCTGGAACTGCCTCGCGGGGCGGCTCGCCGAGGCGGGAAAGCACGCCCGAGGTGGCTGAGCGGGACCCACAGCCGCTGGACCCGCAGCGCATCCTCGACGAGCTGGCGGCGGCGGGCGTCGACTACGTGATCGTCGGTGGCCTCGCCGCTCAGACGCATGGCTCTCCGCGGATGACCAACGACGTCGACCTGATCCCCGCCCCCGACCCGGCCAACCTGGAGAGGCTCGCCACCGCGCTCTGCGCGCTCGAGGCCCGCGTCCTCAACCCCGGACACGAGGACACCGAGATCGACGCCGCGATGCTTCCCCGCGCCACCATCTGGCAGTTCGCAACCCCCTACGGCGACATCGACGTCCTCCACGACGCGCCCGGAGCGGCGCCCTATCGGGACCTCCGCGAGCGCGCACTCATCATCGTCCTGGACGAGACGCCGGTTCCCATCGCCGGCCGCGACGACCTGGTCCGCATGAAGCTGGCCCGGGGCCGCCCTGTCGACCGCGCCGACGTCGCCGCCCTCACCGACGCCGAACCCCAGTAGCGGTATCCATCGCCACACGCAACGGCATCTCCGAGCGCCCCCGCGTCCTCCCGCACGGCAAGCCGAAAACCTCTGCGCCAACCCGGCCGGGCGCTAGCTAACTTCGACGCCCACAACGGCCGCATCCACGACCTCAACCCGCTGATCAAGACCGACTGCGGCGCCAAAGCCGGCAGGCACAAGCACCGCAAACGTCACTAACCCACTCACTGTTCCTTATCCGCCAATAGAGCGGATAGGAACAGTGGAAGGCGCCTTCCACCTATTGGGAAGAGATTCGGGCGAGCAGGCCGTCGAGGGAGACGAACTCGACCTCGAAGCCGTCGTAGGATCGCTTGTAGGGGGCGTCGACGTCGGGGGCGACGACAAAGCTCGGCCCATCTGGATATAGCCGCCTGAACGCCGCCAGGGAGCCCGCTTCGAACGCCGCCGCCTTCCACTTGCACTCGACCGCGACGGGCCCGCTCGCGCCGCGCCGAGGCAGGACGAAGTCGACCTCGGCCCCCCGCTTGTTGCGCCAGTAGCGCACGTCCCTGCGCTGAAGCCGCGCCTGGATCTCGTTGAGGACGAAGTGCTCCCACAGGTAGCCGAGGTCTTCGGGGCGCAGGGCGTCCCAGCCCCGGTAGAAGCAGACGAAGCCCGTGTCGAACCCGTACACCTTCGGGGCGGCCGTGATCTCGGTGGAGCGGCGCGTGCTGTAGGGGCGCACGACATAGGCGACGAAGGTCGCCTCCAGCGCCGCGAGGTAGTTGGAGACAGTCTGGCGGCTCACCTCGCACGGGGCGGCGAAGGCGGTCGCCTCGAACATGCCGCCGCTCTGGGCGAAGAGCAGCTCGAGGAAGCGCTGGAAGGACCAACGACGCTCCAGCCGGAACAGCTCCTGGACGTCCTTCGCCCAGTAGGCGTCGACCCAGTCCTGGAAGTCGTGCTCGGGCAGCCGCTCGGCGAGGAACAGCGGGGGAAGCCCGCCGCGCAGGAGGCGGTGGGAGAGATCGCCGGCCCCGAAGTCGGCCAGGTCGGCGGCGATCATCGGCGTCAGCCAGACGGTCTCCCGGCGGCCCGCCAGCGTGTCGCGGAACTTGGCCGTCGCCTCGAGGGTGGAGGAGCCGGTCGCGAGGACGGAGGTCTCGGGGAAATGGTCGGCGGCGATCTTCAGCAGCTCCGACGGGTTCGCGAGGCGGTGCACCTCGTCGAGCACGATGCGCCGCCCGCGCCGCGCTTCGAGGAAGCCCTCCGGGTCCTCCATCAGCCGCCGCGAGCGCGGCAGCTCGCAGTCGAAGTAGTCGACGTCGTCGAGGCTCTGGCAGAGGACGGTCTTGCCCGCCCGGCGGACGCCGGCCAGCCAGAGAACCGAGCGCCGCCGCCATGCCTGCTCGACAGCCTCGAGCCAGTGGGTGCGCCGAACCATATGCCGCCAGGTTAGCGATTAGTACGACTAAACGAAAAGCAGGCGACATCCAGAGAGCCCGAGCCGGCGTCGCCTGTCGCCATTTCGTAGCGCTCTGTGTCCATGGCTGCTACCGCCACCATTCGGGTGCCACGCGAGACCCGTGACCTGCTTGCGGTTCGGGCGCGTGAGCGCGGTGTCTCGCTCTCCTCTCTGCTGACCGAATTCGCGCGGCGAGCCGCACGGGCCGACGCCTTCCGCTCCGAGCGTGAGGCGACCCGCGGCGATGCCGTCAACCGCGATGTCACCGCCGAGGAGCGCGAGTGGGAGGCGGTGCTCGGCGATGGCCTCGACTGAGCGACCCGCCTCAACCGAGCTCGCCAGCCGCGAAAGGCGCGCTGAGCCGCTCCGAGCCGTCGGCCGGCCATATCCCGGCTCCTTGCTTTTATAAACACCTTTATCTACCCTCTCCGGGTCAGGGAGTTTGAGCACGCCGTGGCGGCTCTCCGCCACGGTGCTCTGAGCGACGCTTCGCGGGAAGGAGGGGAAGTGGTGGAGCCGAACGCGATTGACCGACCGCTGGGCCGCCGTGCCGGCCACCGGTCGGTCGTGCCCTCCCGCTTCCGCCGCCGCGCCGCCTTGTCGCTGCTCGTCGGCTCCCTGCTGCTCGGGCTCGCGGGGGGCGCCGCCGCCCCGCCTCCCCCCGCGGCCGCCGCCGAATGCAACGGCGATGAATGCGAAGCGCCGCCGCCCGCCCCCGAAGACCCCACGCCGGGAACCGCCGTCGTCGAAGGCCCGTCCAACCCGCCGGTGCGCTTCCCCAGGGCGCACCACAGGAAGCACCGCCACCATCACAAGAAGACGAGACACCGTGGCCGGTAGCAACGTGCGACCGGAAGCAAACGGCCCGCCGAAGCGGGCCGCTCGCAAAATCCGGGAGCCGGTGAATCCATTGAGCCCCAGGTATCGCAGCAACGATTGTAGCGTCCCCGGAGGGAATCGAACCCTCTCTCCCGGGTTGCGATACCTGGGCCCGGAATCCACCGGCGGGGGCGTCCGCCGCTTGCGCGGCGCCGCAACCCTATTCGCCCTGCTGGCCGCCTGCGCCCTGCTGACGCCCGCCTCGGCGGCGGCCTCCTTCGGCTTCTCCAGCTTCTCCGTTGCCGCGGAAAAGGTGGGTGGGGGAGCGGCCATCCAGCCGGGGTCGCATCCCTATGCCTTCAAGTCCGACGTCGAGCTCAACACCGCCGGCGGCGCCTCCGACGGCGACCTCCGCGACCTCCACCTGGCGCTGCCGCCGGGCCTGCTGATCAACCCGACGGCGGTCCCCAGCGAATGCAGCGCCACCGCCTTCCACACCCATCGCAGCTCGCCCTTCGAAGCCAGCGAATCCGGCGAGAAATGCCCCAACTCGAGCCAGGTGGGCGTGGTCAAGGTGAACAAAGGGGGGACGACCCGCTACTTCGGCCTCTTCAACCTCGTGCCCCCCTTCGGCGTCGCCGCCTCGCTCGGCGCCTCGCCCTTCGGCACCCCGCTGGTCTTCAACGTCCACCTGCACGAACCCGACAACCTGCAGCTCGACCTCGAAGGCCTGCCCCAGTCCTTCGACCTGCAGGGCCTCGAAATCACGGTCTGGGGGACCCCCTGGATCACCGGCCACGACGCCCAGCGCGGCAACTGCCTCAAGGAGGAAGACGGCACCACCTGGGCGCCCTCCTCCGGCGAACAGGCGGCGGCCAAATGCCTCGTCTTCGAAAACGCCGCGGCCCCCGAATCGCAGATCAAGAGCGACCTGACGATGCCGACGACCACCTGCAACGCGACGCCCTCCTACTCGATCTCGGCCACCTCCTGGCAGGGAGCCGCCGCCACGGCGAGCGCCAACGGCTCCGCCCTCAGCGGCATCTGCCACAAACAGCTCTCCATCCCCAAAGTCCAGCTGATGACCGACAACGCCGCCGCCCGCACCGGCATGGTCTTCAACCTCACCGTCAACGACGGCGGCGGCATCCTCAACCCGGGCGGCGAAGCGCTCCCCCCGATCAAGACGGCGATCGTCTCCCTGCCCGAGGGCCTCACCATCAACCCCTCGCTCGGCGCCGGCCTCGGCACCTGCGCCGAAGCCCAGTTCGCGGCCGAGACCGCGACCTCCGAACCCGGCGCCGGCTGCCCCAACGGCTCGAAAATCGGCGACGTCACGGTCGAAGAAGCGCTGGGCCTGGCCGAACCGCTGAAGGGCTCCCTCTACATCGCCACGCCCTACGCCAACCCCTTCCACACCCTGCTCGCCGTCTACATGCTCGCCCGCTCGGCCCGCCGCGGCCTGATCGTCAAATCGGTGGGCAAGATCGAACCCGACCCGAGCACCGGCCGCCTCGTGGCGACCTTCGACAACCTGCCCCGCCTCCTCTACGAGCACTTCACCCTCACGCTCAGGGAAGGCCAGCGCTCCACCCTCGTCTCGCCGTCTGTCTGCGGCGGCTACCCGAGCGGCGTCGACATGAGCTCCTGGGCCGAACCGACCGCCTTCAAACACGAACCGACCGCCTTCTTCATCAACCACGGCGAAGGCGGCGGCCCCTGCCCGGCCGGCGGCATCCCGCCCTTCGCGCCCGGCCTCCTCGCCGGCTCGCTCAACCCGCAGGCCGCCGCCTACACCCCCTTCTACCTGCGCATGACCCGCACCGACTCCGAACAGGAGATCACCTCCTACTCGGCCACTTTCCCACCCGGCCTGCTAGCCAAGATCGCCGGGGTCACGGACTGCCCCGACGCGGCGATCGAAGCGGCGAAGGCCA
>DASTHF010000177.1:0-8001 GCA_035605615.1 Solirubrobacterales bacterium
AGCGCCGCCTCGAGCCCGATCTGGTCGAGGGTGGCGGGGCGCAGCTCGGTGATCAGGGCGCGCAGCTCCTCGATGTCGCGGCTGAGGTCCTCGACGACCTCGCGCACGGCGCCTTCGAGCTCGGGGCCGGCGCCCCGCTTCAGCGCCGAGGCGAGCAGCACGCGGCGCGAGCCGAGCCCCTGCAGGGTGGAGTCGTGCAGCTCGCGGGCCCAGCGGGCGCGCTCGCGCTCCGCCGTCATCAGCTGCTGGCGCAACCGTTCCTCGCTCGCCGACTGCACGGTGGCGACGGCGGTGGCGGCGCTGGCCGCGGCGCCGACGAGGAGGCGCTCGTCTTCGGGGTGGAAGGCGGGGCCGTGTGCGCCGCCGGCGTCGAGGCGGTCGAGGGCGACGATCGCCCCCAGGCCGCGGCCGCGGAAGGTCAAGGGAGCGACGAGGGCGGCGCGGGCCTCGATGCCATGGTCGCGGACGGCGTGCAGAGCTTCCCGGGGAGTGAAGGTCTGGAGCACGAGCTGCGTGCCGAGCGCCTCGGCTGCCCCCTCCCCCGCCCCGGCCGCGACTTCGAGGCGGCGGCCGGCGCGCAGCAGGACCAGCACGCAGCGGGCGTGGAGCAGGGCGCCGCAGCGCCGGGCGATCGTCTCGAGGACGCGGGCGCGGTCGGTCTCGCCGCCGACGGCGCGGGCGATGTCGGTGGTCGCCTCGAGCGCGTGGACGGCCCGCTCGAGCGCGGCGCGCTCCTCCTCCAGCTGACTGTAGAGGCGGGCGTTGAAGATCGCCAGCGCCGCCCATTCGGCGAGCACGGTGAGCGCCTCCTGGTCGGCCTCGTCGAACTCGCCGCCCCCAGCCTTCTCGGTGACGTAGAGGTTGCCCCAGGCCTCGCCGCGGACGAGGACGGGGACGCCGAGGAAGCCGCGCATCGGCGGGTGGTGCGGCGGGAAGCCGGTCGAAGCGGGGTGCGCGGCGACGTCGCGGAGGCGGAGCGGGGCCGGGTTGCGGATCAGCTCGCCGAGCACCCCACGGCCGCGCGGCAGGTCGCCGATGAGGCGGCGCGCCTCCTCGTCGATGCCGGAGAAGATGAAGCGCTCCAGCTCGCGGTGGTCCGCGTCGATGACGCCGAGCGCCGCGTAGCGGGCGCCGGTCAGCTCGCGCGCCACCTCGACCAGCTCGCGCAGCACGGCCTCCATGTCGCGCTGGGAGACGAAACCGCGGCCCACGTCTATGAGGCGGCGCAGGCGATGCTCGTCGAGCGCATCGCGGTTCACGGGTCAAAGTTACCGGCAGGGGACGGGGCGCCACGCGGCTCGGTGGAGATCGGCGGCGGCGGGTAACCGGGGGCATGTCCGCGTGGCAGACCGCGAAGCGGACCGTCGGCGAGTTCCGCGAAGACGGGATGACAGACTGGGCGGCGGCGCTCACCTATTACGGGATCCTGGCGCTCTTCCCGGCGCTGATCGTGCTGGTCTCGCTGGTCGGCCTCTTCGGCGACCCGCGCGAAACGACGAAGACGCTGACTGAAATCGTCACCTCGATCGGCGCGCCGACCTCGGGTAAGACCTTCTCCGGGCCGATCGAATCGCTCACCTCGCACCGCAGCACCGCGGGCTTCAGCCTTGTGCTGGGAACCGCGGCGGCGCTGTGGGCTGCATCGGGCTACGTCGGCGCCTTTATCCGCGCCTCCAACGTCATATACGAGGTGCCCGAGGGGCGGCCGTTCTGGAAGCTGCGCCCGCTCCAGCTGGCGGTGACGCTAGCGATGGTGATCCTGCTGGTGCTGATCGCCCTGGCCCTGGTGCTGACGGGCCCGATCGTCAAGGCCGTCGCCGAGCCGATCGGCCTGAGCAGCGCCGCGATCTCGGTCTGGAACATCGCCAAGTGGCCGGCGCTGATCGCCGTCTTCGTGCTGATGCTGGCGATTCTCTACTACGCCTCGCCGAACGCGCGGCTGCGCGGCTTCAAATGGGTGACGCCTGGCAGCCTGGTGGCGCTGGTCGTCTGGGTGCTCGCCTCGGTGGGCTTCGCCATCTATGTCGCCAACTTCGCCTCCTACGACAAGACCTACGGCACGCTGGCCGGTGTCGTCGTGCTGCTGATCTGGCTCTGGATCAGCAACCTGGCGATCCTCTTCGGCCACCAGCTCAACGCGGAGCTGGAGCGGCGCAAGGAGATCGAGGAAGGCGTGCCCGGCGCCCGGCGCGAGCTGCGCCTGGAGCCGCGCGACGCGCCTGGCGATAAGCGATAGGCGATAGGCGCCTCCCCCCTCCATCCGCTCGAACGCAGTTGATCTCTCATAGCGAGAAGAAGTGCGTTCGAGCGGGGCGGGAGGTGGGCGGTTGGCCCGGTCCGTCCGGGCGCGACGTCACCTTCTCCTCCTCCCTAGTACATTCGTCCGCCGATTCGGCCCGACTTTGTTTCGAGGCCGATACGGCGACTACCCAGGCAGGTGGGAGGCGCATGGACTCGACGGGCAGAAGGCGCAGGAAGCGACGGGCGGCGCGGCTGGCGCTGGGGGTGGCCGCTGCCATGGTGCTGATGCTCGCGCTGGGCGGCACGACCGCCTCGACCGAGGGCACGATCGTGGTCCACGGCGCCGCCTCGGGGACGCACCTGCACCTGACCGTGCGCGGCGCCGACATCGTCGTCAAAGGCGCTATGGAACCGAGGGCGAAGGGGTGCCATTTCACCGCCGGCAACGTCGCCATCTGCCCGACGGCCGGGGCCAGCGCGATCGACGTCGAAACCGGCCCCTCCAGCGACAAGGTCCAGGTGGAAGATCCGCTGCCGATCTCGCTGATCACCTACCTGGGCAAGGGCTCCGACAAGCTGATCGGCAACAGCGAGCAGGACACCTGCTATCCGCAGGGGACCAAACGCAACCGCTGCCTCGGCGGCCCGGGGAACGACGTCTGCATCACCGGCCCCAGGAACACCGACTGCATCGGCGGCCCCGGCAACGACTACTGCCGGGCGAGCACCGGCAGCGACGGCTGCTGGGGCGGCCCTGGGAACGACGTCTGCTACATGGGGCCGGGCGAAGACGGCTGCCACGGCGAAGGCGGCAACGACCGGCTCTACGGCGGCCCCCAGCCCGACCAGCTCTACGGCGGCCCGGGCTACGACTACTGCAACGGGGGGCCGGGGATCGGCAAGTCGCACGGCTGCGAGGCCGGCCCGGGGCACTGAGCCGGAGGCCCGCTTCGCTGAGCCGGGGCCCCGCTCGTCAAGTCGAAAGCGCGCGCCGGCCGAGGCCGTCCCACATCTGCTCGAAGCGGGCTTTGCTCCAGGTCTGCCGGGTGCCCGAGAGGGGATCGTTGACCAGGACGTCGGCCGGCCCGACGCCGGTCAGGACCACCGCGTGCTCGCCGTAGTTGACGCGGACCGTGCGGCCGGAGGGGCTGGTCCAGGTGGCGAAGGGGCCGTTCGAGAGCGCCACCCAGGCGAGCACCGGGTGGCCGTGCAGCAGCGCCGCGTAGACCGCCGCCGGCCTGGAGCCGGTGAGATTGCGCAGGGCGACGCCATGGCGCCGGGCAAGCGCCTGGATCGGCCCCTGATAGACACCGAAGCCGCCCCCCGGGCCGCCGCCGTCGGCGCGCCCGACGAAGCCCTTGCTCGGGTCGCCCCAGACCTCGGATCCGTCGGCGCCGACGGTCGGGTCGAGCGGCGGGCTGTGGGCGACCTGGCTCTGCAGGGTCAGCTGGTCGACGCGCTTGCCGCTGTCGGCGAGGAGCATCGAGAGGGCGGTCGCCTCGCAGTCGTCCCGCAGGGTCTGCTGGACGATCGGCAACCTGACGTCCGCGGCGACCGGGCGCTGCTCGATCTCGACCGTGCCGCCGTTCGCGCGGGCGGCACGTTCGGCCGCGCGTGCCGCGGCGGCGCGTTCGACCTGCATCTGGATGGTCGCCGGGCCGCGGTGGACCGTGCGCACCGCCGGGACGGAGGCCAGCAGCGAGGCGACCGCGCCGGGCTTCCTCAGCGCGGCGGGCCGGCCGTGAGCCACGGTTCGTCCTTCGAGCTCGACCCGGACGAGCCCGGGCGGCCGGGCGGAGCTGCCTCCCCGGCCCCCGGAGACGATAGCCACGATGACGGCGGCGGCGGCGAGCGCCGTCAGCGCCGCGATGCGGCGGCGCACGACGAGGCGGCGGGTTGGCGCCCGGCGTCGCGCCTGGCTCATCCCGGCTTGCGGGCGACCGCGACCCCGCCCTCATGGGCGAGGCACTCGACCGAGACGTCGCTGAAGCCGGCGTCCTCCAGCGCTTCCCGCCACCACTGGGGCGGCGCCGGTCGCTCTCCGGTCCCGGTAAGGACCTTGAAGGCGTTGCGGGCGATCCGCACGAAGCCGGCAGGCCCTTTCCGCGCCATCGAGCGCAGCTTGGAGGAGATCAGCCTGCGGTTGCGGGGGTTCACCGCAGACCAGCCGAACATCATGTCGCCGAAGACGAAGCGGCCGCCGGGCGCGAGGACGCGCATCGCCTCGGCGACGCTACGGCGCTTGCCGGCCTCGTCGAGGTGATGGAAGCAGTAGTTGGAGACCACGAGGTCGACCGATCCATCCTCCAGCGGCAGGCTCGTCGCCGAGCCGATCAGCGGATACAGATTCTGAATGCCCCGGCCAGCGACCAGCCAGCGCAATTGCTCAACCATCGCCGGGGAGATGTCGACCGCCCAGACGCCGGCACAGCTGGTGGCGAGCGGGAGCGCCAGCAGGCCGGTGCCGGTGCCGATGTCGAGGACACGATCCTCGCCGGCCGGCTTCGCCCGGGCGATGATCGTGTCGCGCATCTGCTGGAAGCCGGGCGTGCGGGAGAGCTCGTCGGCGTGGCGGACGTGGCGGTCCCAGTCCTTGTTCAGCAGGCCGCGGATGCGGATGCCGCGCCTCGGCCCCCCGCCGGGGAGCGGCAGGGCAGGCTGATAGATCCGCGGAGGCTGAGCGCCGGACATGGGAGGACCCTTACCCGGTCCCTTAAGGAAATCTTTACTCCCGCCTAAACGAAGGCCAAAGTTCCCCTAAGAGTTCTCATCGAAAGGCATCGGGATCCGACGCCGAGCGCACCGCGACCATGAGCGGATCGCCGCCACCGGCCCGTCTGAGATAGTGCCCCTCCCGATCGTGGAGGTTGCCCTGACCGAGGACCGTGCGCCAGTCCGCCCTGCGCGCTCTGCGATCCCCTGGGCGCTTGGCGGTCTGACAGCCCTGGGGCTCGCGGTGCGCTTCTCCACCCTCGGCGTCCAGAGCTATCACCACGACGAGGTGATCACGATCGTGCGGATGCTGTCAGGCGGCTTCCGGCACATGCTCCTCCGGGTGCGGGAAAGCGAGTCCACACCCCCTCTCTATTACGTCGTCGCCTGGATCTGGGCGAAGCTGTTCGGCAGCGGCGAAGTGGGCCTGCGGTCGCTCTCCGCGCTGCTGGGCAGCGCCACCGTGCCGGTCGCCTTCCTGGCAGGCCGGGAGGCGCTTGCCGACCGCGCCCCCTCCAAAGCCGTTGCCAGTCGAGCGGGGTTGATCGCGGCGGCCCTCGTGGCCCTCAACCCGATGCTGATCTGGTACTCGCAAGAGGCGCGCTCATACGCGATGCTGGTCTTCTTCTGCGCGCTGTCCCTGTTCTTCTTCCTGCGTTGCCTGCGGGGGGCGCGGGGATGGGACCTGCTCGGTTGGGCCCTTGCATCGGCTGCCGCCCTCTGGAGCCACTACTTCGCCGGCTTCCCCATCTCGATCGAGGCCGCCTGGCTTCTCGTCGCGCTCCGCTCGAGGTGGCGCCTTGTCCTGCCGGCGGTTGGCATGACGGCGCTTCTCGGGCTTGCCCTGGTCCCTCTGCTGCTCTCCCAGATCAGCCCGGCGAAGACGGGCTGGCTGCACAGCATCCCTTTCTCGAGCCGTGTATTCCAAACAGGCGTCAGCTTCCTGGTCGGAGAAACCGGCCGCTTGATCGACGAGCCGCCCCACGAGCGCTTCGCGCTGATGCCCGCGATCCTGATCGGGGTCGCGCTGGTCCTGCTCGCCGTGCGCGGATCGCGACGGGAGCGCCGCGGCGCGCTGGCACCGCTCGCGGTCGGGCTCGGGACGGCGCTGGTGCCTGTCCTCCTCGGGCTCTCGGGACAGGACTACGTGGTCGAACGAAACATGCTGCCGGCCCTCGTGCCACTGCTCGTCGTCGCGGCTGTCGGCTTCGCGGCGAATCGTGGCCACCCCGCCGGCTCCGCGTGCGCAGCCGCCCTCTGCGTCTACTGGCTGGCCTTCGCCATCTACGTCCCGCTCACACCGAGCCTTCAGCGGCTGGACTGGCGCGGCGTCGCCGCGCGGCTCGGGAGGCCGCATGGCCCGCGCGCGATCGTCTGTCAGAAGCTCGGCGTCCCGGAGCTGGTCTATTACCTCTCCGGTCGCGAAAAACGGGTAAAGGGCGGCAACGTCTTCGCGCGCGAAATCGATGTCGTCGCGAAACCACCGGTGAAAGCGCCGGCCGTGGCGCTGCCGGCAGCCTTCCGGGAGGTCGAACAGGTTCGAGTGCAGCAGCTGACGTTGACTCGCTACAGGGCGAGGCTCGCTCGGAGAGTGCCCTTCCACACGCTCGACCGCCAGCGGACGGGGTTCGGCGCCAATGCCGTGATCGTCGACGGGGCTCCGCGAACCCGTTCGAGGCCCGGGCTTCGGAGGCCAGCGGCCCGCTCGCCTCAGCGGCCGCCGAAGATAGTGCGGCGGTAGACGCTCGTCACGCCTGACCTGGCGTCGGGGTTGAGATTCGTCGCGGTCGATGCGTAGGCAGCGAGCGAAGCCCCGGCGGAGCAGGAGACGTTCGTCGAGTTGCCATTGCCGCCCGGCGAGTAGCGACCCGTCTGCCGCGAGATCAGGAAGGTGCCGTGGTGCAGCAGGTCATGTACGTAGACGTTGCTCACACCCGGGTCCTCGCCCCAGCCGTCATAGGGATTGCCGAGGTTGGTGGCGACGCTTTCGAAGCAGACGAAGCGCCCGTCGCGCGGGATGTCGGGGCGAGCCGAGTCGCCGTTGGCGATCGCCTTGCTGCCGCCGCCGCTGCGCGAGACCAGGATCACCTCCCCGCTACCGACCTCCCGCACATAGACGTTGTCGACGGGATTGGCGATCTCGCTGAGGTTGGTGGCGGCGCTCTCGAAGGCGACCCGGCCGCCGTCCCCGTCGACCGAGGGGTTGACGGCAGCGCGGTTGGCCGCCTGTCCTTGCGCGTCGGAGATCAGCAGAGTGTCGGCGGTTCCCAGCCGGCGCTCGTAAATCTGGTCTTCGCCGGTTGCAAGCGGGCTCAGGTCGGTGGCCGTCGACTGGAAGACGACCGCGTTGCCGCTTGCCGAGATCTGGGGGTTGGTGGAGTCCCCGTTGCCGCCCGGTCCCGAGCCGGCCGCGCGCGAGATCAGCGTCGTCTTGTCGGTCCGCAGGTCCCGCAGATAGACGTTGACAACGCCGGGCTTGGCGCCGGGCGCGAGGTTGGTCGCGGTCGAGGCGAAGACGATCCGCTCGCCGTCGGAGGAGATCGAGGGGGCGAAGCTGTCGCCATTCCCCTTCCCACCCGATCTGCCGGAGGCGCGCGAGACAAGGATCGTCTCTCCCTTCCTGGAGAGGCGAAGGTAGACGTTGGACTCGCCGCCCCGTCCGCCCAGGTTGCCCGCCCGCGAGCTGAAGGCGACGTTCCATCCCGAGCCGGATACCGCCGGTTCCGCGCTTTCGCCATCGGCGCGGGCACCGCTCGGGGAACGGGAGATCAGCTCGGTGCGCTCGTCGTTGAGGTCGCGCAGGTACACCTGGCTGCCGGCGCCGTGGCCACTGGCGTAGGCGACGTAGTGCCCGTCGAGCGAGATCGACGGTTCCCTGCTGTCGCTGTCGATCGCGGCGCCGTTGGCACCGTCATTGCGGCTGACCAGCAGGGTCCGGTAGTCGGTGAAGGCGCGTCCGAGCCCTCTGACAGGCACGGCCAGCGGCAGCGTCAGGGCGAGGGTCAGGACGCTCGCCCAGAGAAGCCGCGCCCGCCTCTTCCTTCCCCG
>DASTHF010000188.1:0-9724 GCA_035605615.1 Solirubrobacterales bacterium
TTCGTCTGAGCCCCCAAAAGTCCGATCGAGCGAGGTGATTCCGTGGCAGGGCAAGATGTGGCCAGCACAGGTATGGCGGCTCCCCTCACCTGCAAGCTGCGCGTCCGCTACGGGGAGTGCGATCCGCAGGGCGTGGTGTTCAACGCCCACTTCCTCGCCTACTTCGACATCGCCATCACCGAGCTGTTTCGGGCGGCGTTGGGTGGCTATCAAGCGATCGTCGACCGTGGCGTCGACTTCGTGGTCGCCGAGGCAGGGCTCCGTTACCGTCAGCCGGCGCACTTCGACGAGGAACTGAGGCTGGAGGTCGCGGTCACCCGCCTCGGCAGGACGAGCATCACCACCAGCTATCGGGTCCTGCGCGACGCAGAGCTGCTGGTCGAAGGCACTCTTCGCCACGTCCTGGTCGAGCTGAAGGGGCAGCTTGGGCGCGAGCCGGGTGCCAAGACGGCGATTCCAGACTGGATGCGGGAGGGGCTCACTGCCTATCTCGGCTGATCCGCAGTCCAGCTGGAATTGGCTACGCAGGGAGCACTTCCGCTTTGCGGGAGAAACAGCTGGAGCATGGACACCCACACTTGCATGTCAGCGCCCTAATTCTCATCGTCGCTAAGCGCGGCGGCGACCTGCGGGTGGGCTTGCAGATACAGCGTGACATCCTCGCGCGCACGGTCAGCGTCGGACGGCGGCAAGGCCGCCAGCCGGTCGGCGAAATCGAACCGCAAGAGCTCCTGATGCTCGGGGAGTCCCGCGCGAAGCTCCGCGATCGCGGCATAACGGGGGCCAACCTCTTCCACGAGTTTTCCCATCGCTACGAATGCGGTATCGCCAGCGAGCTTCCGGAGGATCAGCATGCTGCGAATCAGCGACGCGCGATCAAGGGTCGTAGCGTCCTCAAGCATTCTCAACGATCCGAGTCCGCCTACATCGTCGCCAAGTAAGTCCTCTAGGACCGAGCAGATTTGGGCCAATGGGCCGCAAAACAGCAATGCGTCCTTACGTGCTTGCTCAAGCTCCTGATTACTGGCCTCACGAATCTCGCCTGCCATGTCCTCGAACTCAAACCCTCCGGCATCGCGCAGTTCCTCGACGAACCTGCGCATATCGAAGTCATGAGGCACCCACGGCCCCTCTCCCAAGGGATCGTCGCTCATGGCTCGATCCGCGCCCACTGCGGCAGCCATCAAGCCAAGCGCTTTTGGCGCTGGGTCCGGCAACGACCGATCTTCCTGCTCCCACGGCGCTTGTCCTCCTTGCCCTATAATGAGGAACGTCCAGAGCAAGTTCATGATGTCGGCCGGGTTGTTCAGGCGCCTGCGAATGACTGACGAGGTTGGCGAAGATTTAGCTTCGGGCTGAATTGCGGCAACCATCGCGTCGGCGGCCTCGTATGCATCACTCTTACCGCCACGCGCTGCCCGAGCTTCTTCTGAAATACTTACCGCCACGCGCTGCCCGAGCTTCTTCTGAAATCTGCTTCAAGGGTGCGATCAGCGCGTTGCGTAGTGCATCCGGTCGCACCCAGTGGCCCTCCCACCAGAGCTCAACGCATAGATCTCGGACACGGTGCGTGGAGCGGTGCAGGCGTATGACGGCCAGGAGCTGGTCGACTGCCCATTCCGGATACAGAGCACGCGAGCCTCTGACGCCGGGTGGGTGCTCGATGTCGGGCCGAGGCATCAGACCTTCCCGGCGCCAGCGCTTCAACTGATCGCGACTGGGAGGCGTCTCGTCAGCTCGCGCAATGGCCTCAAGAAGGGCCGATTCGTTGATCCTCTCGTCCATCAGATTGCCTCCATTAGGGGTGCGCAAAATCATCGCAGCCAGCTACTGCGGCGTTGCTTGACTTAGGCGCACCCCTAATTCGCGACGTCAGGCCGTCGCCTAATAAGGAGAAGATCGAATGAAGCCAGTGTTTATTTTCATCGGCAGCCTCGCAGTAGTGATCGTTGCGGGGCGCGAGCTTGCCGAGGCCGGACGAGAACTGGGCGTTCCTACGAGTTTGGTTGCACTGCTCGAGTCCTTGGCGCTCCGATAAAGGCAGAGGGCCGCGATCACCTTTCGGTGGTGCGGTCCTCTGGCTCCCCTGTTTGGGCCAGTTCTGCTTCGCGCGAAACGCAGGAGCCACCTGTGGCTGCTCAGAGCGACCCTGCAGCCAGCGGAGCGGCTTCGTTAGCGGCAGCGGCGTCCCTGGCGATGGCGTCGAGGCCAGCGCCGATCTCATCGACCTCGGTGTCACTCAATGTGGGCGGCCGTGCTTGAAGCCACGCCCGAAGCCGTGAGCCCTCGATGAAGACGCAGTGTCCGACCTGGACGAACCCCTCGGGAAACTCCCCCCAGAAAACCACCACGGCCTGCACCCAGGTGCGGTGTCTGGTCCGATCCTCGAATTCTTCCTTCAGTTGTGCAGCATCAGATAGAGCGCGGCGCGGAACGTGTCCGAAAACCTCGCGCTTCTCGGGATCGTGGCGTCGCATCAGGTGCGGGACGCCGCCCTTGATCTTCACGATGCCCTGCAGGTTTTTGCTCTCGATTAGATAGACGCCACTTGGACCGACCGCGATGTGGTCGTAGTTGCCGTGGCCGTTCTGGATGTCGTGGACGAAGCGCCATCCGCTCCGCTCCAACGGTCTCAGCTCCTTCTCGGTCAGGCGCTCACCTTCGGCGCCCTCACGCCAGGTCTCGACGTAGCGAGGCGGCGTTTCGCGGAGCACGGTCCAGAGGGAGACCGCGGCGCCCACAGCGAGCCCGGCACTCCACGACACGAGGTCGCGGTCGAAACCCACCACGACCAGGCCTGCGAGGACGACCGGGCCAAGCGTCGCTGCAAGCAGCTTGCGGTTCTTAAGCCGCCAGCTCCGGAGGCCACGCCGGTAGCGGCGCTCTGCGTATCGGCCGGCCTTCGCCTTCCTGCCCAGCATGCGGCTCTATCGACCAGCTCCCGTTCGCCCTGAAGCTCGCCATCGCCGGTGATGAGCCCAGGGGGCACCGATCCGGCCTCATTGGCTCCTCAGAATGGCTGAGGCTGGGTGTCGACATTACCCTGGTCCTCATAGGCGGGAGCGAGATCTCCGGGTATCCAGAAAGGCCTCGGAAACGATCAGGTTCTGCTTGCCGACGGCCGGGAAGTTACGTTTCTTAAGAGATCGCGCTCTCCTCTCGCGCGAAGATCGGCATGGCCGGAAGGCCGAGGCCCGAGGTTTCTGCAGTTCTGTCTGGATGACGCATAAGAATCTGGGGCCATGTCGCACTACTCGGATAGGCTTGACCCTCTTCTCGAAACATTTGCGAATGCTCAGCGTGCATGTGGCGATGCCCTGGGAAAGGCTTCAGATGCGTCCCAAAGGGGCGTGCTGAAACGCATCGACTCTGTTCTTTCGTATGTCGAGGAGTTAGTGCGATTGGCGGATCCTCCACTCATTTCCGCGTCGCGGACGAACCAGGCTCAAGCTATGGCAACCGAGCTCGTTACCGCCCTTGCGGGCTTCGATCCGGACAGCGCCCCAGACCTTGAAGCGGCCGATCAGTCTGTCGATCGATTGCTCGACGCTGTGGGGGCCATACCGCACCGTCCGATCGAGGCTGCAGCAGCTGAAGGTAAGGAGCTTGCCAAGAGCTTTCAGCGTTCAGCCCGACAGCGGAGCGTGGCGTTGGAAAAGGAACTCCGAGATCTAAAGGGCCGCTTGAGCGACGTGGCAGGCGAGCTTGAATCTGCGCGGCAGGATTTCGACAATAAGGTTGCCGAGAAAGCCTCAGCATTCGAAGCGAAAGCCGATGAACTTGCTGAGCAGCTGAGCTCTCGAAAGCAGGTTCACGACACGCTTCTCGACGAACAGACCGCGGCCTTTACAACTGCGCAAGGAGAACGCACCGAGGCTTTTGACGCTTGGAAAGCTGAGCAAACCAAAGCCTTGTCAGAGCAACATGAAGAGGCAAAAGCGTCCATCGAAGAACTACTCAGCGAGGGCAAGAATCAGTCCGATGCGCTTGTTGATGATCTGCGGAACAAGGACCAAGAGGCCGAGCAGCTAGTTGGGTCGATCAGCATCCGAGGCACTGCTGACAGGTATGAGAAAGAAGCCGAGAATCAGGCAAGGATTGCGGACCGTTGGCGGCGCGTCACGGTCTTTCTTGGAATCGTCGCGGGCATTGCCGCAGGGTCTGCCGCATTTCTCACCGATCAAACCGCCGCGCACATCGCGGGCAAGCTTGCGCTTGGAGTTCTGCTCGCAGGTGTAGCGGGATATACAGCCCGACAGAGCGCGCAGCACCGAAAGCGAGAGGAAGCGGCTCGGAAGCTACACCTCGACCTTGCAGCGTTCGGTCCCTTCATAGACCCGCTGCCCGAGGACATGAAGAACGAGGAGCGAGTCCATCTTGGCCGGCGTGTCTTCGCTAGGGAGGAGCCGAACGAAGACGCCACAGAGCATGGAACTTCCGCGAGAGGGCTGCTACCTCGCCGCCAAGCAGAGCAAGAGGGCGGCTAAGCCAGACCGACAATCGAGGAGTTCGGCATCGTCGAAAACGCAGCCGTGCAAGGGCGAACGTCGAAGGCGAAGGAAGACGTCGAGCATCTGGAAGCGAGCTGGCCCTAGCTGCCCCACCAACCGAGCAGCACGCCGAGCCCAGTCATCGTCCCAGTAATTGTCGCGATCGCAGCGGTGATTTCGATCTTGGCCCGGAGAGAACCGCGGCGCCGCGCAGAGCGGGCGTCTGACCACGCTCGGCGTACTCCCCGGGCGAACACGCGAGCTGGACCAGCGCCGGACGGCACGGCCTCGATCAGTTCAACTGGGGTTGGCTGCTCGCTGGTCGAAGAACGGCCTTCAAGATCCGACTCTGGTTTTGAGTTATCCACATGTACGGAAGTAGGTCGCTCGACATCGGCGTCTTGCGTCGGAGTCCTGGCATCCTCCAGCTCGCCGTCCAGTACGCCCAGCGTCATCTCTAGGCGGTTGAGCACCTCTTCAAAGCAAGGAGGGCCTTCGCCAGCGCTGTAAACCGGGTCCTCGTCTGCAAAAGCGACAGCGACAATGCCGAGCCGGGGTGGCGCCCCACGCGCGATGGTGGGCGGAGTGAATCCGAAGCCGTTTGTACCGGCACGAGCCATCACCTTCTCGATCCGGGGCAGTTGGCGATGAAGACGGTGACGCAGGGCGACGCGGTCCTTCACAGGGTCGCGATTTCCTCCGTCTGCCAGCACGCCCCAGTAGGCCCTGTAGCTCGAGGCGAAGCTCTTGATGGCCTCGACATCTGACTCAATCGCAGTGACGGTTCGGTGTTCCACGCGGCGATGGTAAGCGGCGGTCCAGATGGGGAAGGCGGGCCGCGGGTGGAGGTGTTCTGCCGGAGCGGCAGGGCGTGCTTGATTCCTGATCCAGAACTTTGTCCCGAAATTTGTCCCCGACTCCACCAAACTCCGTGAAATCCCTCAGAATAGCTTCGCTCTAACAGGCGAATTTTGGCTTGCTAGAGCCATTTCTTGGCCGCTCATAATCCGTCGGTCGCTGGTTCGAGTCCAGCCCGCCCCATGTCGTTAGAGGTTGAGCCTACACTGAACGGATTGTGTGAGATCGTGTAGTCTGGTGCAGATGGCGACTCCGGCTAGGCGCATCAACGTGACCCTCGATGACGAGCATGCGGGGAAGCTCGCGAAGTTGGCGAAGCGCACACATGTTCAAGAGGGAACGCTCGCGCGGTCGCTGCTGTCCACGGCACTTGACGACGCAGATCCGAATGCGTCGCGCATCACCGAGATTCTCAGCGGAATTCCAGGGGCCTGGGAGCGAACGCAGGAGGGGCTTGCGCAGGCAGCCCGTGGCGAAGGCACGCCGCTTGACGAGCTGGCCTGAATGGTGCAGATCATCGTCACCCCGCGCGCGCAGCGGGATGTGGGGGAGGCGATCTCGGCACTCAATCTGCCCGACGACACCTGGTCTCGGATCGCACGTTCTCTGAGGGTCCTCGAAACCTTCCCGCTCGCCGGCCCTGAGTTAGGAGGCCGATGGGCGGCCACCCGGTTCGTGCTCGGTCCCTGGTCGTGGATGATCCTGCTCTATCGCTACGAGGAGTCCTCCGACCGAGTCTTCGTCGTGGCGATGCACGACGCCCGATCGGCAGCCTCGGCCGCAGCGGCCAGGCCGTGACACTCCTTTCCGATGGCGATCGCGACCGCGACAACCCTGGGCGTCCACATGGGTGGCAAGCTGCTCTTCTCCGACGTCTCCTTCAAGCTGGAGCCGCGCGAGCGGATGACCCTCTCGGGCCGCAACGGCGCCGGCAAGTCGACGCTGCTGCGGATCCTCGCCGGCGAGCTGTCGCCGGACTCCGGCTCGCTGACCGTGCAGAGGGGGGCGCGGGTCGCCCTGCACGACCAGCGGCCGCCGCGGGAATCGAGCGCCACGCTCGGCGAGTACGTCTTCTCCGGCCGCGCCGACATGCTGGAGACCGAGGCGGAGCTGGCGCGACTGGAGGCGGAGATGTCCAGGGCCGATGGAGCCGGCGAGGGGACGATCGCCGCCTATGCCGCCGCTCAGCAGCGACTCGAAGCCGGCGGCGGCTATCGCTGGCGCGACCAGGTGCTGGCCGTGCTGCGCGGGCTCGGCTTCGACGCCGAGCAGACCGAGCGGCGGCTCTCGACCTTCTCGGGCGGCGAGCTGACCCGGGCATCGCTGGCCCGCGCCCTGGCGACCAGGCCCGACCTGCTGCTGCTGGACGAGCCGACCAACCATCTCGACATCAACTCGCTGGAGTGGCTCGAGTCCTACCTCGTCGACCTCGACGCCGCAGTCGTCCTCGTCGCGCACGACCGCTGGTTCCTGGAGGCGGTCGGGACCTCGGTCCTGGAGCTGGAGGCCCAGCGGGCGCGCTTCTTCGCCGGGCCCTGGCATGCCTGGCGGCAGGAGCAGGCGGCGCGCCAGATCGCCCTCGGTAAGGCGATCGAGCGCCAGCAGGCGGAGATCGAGCGGATGGAGCGCTTCGTCGAGCGCTTCCGCTACAAGGCGACGAAGGCACGTCAGGCGCAGTCGCGCCTCAAGCAGATCGAGAAGAAGAAGCGCGACGGCCCGGAAGCCGAGCGCCGCGACAACCGCCGCCTGCGGTTCTCCTTCAAGCCGCCGGAGCGGCCGGGCCGGGTCGTGCTGAAAACGGTCGACGCCTCGATCGAGGTCCCCGGCCGCACCCTGCTCTCCGGTGTCGGCTTAGAGGTCGAGCGCGGCGAGCACGTCGTCCTGATCGGCGCCAACGGGACCGGCAAGACGACGCTGCTCGAGACCCTCGCCGGGCAGCGGCCGCCGGCCGACGGCAGCGTCCGCGTCGGGCACAACGTCCAGCTCGGCTACCTCTCCCAGCACGCCGAGACGGCGGCGGGGCAGGGTACCGTGCTCGATGCCGCCCAGCGCGAGACCGGCCTCACCGGCCAGAAGGCGCGGGCTCTGCTCGGCGCCTTCCTCTTCTCCGGCGCCGACGCCGAGAAGCAGCTCAGCGACATCTCAGGCGGCGAGCAGCGGCGTCTCTCGCTGGCGATCCTGGTTGCCTCCGGGGCCAACGTCCTGATCCTCGACGAGCCCACGAACCACCTCGACATCGAGAGCCGGGAGGCGCTGGAGGACGCGCTCACCGAGTTCGAGGGAGCGGTCGTCCTCGTTTCCCACGATCGCGCCCTGCTCGAGGCGGTCGGCAGCCGCACCCTCGTCTGCGAGGACGGGAAGCTGAACAGCTATCCCAGTGGCTGGACGGAGTACCAGCGGCGGCGCGGCGAGCGCGAGTAGCGTTTGCCGCGCGTCAGGGCGGGGATCTGTCCTGCGACCGAGAGGAGTTGACGTGGCGAACGGAAGATCGAGGATGAGCGAGGTTCGATGGCTGCGGGTTGTCCCGATCGCGCTGGCGATCGGCTTGGCCGGCGTCGCCTGGGCCGGCTGCGGCGGCGGCAACGGCGGCGGCACTGTGCAGAAGAGCATCGAAAATGGCGCGGAAGAAGCGAAGCAGGGGATCGAAAACGGCGCCGAAGAAGCGAAGAAGGGCTTGGAAAAGGGCGCGGAAGAAGCGAAGCAGGGCGTCAACAAGGGCAAGGGAGAAGCCAAGAAGGGCATCGAAAAGGGCAAGGAAGAAGCCGAACGCGGGGTCAACGAAGCCCAGCGCTACGGCGAAGAACACGCGCCGTAGTCAGCGCCGCCGGGCGAGCGAGTCCCTAGGCAGGCGCCCCAGCCGCCGTCGCCGGCGCCGCCTCTTCGGCGAGGTCGGCGGCGAGGGCGTCGACCACGCGCGGGTCGAACTGCGTGCCGGCGCAGCTGCGCATCTCGGCCAGGGCCTCCTCGGCGCTCCTGCGGATCCGGTAGGGCCGCGGCGAGGTCATCGCGCTGAAGGCGACGGAGACGGCGATGATCCGTGCCCCCAGCGGGATGCCCTCTCCGGCCAGGCCGTCCGGCTCGCCGCTGCCGTCGAAGTGCTCGGAGCTCGCCCGCACCAGCCGCGCCACCGGCGCCAGGTCCGGCGCGGCGGCGATGATCCGCTCGCCCTCGACCGTGTGGTTGCGGACCAGCGCGACCGACTCCTCGTCGAGCGGCAGGGCGCTCTCCTGCACTCGCTCGGGCACCGCCAGCATGCCGATCTTCTGCAGCTCCGCGGCGAGGGCGATGTCGTCGATCTCCTCGCTACCCACCCCGAGCCGCCGCGCCAGCGCGATCGCCCGGTAGGCGACGACGCGCAGGTGGTCGGCCATCTCCGGGTTGCGGGCGACGAGCACCGCCTTCAGCACCGCGTGCGCCTGCCGCCGCGCCGAGCTGTGCTGGCGCTGCTTGTGGGCGGTGAGCCGCTGACCGGCGATCTTCAGCGCGAGGTCGGCGTCGGCCGCCTCCTTGGGGATTGCGACGTCCCCGTAGCAGTGGGAGATGACCGCACCACCGTCCTGCTCGCGAAGCGAGGAGGCGACCGCGAGGACGATCTCGCCCAGCTGATGCTCGCCGGCCGGGACGAGCGCGGCGAGGCGGCTGCCATCGCTCCGGTAGGCGCTGCCGCCGAGCGGCGCCACCGTGGCGACCAGGCTCTGCGCGAAGCGGCGCAGGACCTCGTTGCCGGCCTCGTAGCCGAAGCGGTCGTTGTAGGCCTGGAGGCCGTCGAGCTCGAACAGGACCAGCACCCGCCTGTCCTCGAGCGTCGCCAGCGCCGCCCGGAGGTCGGCCTTCAGCCGGCGCCGCGTCCCCAGGCCGGTCACCTGATCGCTCAGCTTGCGCATCCGCTCCAGCTCGAGGACATCCGACTGCCTGCGGATCGTCTCGAGCATCCGCAGGAAGACGGCGATCACCAGGCCCAGCGTCAGCCAGAAGACGACCTCGCCGACCCGTTCGTGGAAGTGGTCGTAGACGAGGAGCGCGGTCGCCAGGACCGCGAAGACGCCGGGCCCGACAACCGAGCGCCAGCTGCCCGACCCCAGCACGATTCTCCGGGCGCGCTCCGCCCAGCCGTTCTCGCTACGCACATACCCCTCATCGGCCGGAACCGGCGTTCAATTGAGCAATGTGGACGCTCGCTCAACGCTCCGGGGCCTTGCCTATGATCGGTTCGTGATCGGCCTGATCGCCCTGAACCTGGCCCGCAATCGGGGCAGGACCGCGCTGACGGCCGTCGGCATCGGGATCGGGGTGGCGACGATCGTCGCCCTGCTCGCGCTCACCCAGGGCCTCAGGCAGAGCGTCGGCGGTCTCAGCAACCTCGGCGGGGCCGACTT
>DASTHF010000040.1:0-6068 GCA_035605615.1 Solirubrobacterales bacterium
GGGGCTGCCCGAGCCGTTGGAGTTGACGGGCGATCCGCGGGCTTTGAGTCGGGCGCTCGATGAGATCCGCGGCGATCGCTGAGCCGTGGCGGTCTTCTACGCGGACGCCTCGGCGTTGGTCAAGCTCGTGCGCGAGGAGGCAGAGTCCGGTGCCTTGCGGGCATATCTCGACGGCGCGGATCTCGTCAGCAGCGAGTTGGTCCTGACGGAGATTCCCCGGGCGGTGCGCCGTGCCGTTGCACAGGACCCTGCACTACCCCTCGACCTATTGCTCGAACGCACTGCCGAGCTGATCGACGCGCTCGCGCTGCGTCCGCTCGATCGGGCTTTGTTGGAAGGTGCGGGGGCGCTTGCCGAGCCTGCCCTGCGTGCCCTCGATGCGATCCATGTCGCGTCCGCGGTCGCCCTCGATCCGATTGAAGCATTCGTGACCTACGACGAGCGCCAAGCTGCCGCTGCGCGACTCGCCGGCTTGCGCACGATGTCTCCGGGCACCGCCTAGCGAGATACTGTCTCGATGGCTCGTGTCGAGCTGATCGGAGTCCCGTTTGACGGCTTCGGTCGCACCGGGCACCAAGCCCGCGCGGCGCAGGCGCTCCGCGACGCTGGTCTGGAAGGCGCCTTCGGCGAGCATGAGGTACTCGCTGGGCCCGATCTGGTGCTGCCCCCTCCGGATCCACGTCGCGCCCCCGGTTCTGGGCTGATGAACGAGGCGGCTCTGCTGGCCATGGTTCAGGCGGTCCACGGACGTGTGAGCGAAGCACTCGCCGTCCACCGGTTCCCCGTCATCTACGGCGGCGAGTGCTCGGCCCTGCTGGGTGCCGTCAGCGGCCTTGGCGCCACGGGGGGTCAACCCGGACTGGTCTTCGTCGACGCCCACGAGGACACAACTCCACTTGACGTCTCCGTCGACGGCGAGGCAGCGAACATGGAGCTCGGCCTCCTACTCGGCATCACGGGGCAGCTCGCGCCCGCGGCGCTGCGCAGCGTCCTTCCCGCCCTCGATCCCGCAGCCCTCGCCGTGCTTGGGCCCCGCGACCAGGAGCTGCGCCGAAAATGCAACGTGGCGAGCCTTGCCGATCGCAATATCCATCTGCGCCGTCACGATGCCGTCGCGGTCGATCCTGCCGAGGTCGCCCGGAAGGCGGTCGAGCACGTGCGGAAGACGGCGCCGAGCTGGTGGCTGCACACCGATCTCGATGTGATCGCGCAGGACACCTTTACCGCCGGACGGGTGCCGGGCGACGAGTACGAAGATGGTGGGCTCAACTGGGCGCAGCTCACCGAGTTGACGGCCACCGCGTTCGCGTGCGGAGGATGCGCCGGCTGGAGCATCGTTATCTACGACCCCGAGCAGGATGAAAACGGGTCGCAGGCCAGGCGCATCGTCGAGTTCGTATCCGCGGTCTCCTCCGCGCTGCCTCGCCGCCCCTGAACCGCCTCGCAGACCGATTGGCGCGCATATGCTCGCGACCGATGGAGGGTAAGCCCCTCCGCTCCGCCTACACCCGCAAGGCGGATGTATCCCGGCGATCTAGCGAGTGAGCCGAACGGGGAGGGATTTGAGCTGGTTTAGGAAGGCGGACTCGACGAAGACCGGCTTGCCCATGAGCTCCATGTTCGGGTAGCGCGCCAGGGTCTCCTCGAGGAGGATTTTCAGCTCGAGGCGGGCGAGGGCGGCGCCGAGGCAGAAGTGGCGGCCGCCGGCGCCGAAGGCCTGGTGGTCGGGGTTGCGCAGGACGTCGAAGCGGTCCGGGTCCTCGTAGCGGGTCTCGTCGCGGTTGGAGGAGGCGTACCACATGACCACCTTCTCGCCCGCCTTGATCTCCTGGCCGTTGAGGACGGTGTCCTTGGTCGCGGTGCGGCGGAAGTGGGCGAAGGCGGGGAACATCCGCAGCGACTCCTCGACCGCCCCGGGGATCAGCGAGGGATCCTCGAGCAGCAACCGGCGCTGATCGGGGTGTTCGAGCAGGGCCCGCATGCTGCTGCAGTAGGTCGCCTTGGTGCTGTCGTTGCCGGCGGCGACAAGCAGGAAGAAGCCCATCACGATCTCGTGCTCCTCGAGCTTCTCGCCGTCGATCTCGGCGTGCACGAGGACGCTCGTCAGGTCATCCATCGGGTTCTCCCGCCGCTCGGCGATCATCTTGCTGCAGCGCGAGAAGACCTGCGCGAGCGCCTGCTGGATCGTCTCTTCCACGTCGTCGACCTCTGGGCTGTAGTCCGGGTCGCCTGCCGCAAGGGCCATGTTCATCAGATCGGCCCAGGCCCGGTCGTCCTCTTCGGGGATTCCCATGAAGCTGCCGATCACCCGGGAGACGGCCGGCTGGGCGACATCGGTGACCAGATCAAATGTCTCGCGACCGTCGAGGCGGTCGAGCACGCGGATCACGATCTCGCGAATCGCCTCCTCGTGGGCGGCGATCCGCTTCGGGGTGAAGCCCGCCTGGAAGAGGGCCTTGAGCCGGTCGTGCTTGGGCGGGTCCATGCCGATGAACATCGCCCGCGCCAGCTCGATCGGGAAGACCTCGTCGATGACCACCACGCCGCCGAGTTCGGAGGAGTACGTCTGCCAGTCGCGGCTCACGGCATGGACGTCGTCGGCCCTGGTCACAGACCAGAAGCCCCTGGCCGCCGGCAGCTCGGTGACCCGCGAGGTCCAGTGGACGGGGCACTCGCCGCGCAGCCGCTTGAAGAGCTCCAGGGGCGGGCCGTCGACCCAGTGCTCGCGCTCCAGCAGGAGCGCGTCCTCGACGTCGCCGACTCCGGCCGCGATCTCGTTCTGGTCCGTCACGAGCGCGGCATCCTACTGGCTGGCCGGCCAGTGCTTCGAGGGTTGAGGAGAGGTCGGGCGCGGCGGAGCGCTCAACCGTCGCGGCGCCACGACCGCCGTGATCCGGTCGTGCCAGGCCAGGGCGTAGGGGCAGTGGTTGCAGGGCGGTCGGCTAGCCGGAGATGCCGGAGAGCGCGGTGGCGACCGCGAAGCCGAGCACGGTGGCGAGGCCGGAGACGTCGCCGCCGTCGCGGACCGCCGTGGGGATCATCGAGTCGATCAGCATCACGAGCAGGGCACCAGCGGCGAAGCCGTCGACGGCGGCGGTCATGTTGCCCGAGACGACGTCGGCGACGGCGTAGCCGAGCACCGCGGCCGCGGTGCAGATCGCCGCGACGAAGAGCCAGAGGCGGCGGATCGCCTGCGGCGGCGTCCCCGCGGCGCGCATCTCGGTGGCCGAGCCGATCGCCTCCGGCAGGTTCGAGACGAAGATCGCGACGAGCAGGCTGGCGCTCACCCCGCCGGCCCCGGCGACGCCGATGCCGAGCACGAGCTGCTCGGGGATCCCGTCGAGGACGGCGCCGAGCGCCAGCGCCGGGCCGGCGTCGGCGGGGGGCGCGGGGTCGCCGGAGCGTGGGCTGTGCCGCCGGCTGCGCCGGCCGATCGTGCGGTTGAGCCCGAAGTAGGTCATCGCCCCGGCGCCGAGCCCAACCCCGAGCACCCCGGGATCGCCGAGTCGCGCCCCCTCCTCGGCCAGGTCGAAGCTGACGGCGCTGATCAGGGCGCCGGCCCCGAAGGCGAGCACGAGCCCGATTGGGCGGGGCGCCCAGGCCCGGGCCATGCCCAGCAGCGCTCCGATGACCAGCGACGACGCGGCGAGCAGGCCCCAGCCGAGCGCCGCGGCCACGGCTCAGAGCTCGAGCCAGGTGCCGGTGGGACCGAGGTTGTGGAGCGGGGTGTCGCCGATGCGGCTCTCGCAGCCCCACGACTCGTGGATGTGGCCGCAGACGGCGAGCCGGGGGCGCTTCTGCTCGATCGCGGCAAGCAGGGCGGCGCTGCCGAAATGGTCGCCGCTGCCGCTCGTGTCGCAGTGGCCGCGCGGCGGCGAGTGGAGGACGAGGATCGCCCCCTCGGGGCAGGGGGCGAGCATCTCGGCCGCCGCCTCGTCGTCGAGGTCGAAGCTCCAACCCCAGGGAGTGATGGGAACGCCGCCGCCAAGGCCGAAGAACTCGGCACCGTCGATCGTCGTGCCGCCGCCGTGCAGGACGGTGGCGGCGGGCCAGGCGGCGGCCGCCTCGCGCAGCGCCTGCTCGGTCTCGTTGTTTCCGGGGACGAGCACCGCCGGCGCTTCGATCGGCGCCAGGGCGGCGATCGTCTCCTCGAGGCCCTCGTGGACGGAGGCGAAGTCGCCGGCCCCGATCACCGCGTCGGCCTCGGCCGCCATCTCGACCAGCCTCGCGGCCTGACCGAGGTCGCGATGCAGGTCGCTGAAGGCGAGGATCCTCACGCTTGAAAACCTACCGCCCGGCCCCGGCCCATCGCCGGGCGCTGCCTTTGACCGTTCTCAGGCGCCGTTAGGCCGCTGTTAACAAATGCTGGGAAACTTTTGCGCGTGGCAACCGAGGTGCAGTCGCGCCCCGCATCCGCCGGATCGCCCCGGCGGCCGCATCCGCAGGCCCCGGCGCCGTGGCGGCGCCTGCGCCGCATCGTGCTGCTGGCGACGGCGATCTGCCTCGTCCCCACCGCCGTCTCCTATGTGAGTGACCTGTCCAGGCCCCACAACGTCAGCCTCGGCATCGTCAGCGTCGAGTGGATGCGGTCCCACGGCGGCAACGGGGTCGTCTCTCGGATCGAGGACTGGTACTACGAACTCACCGCGCCCTCGAAGGGCGGCCCGCCGCTGCGCTCCCTGCCGCAGGTCGGCGTGGCCGGCGAACCGGGCGGCGAAGGCGAAGCGCGTCCCTACCGGCCGCCAAGGATCAAGCCACTCATCCACCCGGCGCTGCCCGGAGAGGGCGTCTGGCATGCGGCCGACGCGAACGCCGGCCCGGAACCGCCGGTGCTGCTCACCACCTTCCGCAGCGACCCCGAATACCCGCAGTTCGTCGCCGGCGTCGCCTGGATCGACTCGAGGCGGACCCGGCTCGCCTACGTGCCCGGGCTCGCCGAGCCGCCGGGAATCTCCCACCGGGGCCCCGCCGAGGTGCCGATGCGCCTCCGCAAGCGGGTGGTGGCCACCTTCAACGGCGGCTTCCCGCTGGAAACCTCCAACGCGGGGCTGATCTTCCGCGGCAAGGTCGTGGCGCCGATGGTCGACGGGATCGCCACCCTGGTCGAGTACCGCGACGGCAGGGTGGACATCGTCCGCTGGCACGGCGGGCCGGGTGCCCGGCCGAGCATCTGGTTCGCCAAGCAGAACCTGCCGCCGATCCTCTACGAAGGCCGCCTCAACCCGAACCTCAGCGATGGGCCGGAATGGGGCGCGACGGTCAACAACGCGGTGCGCGTCTGGCGCTCCGGCCTCGGGATCGACCGCTACGGCAACCTGATCTACGCCGCCGCCAACTACCAGACGGTCGGCTCGCTGGCCGAAATCCTCAGGCGGGCGGGGGCGGTGCGGGCGCTCGAGCTCGACATCAACGAAGACTGGACGAGCTTCATCAGCTACCGCGGGCCGGGCGCGCTCAGCCCCTCCAACCTGCTGCCGGAAATGTTCAGGCCGCCGACCCGCTACCTGACCCCCGACGAACGCGACTTCTTCGCCGTCTATGCGAAGGGGGGGTGGTAGCGATGGCGCGGCCGCGACGGATCTCGCCGGCGGCGCGGGCTCGCCGCGCCCTGCTGATAGACGTCCTCGCCGCGGTCGTCCTCGCCGCGATCGTGCTGAGCGTCGCCGCGGGCCTCGGCGTGGTCGGCTTCTTCGGCCTGCCGCTATTGCTGGCCGGGCTGCTCTGGATCGGGGCCGAACGCCTCCACCCCCGGATCCGCTCCCGCCGCCCGGCTCCCGGGGACGCCGTCCGGTAACCTCGCCCGCCTGATGCCGCCCGTCTTCTGGATCGGACTCGGGATCGCCGCCTGCGGCGCCCTTACCGGCCTCGTCGCCGGGGCGAAATCGCGCAGCACGCGCACGCTGACCGGCGCCGCGATCGGCGCCTACCTGGGCGTGATGGCCGGCTTCCCGCTGCTCGCGATCGGCCTCGCGACCAGCTGAGGTCGCGCCCCCGATGAGCGAGGCGCGGACGAAGCGGCCAGAGGCGCCGCGGACGCAGCGGGTGCTGCCCGGCGTCTGGCGGCTGCG
>DASTHF010000041.1:0-13410 GCA_035605615.1 Solirubrobacterales bacterium
GGCCGCCGGAGGCGAGCTCGTAGCGGCGGGGGCGCTCGCCGACCTGGCGCACCTTCTCGGCCTTCGCGAGCCTAGAGAGGCTGTTTGCCGTCGCACCTGACGACCGCCGCAGGGCCTTCGCCACAGCGCTTGGCCCGAACGGCCCCTCACCGGCACGCTCGCGCAGGAAGCCGAGCGCGAGGCCATCGAGCTGGTCGGGGCGCAGCCGCCCACCCTCTGCGCTGCCGGGGCGCTTGGGGCTGGGCCGGGCGAGCCGCTCTTCGTCCCGGGGCGAGTAGCGGTCGGGGAGCCTGCGGCGACCCTTGCGCCCACCCTCGCTCCGCGTCAGCTCGCCCGCCTCGCACAGCCGCGCGAGGTCTTGCGGGCGCTCGTCTTGCCGATTCCGGCAGCGACTGCCACCTCCTCGACCGTCGCCTCGCCGCGGGCGGCGACGGCGTCCATCACCGCCTGCTCGGCCATTTGCTTCCCGTTCATGATGACCTCCTCTCTGCGTGCCGATCGAGCGCGCCCAAGAGCTCCTCGCAGCTATTCATCGCGAGCAGCAGACGCCGGTCGGTCTCCTCGTCTGCCGCTCGGGAAGTGCGCTCCGCGGGCGATCCAAAGAAGCCCTCCTCGGCTTCGTCGCGGAGGCGGTTGAGGATGCGCTCAAGCTCGGAGGGCAGCATCGTCAGTACGACCGTCTCTCGATCATCCTCCTCGCCCCAGCCGAGATCCTCGAGCAACCGAAGGTCGCTGCCGAACTCCAAGCCGAGCCGCCTGGCGGTGGCGAAGTCCTTGTCGCGCTCCATCGCGATCCAGACGTCGTTCAGGCCGCTCAGGTGATCGCGCACCAGCTGGTAGAGCGCGTCGCGCTGCTTGCGGCCGATCGTGGTGGCGGCCGGCATCGCGCCCCTCCTTCCGCCCAGGGCATCGAGGGACCGCGCGATGCCGGCCAGCAAGGACTTTGGCGAGTAGCGTTTGCCCTGCATCGAAGGCCCTCCTTCGGTGCCGGCCCCGGGCGTGATCCAGCGTTGCCGGAGCCATCCTTGTCGCTTGTCGCGACGAGCTATAGGCGGACCGCGGGACCTTCTCAAGGCCTTCCGCTGAATCTCTCTCGGACCTCGTGTTGCCCCAGGCGTTGCCCCAGGGGAGTTTTCCGGGGTTGTCGGCGCTCCCCGAAAACGCGAAAACCCGCTCTGTGAGCGGGTTTCCGGCCTATAGCGGGGGCGGGATTCGAACCCGCGACCTTCGGGTTATGAGCCCGACGAGCTACCTGACTGCTCCACCCCGCGGCGGTAGGCCAATGCTAGCAACCTCGGAATAGAGTGCCGAGCCCATGCAAACGGGCTCCCAAAGGGTCGCGGCGATCGATATCGGCACCAACTCGACCCGGCTGCTGGTCGCCGACGTCGCCGACGGAAGGGTGGCCGAGGTCGAGCGGCGCAGCTGCGTGACGCGGCTGGGGCGGGGCGTCGACCTCTCGGGCCAGCTCTCCACGGAGGGGATCGAGGCGGTCTGCGAGGCGATCGCCGGCCACCTGGAGCTCTGCCGCGAGGCGGGCGCCGAGCGGCTGGATGCGATCGCGACCAGCGCGGTCCGCGACGCCTCGAACGGCGGCGCCTTCCTGGCCGAGCTGCGCGAGCGGTTCGCGCTGGCGGCGCGGGTGCTCGACGGCGAGGAGGAGGCGCGGCTCACCTACCTGGGCGCGACGGTCGAGCGACAGCCGACCGAGCCGACCCTGGTGATCGACATCGGCGGCGGCTCGACCGAGCTGGTGGTCGGGACCGGGGACGAGATCTCCTTCCATGCCTCGCTGCAGGCGGGCGTCGTCCGCCACACCGAGCGCCACATCGCCTCCGACCCCCCCACCACCGTCGAGCTCGAGGCGCTCGCGGCCGACGCCCGGGCGCTGATCGAGGCGGCGGTCGCCGACGGAGGCCCCGAGCTGCGCCCGACCGCGGCGATAGCCGTCGCCGGCACCCCCACCTCGCTCGCCGCGGTCGAGATGGAGCTCGAGCCCTACGACCCCGAGCTGGTGCACGGCCACGTCCTCGAGCTCCCCACGATCCAGCGCCTGCTCTCGCGCCTCGCCGCGGCGCCGCTCGAGGAGCGGGCGGGGGTCCCCGGCCTGCACCCGGACCGCGCCCCGACGATCGTCGCCGGCGTCGTGATCCTGATCGAGGCGATGCGGACCTTCGGGCTGGAGCGGCTGCGCGTCTCCGAGCACGACATCCTGTACGGAACGGCGATCGCCGCCTCCTCCAGCCGGTGATCCGGCCGGGATTTTTCGTAAAATCCCTGTTTACAAGCCAAAAAACAGGGGTGCGCGCTGGACAGCCGGCGGCTGGGCGTCACTACATATGGGTAAATCTGAGGCCCTAACCCATAAAAGTTGGTAGATGGTCTCTACCTATATTTCAGTAGCGAGAAACGGCGCTTCTGGACAGACCGGATATGCGACCGCATAATCGCCGCATCGGGATCGAGAGGGAGACTTCCCCGCGACCCCGGTACAGGGTTCGGACGATTGCCGCATCATGGCGCCTCCCGCCGTCTGAGCCCACCAAATAGAACTGGTCCCTGAAGACGTACCCCTGCCCGTCCTGAGGGATCACTGAATCGGCCGCCAGCGATGGCGGTCGATTCGCGTTCAGGCCCACCTCCTGCCGTTCCGGTGCGCCTTATGTGCCTGACAGACGCATAAGGCGCACCGGAACCAGCGTTCAGGCCAGATTCGACTTGCGCGGGTAGACGACCTCGGGGTCGGTGAGGACGTTGACGAGGGTCGGGCGGCCCGATTCGAAGGCCCGCTCCAGGGCCGGCCGCAGCTCGTGCGGCTCGCGCACCAGCGCCCCGTCGCAGCCCAGCGCCTCGACCATCTCGTCGTAGCGCGTCCCCGGGCGCAGCTCGGCCGCCACCGAGTAGCCGTAGACGAACTTCATCGGGTGGTGCTCCAGCGCCCAAATGCCGTTGTTCCCCATCACCCCCACGACGGGCAGGCCGTGACGCGCCATCGTGTCGAACTCCATGCCGGCGAAGCCGAATGCGCCATCGCCGAGCAGGAGGCAGACCTGGCGCTCCGGATGGGCCAGCTTGGCGCCGATCGCCTGCCCGGGACCGGCGCCGAGACAGCCGAACGGGCCCGGGTCCATCCAGCAGCCGGGCTCGTAGGTCTCGATGAAGCGGCCCGCGTAGGAGACGAAGTCGCCGCCGTCGCCGACGACGATCGCGTCGCGGTCGAGCACCTCGCCCAGCTCCTTGTAGACCCGAACCGGGTGGAGCGGCGCGCGCGGGTCGTCCAGCTCCTCCCGCTCGGCGGCGCGCTTCTCTTCCTCCACTCCGCGCAACTCGGCGAGCCAGGGCTCGGTGCGCCTCCCCCCCGTTCCCGTGCGCTTTATGTGTCTCTGGGACGCGTAAAGCGCACCGGAACGAATCGCGGCGAGGCCAGCGGCGACGTCGCCGACCAGGTCGACGTCGGGCAGCCGGTTCCTGGTCAGCGCGTTGGGGGCGGCGTCGAGGCGGATCAGCTTCGTCTCCTCGCCGAAGCTGGCTCCGAAGCCGAGCCGGAAGTCGATCGGGACGCCGACGACGAGCGCCACGTCGGCGCCGCCGAGCGCCGCGCCGCGCGCCCGGCTGAAGACCAGCTCGTGGTCGGCGGGCAGGCAGCCGCGCCCGAGGCCGTTGAGGAGGACGGGGATGCCAAGCGCCTCGGCGAGCTCGCGCAGCTCGTTCTCGCCGCGGCTCCAGTAGAGGCCGGTCCCGGCCATGATCGCCGGCCGCTCCGCCGCGGCCAGCAGCGCCGCCGCCTCCTCGACCCCGGCGGGCGGCTCGCCGGCGCCGGGCGCGGGCGGCGGCGGGACCTCCACCTCGGCCTCGCTGAAGACGACGTCGAGGGGGTAATCGACGAAGGTCGGCCCGCCGGGCGCGGCGAGCGCCAGGTCGAGCGCCGCGGCGGTGGTCGCCGCGATCGCGGCCGGGTCCTTCACCGTCTCGGCCGACTTGACCAGCGGCGAGACGAAGGGCAGGTGGTCGATCTCCTGCAGCGAGCCCGACCCCCAGCGCATCTCCGGCGCCCGCCCGCCCAGCACGCAGAGCGGCGAGCAGTTGGCCTGGGCGCCGGCGATCGCGCTGATCCCGTTCGTCACCCCGGGCCCGGCGGTCAGCGCCGCCACCCCGACCCGCCGCGTCGCCTTGGCGAAGCCCTCCGCCGCGAAGGCCGCCGACTGCTCGTGCCGAACGTCGACGATCTCGATGCCCTCCTCGCGGCAGCCGTCGTAGATGGAGAACAGATGTCCCCCGGACAGGGTGAAGAGATGGCTGACGCCGCGCGACGCGAGCGCCCTGGCGACGATCCGACCGCCGTGCTCCATGGGCGGAGACTATTGACAGAACCGATTAGCGAGCGTCACGATCTGATTCTTCGCGAGCGGCGCCGATATGGCGATTGCCGCCGCCCGCGGAGGCGAAGCCGAGCAGGCGGCGGAATAATGATGTTGCCCGGGTGGCGAAACTGGCAAAAGCGGCGCCCTTAAAAGGCGCTGCCCCTCAGGGGGCTTGCGGGTTCGAGTCCCGCCCCGGGCACTCCCCTTTCGCCGCTTCGGCATGTCGGGCCTGATCCTCCGCGCCGATTCCCGTTGAACGAGTAGGCAAACGACGCGGGAACAGATCCTTCGCCACCGCAACTTGGGCGCTGTTACCGTGTCCCAACTAGAGGAAACGCCTTTCCCTGGAGAGTGAGGCTTGGAGGCTTCCGCCTTAACACACGCCAGTCAGCGCGGACTGCTCGCCCGGCGCTCTCCACTGCTCAAGCTGCAGGGCGACGAGCGGCTGATCGCGATGGCGCGGAGCGGCAACGCGGGCGCCTTCGAGACGATCGTCGACCGCTACCAGGGCCGCCTGCTCGGCTTCTGCCGCCAGATGCTGGGCTCGACCGAGGACGCCGAGGACGTCCTCCAGGAGGTCTTCGTCAACGCCTACCGGGCGATGCTGGCCGACGAGCGCGAGATCAACCTGCGGCCCTGGCTCTACCGGATCGCCCGCAACCGCTGCCTCAATCACCTGCGCAAGCCGACCGCCGCCGCGAGCGAATCGATGGACCTGGTGCCGGGAGTCGAAGCGGCGTCGACCGCCGAGCGCGTCCACAACCGCGAGGAGTTCCGCCAGCTGCTCGCCGACGTGGGCAAGCTGCCCGAGACGCAGCGCAGCGCCCTGATGCTGCGCGAGATGGACGCGATGTCCTACGAGGAAATAGCCCTGGCGATGGACACCAGCGTGCCCTCGGTGAAGTCGCTGCTGGTACGGGCGCGTATCTCGCTGGCCGAGTCGAGCCAGGCGCGCCAGCTGACCTGTGGCGAGGTGCGGCTGGAGCTGGCGGAGGCCGCCGAGGGACTGCGCAAGGTCTCCGGGACGGTGCGGCGGCACGTGCGCGACTGCAAGCAGTGCGCCGCCTTCCGAGCCGAGATCCGGGCCAACGACAAGGTGCTGGCGGCGCTCTCGCCGGTCGGCCCGCTGCTGGCGCTGAAGGGCTTCCTCGCCTCCAAGCTGGGGTTCGGCGGCGGCGCCTCGGGCGGCGCCGGCGCGGCAGCGGGAGCGGGCGGCACGGGCGCCGGCGCAGGGACCGCGGGGGGCGTCGGCGCGGCGATCGGCGGCAGCGGCGCGGCCAGCGGCCTGGGGGCCGTCGGCGGCGCGCTCGGCACCAAGGCGGTGGCGGGCGTCGTCACCGCGGCGGTGATCACGGCCGGCGCCGCGGGCGCGGTCGAGGTGAAGCAGCAGGAAACGGCGGGACCGGCCGCGCAGCCTGCCGCGATCTCGCGCAGGGTCGACGGGCGGGTGAGCGCTGGGATCGCCCCGGCGCGTCCGGCACCAAAGCCGGCGCCGCGTCACACCCCAACGCAGCCGGCCCTCGCCCCGCCCCCGGCGGAAGCGGCACCGCCCGCCGCCGCGCCGGAAGCGGCCGCCACGACCACGGAAGCGCCGGCAGGCCAGTCGAGCGCGGGCAGCGGCCCGCCGTCCGGCGGCGAAGGGACGGGTAAAACCTCGGCGCCGGGCGTGACCGGAGCCGAAGCGCAGCCGGGCGCCGAAGCGAGCGGCGGCACCGTCGTCGTCGCCGTGGGCGGACCGGCGAGCCCGCCCCCGACTCCTCCGGCCGAAAGCGCGCCGCCCGCCGAAAGCCCGCCGCCGCCGAGCGAAGCGCCGCCCGCCGCCGAAGAACCGGCGCCGCAAGCGGAAGCGCCCGAGCCGAGCGGCGAATAGCCGCGCCCAGGGCGCGGCTATTCGCCGTGCCCAAGGCAGCGCCGCACCTTGGTCTGGCTTCTTTTGTTTGGCGGGATCTCGATCGACAAGAAACTCGGTTGAGTCTCTGGCGACGCGAAGCTGGATCGCTCCTCCTAGCTCCTCAGCCTGCCGCGCAGGATGCGGCTTGCCCCTGCCAGCCGCAGCAGGTGCTCAGCCAGATCGAGAATCTCCCGCGTCTCGCCGTCATGCTCCTGCTCTTCGACGGCGAGCTGCCCCAATCGCTCGGCGAGGGCCGGCTTTGAGACGGTGAAGTCGCTCTCCGCGGCGATCCCGGCGATGACCTCCACCAGTCCGATCTTCCCGTCAGTGTAGAAGGCGGCTGCTCTACTGCGGTCGATGCTCAGTGAACCCCCCGCCTCGCCTGCCATCGACTCCACGACGGCGCAGATCTCGTCAATCGAGAAGTTGTCGGCCTCCAGGCTCTCGTTCCAGATCTTAGTCTGGGGTCGCGCTCAATTTTTTTGACCCCGGCGCCCAAGCTCTTCGATCAACTTCTGAGTGTTGCCCTCGTTGTCGAAGACCAGGAGGTAGTAGTTGGCGTAGGTACGGACCGCACTCAACGGGCGATCCGTCTTCTTTGGGATTCCAGCACCACCGAGGTCTACGACGTGGATCCCAGACTCCTTCAGATTGCGCCCGTAGCGTGCTCGAAAATTGCGTTCAGCAGTGGCGACTGGATCATTCACCCTCGCTCAGCATCGCGGGCTCTGTGCTCATCGTCCCTCGCTGCGGACCCACCTAGGGTCCGCCGTCAGCACCCTCAAACGCCTAGGTTGCCGAGCTGTCCGTCCCAGATCGTCCATGGCTGGCCTTCCTCCCACCATCCGGCGAGCTCAAGAACCACCCGCTTGACATCCTCGTCTTCGGGCTCTTCGCCTTGATTTCGGTGACGCAAAATCTCGCGAACGCAGCGGGCTCGAGACTCGTCGTCACCCCACGTGATCTCGCTGATCGAGCCGCTGCAGACAACATCGTCAATCTGCTCCGGAGGGTGATCGGGATCGTAGGAATATTCGCTTGCTTGCGGGTCGAGGTAGAAGTAGCGAATTATCGCCCCGGTGTCGCCGTGCCCATACAAACCGGTCTCGTAGAACTCGCTTTCGTAGTAACCCTCATCGAAAGAGGAAAAGTAGGACGGCGGGATGCGATCGATATCAGCCACGATCACCTGGAGATCAAGGCCTCGCGACGCCCGGCGTTTCGCAGCGGGGGTAAATCCGCGGTTCGTTACCAAAATGCCCATGTCCGTCTGAACGTCGTCAATGAAACCGAGGAATTCATCGACCTTCTTGACGTCAATCTCTCGGGTGTAGTACTTGCAGTCAACAGCGGCTGTCATGTCACGGGTCGTTGCATTTGCAAAGCGCCCCCGAATCAAGATGTCGATCTGGCGGTCGACTTCGCTGAACTTGCCCCGGAGCTTCTGATCGAACAGCACCTCAGCCTCCATGCCAGCCCATTCGGAGAGCCTCTTGAAGATGTGATCCTCGTAGTCGCGCCACGTGAATTCAGTCTCACCCACGCCAAGAGGATAGGCGCACATCGTCTCGCATCCTTGGCAGCTCAGGAAACTTGCGCTGCGTGGGATCGAGTCCTAGGACCTCCGGCTCCCTAGGCGCCGGGCTCGGCTGGATGTAGCGTCTACGCTCGGTGGCCTTTCTGCAAATTCCTGGCTCGGCTCGCCGGCAGCCCTTTGAAGAAGAAGTGCTTGTCGGCCCTCCTGGCAAGTCCCTGGCGCCGGGAAGGATCAGCTACGACCCCGAGAGAGCAATTGAACTCACCGTAATGGGCGCCGATTGGCTTCCGGAGGTGGGCGACCGGACGAAGTCCTTTTGGCCAGCACTCCAAGGCGAGACCTTCACCGGTACCTCATTCACGTTGCTGGAAAGCGGCATTCGCAACTTGCAGTCCAGTGGCGACCGATCTCGCGCAGAGATCGTCGGCCAGACTTTGGCTCTCGGCGCTCATTTTGGTGCTGCTGAGGACGTCAAGTTCAACTACTTGAGCCTCTCGCTTCGGGGCTTGCTCGAGTGGCTGACCGGGAGCTATTCGGGTATCGGGCCGACGCTTAATCGCCCTCGCGCAGACTCCGCATTCGAAATCCTGCAAGTAGAAGTCGAGGACGCATCCATGCAGATGACCGTCGACTCCTTGGAGTCAGGAGGGCCGTATCGGCGGGTCGAGGAATCTTCGTCGGGTATTACCATCGAGGTCCCGGTCCCGCTTTCACTCTCCGAATGGCACGACCAGTGGATCTCCCCGCTGCGTGACCTGATGATCTTCGCGAACCGGGAGCGCTCAGTGGTCGAAGGCATATCGGGCTCACCCGACATCGCCGACCCCTTCGCCTCGGTGCGCATCTTTGAGCGCAACGAGACGACAATCGGCCCCCGAAGCCATTACAGCTTCTACCAGCGCGACCTGCTCCCGGCTGGGATCATCGATACGGCCAAGCTTGTTCAGGCGTGGTTCAAATTGCACCGAAGCCTCGGCTCCTCCTCCGCCTTCTTCTTTGGCACCTTGAACTCGCCCGCCATAACCATCGAGAACGAATTCCTCAACCTGATGGCATTTGCCGAGGCCTATCACCGCACCCTCCATGACGAAAAGCCTCTTTCGGACGTCGATCACGAAGCATATTGCAAGACAATGCTCAAATCCCTGTCCGGGGAGGACGCTTCGGTTCGGGGACTCTACGCGCGCGATCTCCGCTACAGCAATCGGCAATCCCAGCGAGAGCGGCTCACCTGGGTAGTTCGTCGCGCCGCGCTCGAGACATGGACTGACTCGTTTGTCGAAGAGCTGGTGTCAACTGGGTCCGATACACGCAACTGGTTGACTCACTGGGGGGATAAAGGGGACCGCGTTGCGGAAGGAGCGGACCTGGCGCATTTCAACCGGCGCCTCCTCTTCGTGATCGAGTCCAACATGCTCGATGACCTCGGCCTCTCACAAGAAGATGCCGATACCTGCCTACGACACGGATACGTCTGGGACTTCCCCTTCTCCGAGCCGTAAACGCGACTCGGGAGACTAGCCCGGGCCTGCCTGGTCTAGGCCGGGACCTGGCAGTCGAGCATGTAGGAGCTCACATCGCTCATTCCGCGGGCACTGATCTCCTCTGCCTGGTTTTCAAAGAAAGTCTCAGTTTCGGCTGCGTCCCGGCGCCTACATGCTTGCCTGTTTACGGTATCGCTGTCATCCCATTTTGGCGAGTCAAAATGTGCGATCACATAGATACCTTGGTCGTTATGAGCGTCGAGGTAGCGCTGGAACAGCTGGTCATCCATGGCCGTGTCTAGATCCTTGTTCCAGCAGCACTTCACCTCAATCGCCACAATCAGCTCTTTGACCGAACCGGGCCGGCTATCGGCGGCGGCTGCGCTGAGTTGAATGTCGACTGCGCGACCCGGGTGTCCCCCCGGGTTCACGCGTACCTCCAGCTCGCGCCCGACGAATATTCCTTCCCCGCCTAGATCTGAGGTGAAGTGGTTGGCGATCCATTGGGAGACCAGGCGCTCGGGCTTTGGTCGCCGAATTCTTGAATCCCAAAGGAAGGCAGCCTCGTTTTGACGCCCCTTCAATCTCTGCTGGGCCCGCTCCAGCGAATCAAGAGCCGCGCGGCGAAGATCGCGTGCAGACCTCAGGAACAGGTGGTCGTGCGAGGCGGAGAGGCGGACTACCTCCTCCGGCCGAGGTGGTTGCCATTCCGACCTCTCAACCGCCTCTTTCGCGTCCCAGATCATCCGGCGCAGGTACAGAAGCTCGGGTCTCTGCTTCTCTAGCCAGACCAGCGCATCCACGGCCTCTGGCGTACCGCGGCCCGAAAGGATGCTGATCAGCCGATTTCGCCAATCGCCAATCTGCTCTCGCGGGCTGACCGAATGTGCTCCTTCGATATCAGGGTCCTCCCCAGCGGGAAATCGGTCGAGTACCCACACATACAAGTCGGCTGCGTCTCGCGAGGACATTTTTGGCGGCAGACCAGACTCCCGGCCGGCGAGCGCGCTAATCACTTCCTTTCCAAACTCTTCGTCGATGGTCATGAGCCTCTTGATGAGGCCCCACTCGCCGTCGGGTTGCTCGCGATAGAGCAAGACGGCGATCCCGACAGCCAACTCGCGACGCCTCCCGTTCGTTAGGGCGGAGGGAACTAGGAGTCGGCGAGCGTGGGTCAACGCCTCACTCGAGCCGCGTAGCATTAGTAGCCGGAGAAGAGCCACGCGGCTCTCGGGGCTTCGGTAGGAGCGCTTCGCTCGTTTGAGGATCTCTGCCTCGAGAGTTGAGTTCCAAATCCTCTCGAACCGCCACAGGACCGACGGAAGTGGATCCTTACGAAGTTCCTGGTCGAGGCGGCGCAGGAACCATCGGGCCGCAACTGCAGGGTCTTCTTCGTTTAGTCGCGCCAGTGACCAGTCATGGAAATCGCCCTCGCCCTCGGTACTCTCGTCTCGGGGCCACCCGACAATCACCGGTGCCCAACGGCGCCAAACAGCCTTTTCGAACGAATCGACCTTCTCACGGTCAGTCTCGTAGAGGAGTCGCAATGCCCGATACGCCGCCCAGGCCGGCCAGTAGAGGTTTCTCCTGTCAAACCACTCGTTCGAGTCGAGATCGGCCGTTTCTAGGTACTTGCTCGCGCACTTGGCATACCGCTCTCGCAGCCCTGCGTCGATCAACTCCCAGCCGGCAAGCTTTCGCGGATCTGAGACGGTGACTTCGTATTGCTTTCGGCGCGGGTCGATTTCCAGCCAGCGGGTTGCAAGCCAGAATCCGACCGTCTCGCCGTCTTCATATCGCTCCAGCGACTCGGTGACTCCGCCGCGGATGTCCAGCTTCGTGCTTTCTTCTTCCTCATCGTCACGTTCCCACCGCTTTCGCTCCGCGTACCTCTCGCGTCCAGTCTGCGCCTCGTCGGAGTCGAGCTGCACGGGATCGAAGTAGGAGGAAGTCAAATCCCGCAGCACGCAACTTCTTTCCCGGCCTCGATACACCGCTTCGTCGTCGGCGCCTCCGAACATCAGCAGGCCACGCACCAGCTCCGCGTGTACGGTCTCTCCCTCGGTGCCGACTGCTGTCTCGAGAAGGTCGACAAGCCACTCTCCATCCCCCGGTCGCACCAACGATGGGCTGCTGGTGACCAGATCGAGCGCCCGCAGGTCGCCAGAGGCGATGACTGGGATTAGGCGCTCGACAAGTAGACGTCGCGGTTCGCTCTCGGTAAAGACCTCAGGTTGTTCTTTCTGAGTCTCAGCTGAGAGCAGATTGACGTTCTCGCGCAGGGTTGGAGTGATTGCGGTCACGAAAGAATCGAGAAGCTCGTTTCGTTCGTGCAGCTCGGGCCATGTTTGGACCAAGATTTGCTCCCTTAGGTCCTGCAGCACATCGGTCGAAAACGCTTCCACGGGAAGACCTGCGGCCCAGGCAAGGGCAGGACCGAGGTCCCCGGGGTCGAGTGACTTCGTCAGCCGGCGCCAGAGAAAGGCTTTGTAGATCCCGTAGAGATGCAGTCGTTTCGGCTTGCTCATCGCTCCGAACAACTCTTCTGCGCTGAGGTGTCTGGGCCAGAGAGCCGAGAGGACGTGACCCTTCAGCTCATCGTCCGTATCGTCGGCCGGTGGGTCCATGGCGAGGTCGACCAGACGCCGGAGGTCGGCGTCGCCTCCTATGTCTTCCAGAGCACCGACGGCGGCTACCCGCACCTCGATCGGGACTGAGTCACTTAGAGCCAAGTCGGTGAGCTCGTTCGAGAGGCCTTTCAAGTCGCAGGCGCCGGCTACGTCACAGGCGACCTGTCGTGCAAAGGATTCCTCGTTCTGATCGAAGATGACGTCTCGAAGCTGAGCCGTGAGATTGGAATGGGAAAGAGCCGAGTAGTTAATTCGCATCACCCGGTCCCACCTCCCGATTTCGAGCGAGCGAACCCCGGCCAGCAGAGCATCAACCAGTTGGGCCCGCTCTGTGTCATCGAGTCCGGCGGGATCCGCCCGAAGAAGAACCTTGGGATCTCGGTCCAGTAGCTCCTGGCAAAAGGCCGGGGATAGGCGGGCCAGCCAGCTCGCGACCTCGTGGAGTTGCGGGACAATCCTGGCGCGGCCGGCAACTTCGATGTACAAGAGGGACTCGATCTGTGACTCGCTAAGAGCCCCGGACGCGAGCCATCGGGCGCAAAGAAACTCTGCATAGGCTGCCTGAGAGAAGGCCATCCCGCGTGATCCGTGAGCCGTGAAAAGCGCGGTCCCGAGCACGTCTTTGATTGCCAGTTCATCCACCTCGACCTCTTCGGGCACTGCGAGAAGCACGTCGGTCTCGTTACCTCCGCTGAGACTCGCCATTGTGGTCTGGTCGGTGCTTATTCCCGGCTCGTCTGGGCTGATGGTGGTACGACCGGAGAGCAGAAGGGCGGCAGCCATTCTGGAGGCGATCGCCAGCCTTCCCCCAGGACTTAGTTGGGACTGGCGCTGCTGTGGGTAGTTGCGGCGGTCCTCATCTGGCTCACGCACCAGGAGTGCAAGCCCACGCTCGTAGAGCTCGGCGCGATTCGCAGGAATCTCTCCCGTCGAAACGATCGCGTCGAGAAGGAAACCGAGCGATTCTGGCACCATCGCCAGGGGTTGCAATTCAGCGTCAATTAGCGCTCCGACCGTCTCATCGGGATCGAGATTTCGCTCAGCGGCAAGGTCCTCAACGTCCTTTCGGTTGAGGGGCGCAAGCTCCATGACTGCAAAGCGCTCTTCCCCGAACCACTGCTTGAGGGTCTCCTCCAAGCCGTTGTGGCGGTCCGCGCTTCGGCAGGTGAGACGCAGGTTAAGGCGTGAGAAGTCGGCATTCTCGAGCCCTTCAATCAGCACGTCTGCCACCCGCTCGATCTTCAGGCGCGCCTCGTCTAAGGAGTCGAGAAAGAGATGCAAAACGCCATCTCCCGAGCGCCACTCCTTGAATGACTCGGCCTCGAAGATCAATTCTCGAAGGCGGAGTAGGTCGCGGGTTTGCCCAAGCGGTACCCACTGGACTAACTCAGAGCCGGCCCCATGTCCCTTGATGTGATCGCGCAGCCGCTCGTACTCGGACCTTAGGGCTGTCGTCTTGCCCAGCCCCGGCTCCCCGATCAGGATCAATCCAGCCTCAGAAATCTCG
>DASTHF010000077.1:0-5399 GCA_035605615.1 Solirubrobacterales bacterium
AGTTGATCTCGCCAAGCGAGAAGAACTGCGTTCGAGGGGGAGGTCAACCGAGGGCGGCGGAGAGGCGGCGGCGGTAGGCGCGAGCGGCGGGATCGGCCGGGTCGACTTCGTTGAGGATCCCCACGATGGCGCGGCGCAGCAGATCCTGCCGCTGCTGGGCGTCGAGGGCGGAATCGCTGTCGCCGTCTTCCCCGAGTCGCTCGAGCAGCGCGTCGAGCGCGGCGTCGCGATCACCGCGGTCGAGCGCGGCGAATGCGTCGACACCGATGTCGGCGCGGGTGAGCCGAACGCGGGCGGCGATGCCCTCGGCGGCGAAGTCGCCCTCGATTCCCTCGACCGCCTCCAGCGCCTCGTCGATGGCGCCCCGCTCCAGCCTCTTGCGGGCCAGCGCCACCGCGATGTCGGCGCGCCGCGGCTCCATTTCATGCGCCTCACGCAGCGAGAGCTCGTCGCCCGACCCGAGCAGCTCGTCGGCGCGCGACGGAACGAGCGAGTCGAAGAACTCCTCGACCTTCGCACGCGGCACCGCGCCGACGAACTCGCTGACGACGGCGCCGTCTTGGAAGGCCTTCACGGCAGGGATTCCCTGGACGCCGAAACGGGCGGCAAGCGCTTGGTTGGCATCGACGTCGACCTTGGCCAGGACGACCTTGCCCTTGCGCGCAGCCTCCGCCGCCTCGAGGGCCGGGGTCAAGGTGCGGCACGGCCCGCACCACGCGGCCCAGAAGTCGACGACAACCGGAACCTGATGGGAGCGCTCGACCACCTCCTGCCCGAAGCTCGCCTCGCTCACGTCGATCGACATGCCTTCAAGGTTAGGTATTCCCCCCGCTCGAACGCACTTTCGCTCGCCAAGCGAGAAAAACTGCGTTCGAGCGGACGAGACGACGGGGTGGCGGGAGGGTGAGGAGGTGGGGCGGGATGATCAGCTGGCGGCGCGCAAGCCGTCCAGGTCGCGGCGCAACTCCTTCAGCTCGTCGCGGATGCGGGCCGCCTCCTCGAAGCGGAGGTCGTCGGCGGCGGCCAGCATCTCCTCCTCCAGCTCGACGATCGTGCGCTCCAGCTCCTTCGGGTTGGCAAGCGCCTCGCCGCGCCGGCGACGGCGCTTGGCGGGCGCCCGGTCCTCCATCGCCAGGAACTCGGCCATCTCCGAGATCCCCTTGCGGACCGTCTCCGGCGTGATCCCGTGCTCTTCGTTGTAGGCGACCTGGATCGCACGGCGGCGGTCGGTCTCGCGGATCGCGTATCGCATCGCCGCGGTCTCCCTGTCTGCGTACATGAGGACGCGGCCGTTGACGTTGCGGGCGGCGCGGCCGATCGTCTGCACGAGGCTGGTCTCACCCCGTAGGAAGCCCTCCTTGTCGGCGTCGAGGATCGCCACCAGCGACACCTCCGGCAGGTCGAGCCCCTCGCGCAGCAGATTGACCCCGACCAGCACGTCGTACTCGCCGAGCCGCAGCTCGCGGACGATCTGGATCCGTTCCAGCGTGTCGATCTCCGAGTGCAGGTAGCGAACCTTGATCCCGTACTCGAGCAGGTAGGCGGTCAGGTCCTCGGCCATCTTCTTGGTCAGCGTCGTGACGAGGACGCGCTCGCCCGCCTCGGCCCGTGCCCTGATCTCGTTCATCAGGTCGTCGATCTGGTTCCTCGTCTCACGCACCTCGATCTCCGGGTCGACGATCCCGGTCGGGCGCACGATCTGCTCGACCGTCCGCGTCGCCTCGGCCCGCTCGAACGGCCCCGGCGTCGCCGAGACCATCACCAGCCGGCCGACCCGTTCGAGGAACTCGTCGAACTTGAGCGGCCGGTTGTCGATCGCCGAGGGCAGCCGGAAGCCGTAGTCGATCAGCGTCTGCTTGCGAGAGCGGTCCCCCTCGTACATGCCGCCCAGCTGCGGGATCGTCTGATGTGACTCGTCGACGAAGCAGACGAAGTCGTCGGGGAAGTAGTCGATCAGGGTGTGCGGCGGGCTGCCGGGCGGACGGCCGTCGAGGATGCGGGAGTAGTTCTCGATCCCCGAGGTGAAGCCCAGCTCCTTCAGCATCTCGATGTCGTAGGCGGTGCGCTGGCGCAGGCGGTGCGCCTCGAGCTGCTTGCCTTCGGCCTCGAATTCGGCCGTGCGCGCCTCCAGTTCGGCGCGGATCTCCTCGACCGCGCGTTCCAGCGTCTCGTCCCTGGTCACGTAGTGCGAGGCCGGCCAGACCGAGATGTGGTCGATCGTGTCGAGCACCTCGCCGGTCAGCGGGTCGAAGTGCTGGATCGACTCGATCTCGTCGCCGAACAGCGCGATCCGGTAGGCGGACTCGGCGTAGGAGGGCATGATCTCCAGCACCTCGCCGCGCACCCGGAAGCTGCCGCGCCCCAGCACCGTGTCGTTGCGCCGGTACTGCATCTTGACCAGCTTGCGCAGCACCTCGTCGCGGTCGATCTCCTCGCCCACCTTGAACAGCTGCATCCGTTCGTTGTAGACCTGCGGCGAGCCGATCCCGTAGATGCAGGAGACCGAGGCGACGATGATCACGTCGCGGCGGGCGAGGAGGGCGGCGGTGGCGGCGTGGCGGAGGCGGTCGATCTCGTCGTTGATCGAGGAGTCCTTCTCGATGTAGAGGTCCTGCGCGGGGACGTAGGCCTCGGGCTGGTAGTAGTCGTAGTAGGAGACGAAGTACTCGACCGCGTTCTCGGGGAAGAACTCGCGGAACTCGTTGCAGAGCTGCGCGGCGAGCGTCTTGTTGTGGGCGATCACGAGCGAGGGACGCTGCACCGCAGCGATCGTCCCGGCCATCGTGAAGGTCTTGCCGGTGCCGGTCGCGCCGAGCAGCGTCTGGAACCGCTCGCCGACCTCCAGGCCCTCGGCCAGGGCGGCGATCGCCTGCGGCTGGTCGGCGGTCGGCGTGTAGGCGCGATTCAGCTTGAAATCGGGCACGGAGCCACATTAACGAGGCTCGCCACGAGGGCTATGGGCGTTCGCTCATCAGCGGCATGTTGTCTGTAGATGTTCTGTCGTCGCCGCCGCAGAATGCCGCCCATGAAGCCACGCGACCGTTTCGCCACCAACCTGCGCAAGGCGCGGCAGAAGAAGCAGATCTCCCAGGAGGAGCTGGGCTTTCGCTGCGACCTCCATCGCACCGAGATCTCGCTGCTGGAGCGCGGCGGCCGCGAGCCGCGCCTGGCCACGATCATGAAGCTCTGCGCCGCGCTCGACACGACCCCGAACGAGCTCAGCAGCGGCATCCGCTGGATCCCGGCCCAGAGCCGCTTCCAGATCAAAGGGAGCTAGGGCAGGACCTGTTCGAGCATGCCCTGGGCCGGGCCGAGGTAGGTCTGGAAGCGGTCGAGCAGCGAGCGGGCGTTGCGGATCAGTTCGATCCCCTCTTCGAGCGGGACCCGGCGCAGCGTCGAGCGCAGGGGCTCGCCGATCAGCGGGGGGAGGGCGCCGGCGGCTTCGGCGTCGCTCACCGCCCGCAGGAGACCCGCCCGGATAGCCTTGGCGAGCTGCGCGTCGCCGATGTGGAAGCGGCGCGCGAACGCTTCGCGCGACTGTGGCGTGGCGAGGGCGCGGGCGAGGCGCTCACGGCTGACGCCGAGCTCGCAGGCGGCGCCGTCGAGGGCGGAGAGGGAGAACTGCTGGACGATTTCCTGGATCCCTTCCGGGTTGCGCCAGGGCCGCCGCTTGCAGGGATCCTGCACCTTGGCCGGCGCGTAGGAACTGCCTCCCGCCGCCAGGTAGACGAGGGGCAGCGCCAGCGAGATGGCGATCGCGCAGAGGACCAGTGACTTGCCTCGGTTCATCGCGTCCCCGGTGAATGTTCGCGCTCCGAGGTCACAGATCCACCCTCCGCGCCAGGCCGATCGGGACGAGGGCGAGCAGGGCGAGCAGCGCGCCGAGCCCGAAGGAGGCGCTGAAGGCGTGGGTGGCGCCGCGGTCGAGCTGGTCCTGCAGTTCGCTCTTCAGCTGCAGCACCGCGGCACGGTCGACCGAGTCTTCCGGCAGCGGCTCGAAGGCCGGCCCCAGTGTCGGCACCTTCCCCCTCTCGCCTTCCAGCCGTTCCTCGATCCGCCGCGAGAGCTGCAGCTTGAGCAGCGGTTCGACGCGCGAGTCGAGCACGACCGCGGTGGCGGCGTCGATCGCGTCGTGGCGCTGCTGGGCGATGTCGGCGGTGAAGATCGGCGTCAGCGCCAGCAGGCCGACGACGACGCCGGCGTGGCGGGCGGAGATCGTCCAGCCGCCGTGGATCGCCTGCGGCGCCCGGCCCCCCAGCGCCGTCTCGGTCAGCGCCGAGAGGACGAGCGAGATGCCGACCCCCACCAGGATCTGCGGCGGCAGCGTCAGCGCCACAGTCGCTTTCGGCAGCAGCGCCAGCGCGCCGAGGCCGCCGGCGACGAGGATCGCCCCGGCCGCGGCACGGGCGCGGGCGCTGCCGAGCGAGGGCCCGAGGCGGGCGCCGGCGAGGGCCGAGAGCGGCATCGCGCTGACCACGATCGCGGCGCCGATCGGCGAGAGGCGCCAGCCCTCGATCAGCAGCAGGACGAGCAGGAAGAGTGCCGCGGCGATCGCCGCCGAGACCATCGCCAGCGCCAGGTTGGCGAGCAGGTGGGGCCTGCCCGTGCGGCGCAGCTCGGAGGCGACCACGCCGGTCGCCGCCTCGTGCCGAGCGACCGCGAGGATCGGCACCGCGGCGGCGAGCGCGGCCGGCGCCTGGAAGAGGAAGATCGACTGCCAGGAGACCAGTTGCGTGAGCAGGCCGCCGACCGCGGGCCCCAGCGCCGCGCCCGTCGCCCCAGCCGCCGCCCAGACCGTGACGGCGCGGCGCTCCGATCCGGTGGTGGCGGGAAGCAGCTCCAGCACGGCGGTCACCGTGGCGGCGCCGCCCAGCGCCTGCACGCAGCGAGCGGCGATCAGCGACCCAAGCGAAGACGAGACCCCGCAGGCGATGCCGGCGCCGGCGAAGACGGCCAGCCCCACGGCCGCGGCTCGGCCCGGCCCGACGCGGCGCGCCAGGTGCGCGGCGGGGACGGCGGCCAGCGCCATCACCAGGTTGAAGGAGATCAGCACCCAGGTCACCCCGGCGACGCTGGTGTCGAGCTCGCGGTAGATCTGCGGCAGCGCCAGGACGACGATCGAGGAGTCGGCCAGGACGAGGCCGACCGCGAATGCCAGGGCGGCGAGGCGCGGCCGCGGCGAGGCGCTCAATATCCCAGCTCCTTCGGGTAGGCGTCGCGGTAGGCGCGCTGCTTTTCGAGCACCTCGGCGACATAGCCGCGCGTCTCGCCGAGCGGGATCGCTGCCAGGGTCAGGTCGCGCCCGCCCCACCGGTCGGCGTTGGCCGGACCGGCGTTGTAGGCGGCGAGCGCCGCCACCTCGTTGCCGCCGTAGCGGCGCATCAGTTCGTGCAGGTCGA
>DASTHF010000195.1:0-2285 GCA_035605615.1 Solirubrobacterales bacterium
GCGGAGGCGGCGGGCCGGCACGCGGCCGAGGGCGAGGAGGTCACCGGCATCGTCCCCGCCGAGCCGGCGGGCGGGATTCGCCTGTACGTGTGCGCCTTCGGCGGGGGAGGGGAGACGAGCTGGCTCGTGCTCGACGCGACCGGCGTCCCCGTCGAGGACCGCTCGCTCGTGCAGGAGGCGGTCTCGATCGCCGCCCTGTGCGAGGTCGCCGAGGACGCCGCTGGCGTGGAGCCCGACGCCCCGCGCGTCGCGAGCCCCGCGCTGCTCGACGAGCTCGGCGCGCAGGCCGGCACCGAGGTCGCAGCGGCGGTCAGGGGCGCGGTCGAGGCCGTCGAGGAGCTGGAGCGCGACGTCGAGCGCGGCTACAAGCGTCCGCTGAGCTAATCTGGCCCCATGGAAGGCAGCGGTTTCGGTTTCCCGTTCGGGGGCGACCCCGAGGATCTGATGCGCAACCTGCGTGAGTTCGCGGAGCAGCAGGCGGAGACGGTGCAGGAGGCGCAGCGCGAGCAGTTTGCGACGCTGACCCTCAACACCGCGGTCGAGCTGACCGCTGCCGCGCTCCAGCAGGTTCAGTCGACGGGCGGGGCGGACGAGCAGGCGATCGCCCTGCGCGACGCCATGCGCGTGCTCTTCCCCGAGGCCGTCGCGCTAGTGAGCGCGGCGCGCCAGGGCTTCATGCGCGAAGGCTGACGCGCGCGGTTCCGCCGTGAGCCGGCGACCGGCCCCGATCAGCCAGCGGCCGAGCGTCAGGCGTACGCGATGGCGCGGCGGGATCGGAGACCAGTCGCTGCTCAGGCGCGCCGCCCGTGCTCTGGCGGCTTCTGTGCGAATCTCGTGCTCCAGCATCCGGCGGCTCCTTTCGATCCAAAGTATCTCGATCTCGAATCAAGAGGTTACACTTCAAGTCTCTTGACGTCAAGACATTTTGGAGAAAGAATGCGACCGGTGAACGAGGACGAGCAGGACCACATCGACCGCTGGCTGGCGTCGAACGAGCTGCCTGGGGCGGTCGACCATGAAGTGGAAGGCATCGTCGACCGGATCAACGGGATCCGCCGCCGCCTGCACCGGATGCTCGACGAGACGCTCGCGGAGTTCGGGCTGACCGACGGCGAGTGGAAGGCGCTGACCCACCTCCAGATGGGCGGGCCGCCGCACCGCAAGCCGGTCGGCAAGCTCGCCAAGTGGGCGGATCTCTCGAGCGGGGCGATGACGAATCGCATCGACCGCCTCGAGGAGGCCGGACTCGTCAAGCGGGTGCCGGACCCCGAGGATCGCCGCGGCGTCCTCGTCGAGCTCACCGACGCGGGGCTGCGGACGTGGGAGGAGTCGGTCAGCGCACAGGCCGAGAAGGAGTCGCTGATCGCCTCCGCGCTGAGCGAGGACGAGAAGAAGCAGCTGAACGCGCTGCTGCGGCGGCTGATGATCGAGTTCGAGAAGCGCGAGCCGGAGAGGAAGTAGCCCCCGCCGCGCCGCGAGGACGCGGCGGGAGCCTGTCGAGTCGCCTACCGCGCCGGGGGGATCAGCACGCGGTTGACGACGTGGATGACCCCGTTCGTCGCCATCACGTCGGCCTTCACGACCTTCGCCGTGTTCACGAAGACGTTGGAGCCGGAGACGCGGATCCGGACCTTCTTGCCGTTCAGCGTCTTGGCAGAGCGCAGCTTCACGACGTCGGCGGCGGTGACCTTGCCGGAGACGACGTGGTAGAGCAGGACGGCCTTCAGCTTCGCCTTGTTGGCGAGCAGCGCCTTCAGCGTCTTCTTCGGCACCTTCTTGAAGGCGGCGTCGGTGGGCGCGAAGACGGTGTAGGGGCCTGGCTGCTTCAGCGCCGAGACCAGGCCTGCGCGCTTGAGCAGCTTCGTGAGCGTCGTGAACTTCCCGGCGGCGGTCGCGGTCGCGACGATGTCGCCGTTCGTGCGGGTTCCGGTGCCAGCGGTCGAGCCGAGCGGCGCCGCGGCCAGCGCCGCGACGACGATCACGAGCAGGAGTGCGGTCTTCTTCATGACGTCCTTTCGGTCGGGTTTCGCGTCAGCGCGTCGCGGACGCGGGGGTCGGTCGGGGGCTGGGCTGGCGGCGGCGGCCGGCGGCGGGCCAGCTGAGGCCGTAGAGGGCCGAGACGCCGACGAGTCCGTAGACGATTCGGCTGGCGGCGTTCGTCTCGCCGAAGTCGAGGCCGAACACCCAGGCCACCAGGTCGAACTTCGCGATCGCGACGAGGCCCCAGTTGAGGCCGCCGACGAGCACCAGTACGAGCGGGAGCAGATCGCGCTTCCCGAACATCT
>DASTHF010000141.1:0-8062 GCA_035605615.1 Solirubrobacterales bacterium
GACCAGCACGTGGTCGCCGTCGGCGCTCAGCTCGGCGACGACCGAGCGGACCCGCGAGAGGTCGGCGTCCCCGGAGCGGGTCGGCGGGGTGTCGACGCAGACGAAGAGCAGCCGCGCCGCCTCCAGCACCTCGGCCATCTCCGTGGTGAACGTGAGGCGCTCCGCGTTGCGGGCGAGAAGCTCCCCCAGCCCCGGCTCGTGGATCGGCGTGCCGCCGCGCGAGAGCGCCTCGACCTTCTCGGCGAGGATGTCGCGCGCCACCACGCGGTGGCCCAGCTCGGCGAAGCAGGCCGCGGTGACCAGCCCCACCCAGCCCACGCCGATGACGCCGACCGGCTCCCTGCCCTCGCTCATCCCCTCGCTCCCTTCCTCGACCTGTGGCGGGGGATTATCACGTTCGCGGAGCGCGCCAGCCCGATCATCTGCTCGTTGGTAAGCGTATTGAGTAGGTCGTTGGCCACCCAGTAGGTGTTGCCGCCGCGGTGCCAGGCGACGAGCGCGATGCGGTCGCCGTCGACGAAGATCTCGCATTCGCGGCCGCCGATCGTCTTGGTGAGGCTGGGATTGTTGAGGATCGGCGGGTTCGACCAGCCTTGGATCCCCTGCAGCCCGAAGTAATGGGTTTCGAAGTAGGGGCCGAATTCGGCGACCATCCGGTAGGCGGCGTGGCTGTGCCCGCTCGTGTCTCGGAGGTGATAGGCGCGCGGGTCCTGCACGTGGTAGTAGGTCGAGCTTTCGACGAATGAGGCGCCGGGCGGCAGCCGCGTCAGGTAGAAGACCGGAAAGCCGCCGCCGACCTTGCGGGCGGCGCTCTCGCCCTCCAGTTTGCCCGCTTCCCCCGCCGGTTCCAGGCCATCGCCGTGCTGCGGCTGAGGCTGCGGCTTCGTGTGGTGCTTCTTCTCACGATGGCGCTTGGGCGCGGGGTTGCGCTCCAGCGAGTTGCGCGGCCCGGCGCTCGGTTCGATCCCGAGGAACTTCTTGACTGCGGAGTGGATAGCGCTCTCCGACGCGTACACGTAGCTCGGCCCCAGCGTCGCCGGGAAGTGGATCTCCTTGACGGCCGCGTTGCGCGCCGCGACGAACAGTTTCAGCACTTCGATCATCGTTTCCGAGTTATTGATGGTCGAGGTCGTGTACTGGGTGAAGATGTCCATCAGCTTGTTGCGGCCGAGGACCAGATCGGCGACCGGGACCTGCTGGCGCGCCGAGCTGAGGAAGTCCTGCTGGCGCGCCGAGCGGACCAGGTCCGTGTCGGTGTGGCGGTAGCGCACGTACTCGAGCGCCTGCTGCCCGCAGAGCCTCTGGTAACCGGGCTGGATGTCGATTTCCGAATACTGTTCGGAGGGCGGCACGCCGACGTTGGAGTGGTAGTAGCGGCGGTCGATGTCGGTGTAGACGCAGCCGATCGCGTTGACGGCCCGCACGAAGCCGAGGAAGTCGACGTTGACGACGTGGTTGATCGAGAGCCCGGTCAGCTCCTTCACCACCCGCAGCGTCAACCTCGGGCCGCCGAAGGTGTAGGCGGCGTTGAACTTGTTGACGCCGTAGCCGGGGATGTCGACCTTGAGGTCGCGCGGGATCGACATCACGGCGATCGCGTCGCGGTTGGGGTCGAGCCGCACGAGGATCGTCGTGTCGGAGCGGCCGCGCTGTTCGCCCAGGTTGGCCCGTTTGTCGGAGCCGAGGATGAGGATGTTCTCCGGTTCGCCGCCGTGCGTTTCGGCGAGGAAGCGGTGGACCTGGTCCGTGAGCGCGTTGTTGTGGGAGAGCGCGGTGGCGATGCTGCCGATGTAGAGGAGGACACTGGTCGCGGTCGCCGCCGCCGTGACGGCGACGATCAGCAGCGAGGCGAGCGTGAAGCGCCACCAGTAGCGCTTCGGCTTGGGAGGCGGCTCGTGGTCGCCGCCGGGCGGCGGCTTCTTCGCGAGCGGCTCAGTCATCGAGGCCGCCCCGCGATCCAAGCGAGCGCAGGAACGAGTCGAGCGTCTGCCGGTAGGCCTCCAGCGAGGAGACCGAGACCCACTCGGCCGGGCCGTGGTGCCCCTCGCCGAGCGGGCCGAACTCGACCGCCGGCACGCCCACCCGCAGGAAGGAGACCGCGTCCGAGGCGCCGTCGCGGCCGACGCTGGTCGGCTCGCCGTCGTGATGGGACCGCGCCGCACGGCGCAGCGCCCGCACGAAGGGCAGCTCGCGGTCGACCACCGCCGGCGGCCGCGTGAAGAGCTGCGTCACCCCGGCGGCGTCGGGGATGCCGCGCACCTGCTCGAGGATGGCGGCGGGGTCCTGGTCCGGGAGGTAGCGGATGTCGACGTCGATCGCGCATCGGTCGGGCACCTTGTTGAGCGCGTCGCCGCCCAGGATCCGGCCGAGGTTGATCGAGGGGCGGTCGAACAGCTCGGAGCTGTGCCGTGCGAACGGTAGCGACTCGATGCTGCGGAAGACGTCGGCCGCCTTCAGCACCGCGTTGTCGCCGAGCCAGGGCGTGGCGCCGTGCGCGGCGACGCCGCCGACCTCCAGCCGCAGCGCCAGCACCCCCTTCGCCTCGACCCCGATCTGCAGGTCGGTGGGCTCGCCGGTGATCGCGAAGTCGCCGACGAAGCCGCTGTCGACGAGGTGGTCGCTGCCCCGCTCCGCCTCCTCCTCGGACTCCTCGTCGCCGACGATCCCCAGCCTCACCCGCACGCCATCCTGCCCCTGCATCCCAGCGGTGGTCAGCAGCATCGCCGCCAGCGCCCCCTTCATGTCGTAGGCGCCGCGACCGTAGAGCCGGTCGCCCTCGAGCCGCGGCTCGAACTGCCCCGGCAGGCCCGGCACGACGTCGAGGTGGCCGTGCAGGACGACGGTCGGCGCGCCCTCCGGGCCGACCTCGGCCCGCAGCACGGGCAGGCCGCGGATCTCGTCGCTCGCCGCCTCGATCCCCCGCGCCTCCAGCCAGCCCTTGACGAAGCCGGCCGCCTCCAGCACCGCCTCCGGCTCGGACGTGTCGTAGCCGATCAGCCGCTTGGCGAGGGCTACGAGCTCTTCGCTCATCCCTGGGCTATGGAGAGAAACGCTTCCGCGCGGTCGCGGTCCTTCTGCGCCCTGCCCCAGGCCCCGCTGCCCTGCTCCGACTCGCCCAGGCGCCGTTCGGCGTCGGCCAGCTGCTCCTTCAGCGCCGCCGCGTCGAGGTCCTCGGGCGCGATCGCCTCCTCGAGCAGGAGCAGCGCCCGGTTGCCGAACACCTGCAGCCAGCCGTGGGCCTGCGCGAAGCGCTTCGTCTCCGACTCGCTGACGTGCAGGCGCAGCTCGGCCGGCCGCAGCGCCGCCAGCAGCGGCGCGTGGTTGGCGAGGATGCCGATCTCGCCGCCCGCCGTGCGGGTCGAGACCTGGCGCACCTCGCCGCCGAAGACCTCGCCCTCGGGCGTGAGGATCTGGACGTCGAACATGTGGTCGGCGGCCAAGCGGCCTCCCCTAAGCGGCCGCCGCCGCGCCCGCGTCGGCGGTGACCTGGTCGATCGAGCCCTTCATGTAGAAGGCGCCCTCGGGCAGGTCGTCGTGTTCGCCATCGAGGATCTGGCGGAAGCCGCGCACCGTGTCGGCCACCGGCACGTACTCGCCGCTGCGACCGGTGAACTGCTCGGCGACGAAGAACGGCTGCGAGAGGAAGCGCTCGATCTTGCGCGCCCGCGAGACCGTCTGCTTGTCCTCGTCGGAGAGCTCGTCGATGCCGAGGATGGCGATGATGTCCTGCAGCTCCTTGTAGCGCTGCAGCACCTGCTGCACCTCGGTCGCCGTGCGGTAGTGCTCCTCGCCGACCACCTCGGGCTTGAGGATCGTCGAGGTCGAGTCGAGCGGGTCGACCGCCGGGTAGATCCCCTTCTCCGAGATCGCCCGCGAGAGCGTCGTCGTCGCGTTGAGGTGGGCGAACACCGAGGCCGGCGCCGGGTCGGTGAGGTCGTCGGCGGGGACGTAGATCGCCTGCACCGAGGTCACCGAGCCGCGCTCGGTCGAGGTGATCCGCTCCTGCAGGCCGCCCATCTCCGTCTCCAGCGTCGGCTGGTAGCCGACGGCGGAGGGCATGCGGCCGAGCAGCGCCGAGACCTCGGAGCCCGCCTGGACGAAGCGGAAGATGTTGTCGATGAAGAGCAGCACGTCCTGGCCGCCCTGCTCGCGGAAGTATTCGGCCATCGTCAGGCCGGAGAGGGCCACTCGCAGGCGGGCACCGGGCGGCTCGTTCATCTGGCCGAAGACGAGCATCGTCTTGTCGATGACGCCCGACTCCTTCATCTCGATCCAGAGGTCGTTGCCCTCGCGCGAGCGCTCGCCAACCCCGCAGAAGGCGGAGAGGCCTTCGTGCTCCTCGCCGATGTTGCGGATCAGCTCCTGGATCAGCACGGTCTTGCCGACGCCGGCGCCGCCGAACAGACCGACCTTGCCGCCCTTCGCGTAGGGGGCTAGCAGGTCGATGACCTTGATCCCCGTCTCGAGGATCTCCTGGGTCGGTGTCAGTTCGGATGCCTGGGGCGCCGGGCGGTGGATCGGCCAGCGCTCGGCGGCCTCGACCGGCTCGCCGAGGTCGATCGGCTCGCCCAGCAGGTTGAAGATGCGGCCCAGGGTCGCCTCGCCGACCGGGACCGTGATCGGGCCGCCGGTGTCGATCACCCTGTCGCCGCGCTGCAGACCGTCGGTGGCGTCCATCGCCACGGTACGCACCCGGTCGTCGCCGAGGTGCTGCTGCACCTCGCAGACCAGCTCCGTCGCCTCGCGGTCCTCGTCGCCGGACATCTCGATCTTCACGGCCGAGTAGATCTCCGGCAGCTTGTCCGGGAAGACGGCGTCGACGACGACGCCCGTCACCTGCTCGACGCGCCCTACGTTGGTTCCGTTGTTGCTCTCAGCCATTGGTTCCTTTACTCGTCTATGTCCAAGTCTTTAGCCGAGCGCCTCGGCGCCGGCGACGACCTCGAGGATCTCCTGGGTTATCTCCGCCTGCCTCACCCTGTTCATCTCCAGGGTCAGGTCGCCCATCATCTCCTCGGCGTTCTCGGCGGCGTTGCGCATCGCGGTCATCCGCGCCCCCAGCTCGGAGGCGGCGGACTCGAGCAGCGCACGGTAGACCGAGATGTTCACGTACTCCGGGATCAACTGCGCCAGCAGCTCCTCGGCGTCGGGCTCGTAGATCCAGAGCGAGCGCGAGTGAGCCCGCTCGATCTCGGTTTCCTCCGCCTCGCGTTCCTCGCCCTCGACCCCTTCGCCTATCACCTCGGCCTGCTGCAGCGGCAGGAGCGTCTGCCGCCAGACGTGCTGGGTGAGCGGCGAGACGTAGCGGTTGTAGACGAGCTCGACGCGATCGAGCTCCTCGTCGACGTAGCGCGCGGTCAGCTCCTCGCCGATCTCGCGCGCGTTGGCGAAGCCCGGCCGGTCGGTGAAGCCGACGTAGGAGGTGCGCAGCTCCTGCTTGCGGAAGGTCAGCGCCGAGACGCCCTTGCGGCCGACGGCGGAGAAGACCGGCTCGACGCCCTGCTCGCGCAGCTCTTTCCCGAGCCGCATCCCCTCGCGGATGATGTTCGTGTTGAAGGCGCCGGCCAGGCCGCGGTCGCCGGTGATCAGGACGACGCCGACGCGTTTCACCTGCTCGCGCTCGACCAGGACCGGCACGCGCGGGATGCCGCCCGCCTGCTCGGCGGCGCGGCGGGTCAGCCTGCGCATCCCCTGCGCGTAGGGCCGGAGCTGCTCGATCCGCTGCTCGGCGCGGCGCAGCCGCGCCCCGGCCACCATCTCCATCGCGCGCGTGATCTTGTTGATGTTCTTGATCGACGCGATGCGGTTCTTGACGTCCTTCTGGGAAGCCATGGTCTAGCTGAGCCGCCCCGCGATCAGGCGGGCGCCGCCTCCTTCTCCTCCTTCTCGGCCGCCTCGGCCCCGGCGTGGCTCGGCTTGCGCCGCTCCTCCTCGGAGTGGACGCGGTCCGACTCGCCGGCCTCGATCGGGTCGCCGTGCTCGTCGAAGTCGGGGCCGAAGTCGTCGACGAACTCGCGGATCGCCGCCCCCAGCTCCTCCTCGTCGGCGTCCTCGAGCTTGCCGGTCTCGGCGATCCGCCCCAGCAGCTCGGCCTTCTCGGCGTGCAGGCGGACGCGCAGGTCGCGCAGGAACTCGCCGACCCGCTCGGTCTTGATCCGGTCGAGGAAGCCGCCGGTGCCCGAGTAGATCGAGGCGACCTGGTCGGCGACCTCGAGCGGCTCGCGCTCTTTCTGCTTCAGCAGCTCGACCAGCCGCTCGCCGCGGTTCAGCGTCTTCTGCGTCTCCGGGTCGAGCTCGGAGCCGAACTGGGCGAAGGCCTCGAGGTCGCGGTACTGGGAGAGGTCGAGGCGCAGCTTGCCGGCGACCTTCTTCATCGCCTTCGTCTGCGCGTTGCCGCCCACCCGCGAGACCGAGATGCCGACGTTGATCGCGGGGCGAACGCCGGAGTAGAAGAGGTCGGACTCGAGGAAGATCTGGCCGTCGGTGATCGAGATCACGTTGGTCGGGATGTAGGCGGAGACGTCGCTCGCCTGGGTCTCGATGATCGGCAGCGCCGTCAGCGAGCCGCCGCCCAGCTCGTCGTTCAGCTTCACCGCCCGCTCCAGGAGGCGCGAATGCAGGTAGAAGACGTCGCCCGGGTAGGCCTCGCGACCGGGCGGGCGGCGCAGCAGCAGCGACATCTGGCGGTAGGCGTAGGCGTGCTTGGTGAGGTCGTCGTAGACGCAGAGCGCCGCCTTGCCGTTGTAGAGGAAGTGCTCGCCCATCGCGCAACCGGCGTAGGGGGCGATGAACTTGATCGGCGCCGCCTCGTCGGCGGGCGCGGCGACGATGATCGTGTTCTCCATCGCGCCGTTCTCTTCCAGCACCTGCTTGAGCTGGACGACGGTCGACATCTTCTGGCCGATCGCGACGTAGATGCAGATCATGTCCTTGTCGCGGTTGTTGATGATCGTGTCGACCGCGATCGCCGTCTTGCCGGTCTGGCGGTCGCCGATGATCAGCTCTCGCTGGCCGCGGCCGATCGGGATCATCCCGTCGATCGCCATCAGGCCGGTCTGCACCGGTTCGACGACCGGCTGACGCTGGACGACGCCGGGCGCTTTGAACTCGGCCGGGCGGGTCTGCGTGGTGGCGATCTCGCCCTTGTCGTCGAGCGGGCGGCCGAGCGGGTCGACGAGACGGCCGAGCAGCTCCTCGCCGACGGGGATCCGCAGCAGGTGGCCGGTGCGCTTCACGGTGTCGCCCTCGACGATCTTTTCCCACGCGCCGAACAGCACCGCGCCGACGTTGTCGGCCTCGAGGTTGAGGGCGAGGCCGGTGACTCCGTGCGGCAGCTCGAGCATCTCCAACGCCATGCAGTTGTCGAGGCCGTGGATGCGGGCGATCCCGTCGGCGACGGAGAGCACCGTGCCCACCTCCGAGAGGTCGGCGGATTCCGTGTCCAGTCCCTCAATCCGCTCGCGCAGAATGGATGCGATCTCGTCGGGCCTTATCTCCATGCGGTGCTCTATTCCTCCTTACGCCGCCCGGGCGACGCTCTTTCGAAGTTTCTCCAAGCGATTGCGGATGCTCGCGTCCAGGACCATGTTGCCGACCTGAAGCACTATGCCGCCGAGGATCTCCCCGTCGACGCGGCTCGCCAGCTCGACCCGGCGGCCGGTCTGGCGCTCGATCTCCTCGCCGACCTTCGCGACGACGGCCTCGTCCAGCTCGACCGCGCTGGTCACCGTCACGTCGATGCGCCGGTTCTCCCGCTTCCAGAGCTCGTCGAGGTGGCGGCGGATGCGGAAGACCTCCGGCATGCGCTGCTTCTCGATCGCCAGCTCGAGGAAGTTGAGGAGCTCCGGCTGCGCGCCGCTGACGGCGCGCTTCAGCCCTGCCACCTTCTCGGCCGAGGAGAAGTAGGGGCTGAAGAAGAAGACCTGCAGGTCGCGGTCGGCGGCGACGGCGTCGGCGAACTGGGCAAGCTCGTCGCGGATCGCGTCGAGCTGGCCCTTCTCCCTGGCGACGTCGAAGAGCGCCTCGGCGTATGCGCGGGCTGCCTCCTGCACGGTCTAGCCCT
>DASTHF010000157.1:0-7541 GCA_035605615.1 Solirubrobacterales bacterium
CTGGGTCTGGCATGAAGCCATCTAGCCAAAGCCCGATCTCGCTCCCGTAGGGAACCCAATATCGCGGTACTTTCAAGCTCATCTAATTCCGGGGCTAGGGCCCGAGGGAGGCGAGGGGGATAACCCGCACGCCGTCCTTACGGACGTAGCCGAATCCTTCTCCGATAACCACACCAAGGAATGCAGGCTCGCCACTCTTTTTTGTATCGATCGTCTTGGCGAACTTGAGAAGGTTGGCCGCCGCCTCGTCGACCGCCTCTGAGCCGCCGAGTTTCACCTCGATGGCTGCCCAGCCATTCGGGCTATCTACGATTGCGTCGACCTCAAGCCCATTGGCGTCGCGGTAGTGCCTGATTGTCGCGCCGAGACCTTGTGAGTAGATCCGAAGGTCGCGAACGACCAATGACTCGAACAGAAAGCCAAAGAGATTTAGATCGCGCAGCAACGCCTGCGGGTTCGCGCCCAGCGCAGCTACCGCCAGAGACGGGTCGATGAAGTGGCGCTTTGCAGCTTGGCGGAGTCTGCTGCGAGAACGTAGGTGAGGTGTCCACGCTGGTTGGTTCTCAACAACGTAGAGCCGTTCCAGGGCTGAGATGTATCCGGAGACGGTTTGCTCTTTGACCGCATCACCACTCGTGGCCGTGTCCTTCGCAAGAGTTGCCATCGATGTCGTAGTAGCGACGTTTCTGGCCAGGCTGCCGAGGAGCCTCCGCACTCGCTCTGGGTCCCTGCGCACGTTGTCGACTTGACTGATATCTGTGCGGCTGACCTCCTCAAGATAGTCGCGAACTCCCGTTATCGCAGCTTCTACTTTTCGGCTTCTGAGAGCCGGCCAGCCCCCCCGCGCGATCTCCTCGGCCATGCCCGGGATGTCAAGGCTGGTCTGGGCAGTTTCGGCCTCCTCCTTCGCCATCAGGTTCCGCAGGGAGATCTCGCCACTGCTGGCGCCGACCTCAACCAACGACATTGGTCGCATTCTCAGACGGGAGATGCGACCCGCCCCAGAGTGGCGCGTGATCTCATCAGCAGGGACCGCTGATCCAGCGAGGATGAACTGACCGGGGTCTCCGCGCTCATCAACCGCTCGGCGGATGTGGTTCCAGATCTCAGGCTCCACCTGCCACTCATCTATGAGGCGCGGAGTCTCTCCCTCCAGCACCAAGCTCGGGTTAACCGAAACCGCAGCGCGCGCGTTCTGGTCGACATCGAGTCGAACCGCGCTAGCGGCGAGTTGTTTGGCCGTCTCAGTCTTCCCACAAGCCTTAGGTCCCTCGATCAGTACAGCCCCAGCGCTTTCTAAGCGCGTTTTGAGCTCTTCATCGATGATCCGGGGGATGTATTGAATTGGCGGCATAGCGTGATTCTAGGATGCTAGCGGCATAAAAGCAGGATTTCTAGCGGCGTGAATGCAGCAATTCCAGCGGCATAAAAGCAGGGTCTTTAGCGGCATGAATGCAGCAGTATCAGCGGCGTAAAAGCAGCGCCGATATCTAGCGTTCTAGATGACTGGCATAGCTCGATCGCCAGCGTTCTGGCCTATGCCAAGGAAACGCGGCCATCGAGTTGAGAAGCGTGCCTAGCACAATGGAAGAGGAAAAACGAGCACCGTCAGCACGATCATCATCAGATCGCCGCCGCTGCCGCTGCTGCCGCTGTCGTTGTTGTTGTTGACGAGATGGCGAGGATCATGAAGAGGCCGCCGTCGACGTCGTCGGACCTCCCCGCGGACATCGCTGCCTATTTCGTTAGAGCAAAGGATCGGCCTCGGGCGCCGCTCCGCTAACGGGAAGAGAAGGCACATGGGAACAGGGTCAGAGCATCAAGCGGTGCTCTATGCAGCCAGGTCAACGGAGGACAAACGCAGATCGATCCCGGGGCAGCTCGACGATTGCCGAGCCTTCGCGGCGGAGTCGGGTCTCGAAGTCATGGCTGAGCACAGCGAGGCCGACGTCAGCGCCTACATGCGAAACCGCGGCCCAGAGCTCGCTACGGCGCTCGCCCACATTGAGCAGCTCGGCGGCACACTCGTCGTTCAACACTCAGATCGCCTGGCGAGAGGGGATGGCAAGCAGGCCCGCCACCTGGTGGAGATCGCGCTCTGGGCCCGGCGGATCGGGCGTCGAAGGCGAGGTTCGCCAGAAGCTCACCGAGCTTGCCACTGCGATGGACCGACCCCGTAAAACCGGGGAGGACGTCTCTGTCATTCGGGACGCGCTCATCCAGATCTTTGAGCGCTTCGACCTCGAGGTCCGACGGAACGGCGTCCGGATAGAGCCTGTGGCGCGATCGATTTGGCTGCAGGGCTACGAGCTTGAGCTGCGCCCTCGGCTGAGATCGGCTGCTTCCAAGTCAGGCCGATGCATCGAAGTCGAGAACCGGACCGAAACTAGGACCGAAGACGTCTAGCTGATCGAAACGCCGAAGTGCGCTCGCCGGTTATCGGTAGACCTCAGACCGAGTGGGTCTGCCCGGGCTCCAGGACGACGACCCGCGAGGAGGTCTTCGCCTCGACCTCCTGCTTGAAGGCCCCGGCGTCGGCGGCGATCGGCGGGAAGGTGTCGTAGTGCATCGGGATCACGGTCCCGGCCCCGATCAGCTCCGCCGCGACCGCGGCGTCGTGGCGGTCCATCGTGTAGTGGCCGCCGATCGGCATCAGCGCGACGTCGACCGGATTGCGCTCTCCGATCAGCCTCATGTCGCCGAACAGGCAGGTGTCCCCCGTGTGGTAGACGGTCGTGCCGCCGAGGTTGACGACGAGCCCGGCCGCGCTGCCGAGGGCGACTCCGTGCTCGGCGCTGAACGGGGCCTCGGCCGAGCCCGGCGCGGTGCTCGTGTGCCAGGCCGGGACCAGCTTGATCCAGCCCCAGTCGAACTCGACCGTGCCGCCGAGGTTGGGATCGCTGACGGCGGGGGCGCCGCGCTCTTCCAGCCAGTTCGCCAGCTCGACGATCGCGACGCAGTGCGCGCCGGTGCGCCTGGCGATCGCGACCGCGTCGGCGAGGTGATCGGCGTGGCCGTGGCTGATCGCGATGTGGGTCGGCTCGACGTCGTCCGCGCTCGCGACGGCGGCCGGGTTGTTCGGCTTCAGGAACGGGTCGATCAGCAGCGTCGTCCCGCCGTCGCTCAGCTCGAAGCAAGCGTGGCCGTGGAATCGGATCTCCATCTCAGCACTCTCCTTCCGACTCTTCGCTCTCCCAGTGGTGCAGCCTATTCGGAGCCACGCAGGGTGGCGGCGGCAAGCCCGGCGAGACCGCCGACCGCGCCGCCGGCCAGCCCGGCGAAGACGTCCGCGGTCGACTCGAAGAGCGGCAGGGCGAGCAGCACCGCCGCCGCGACGACGACCCCGACCGAGTCGTAGTCCTGGTCGATCGCGTGGTGCGCCTCGGCGCGGCGCACCGCGAACCAGGCGGCGAGCGCGCCCAGCGCCATCCCGTTGCCGCCCGCGATCGCCGCGATCCCGCCGCGGGCTTCGGCGATGCCGCTCGCCGCCAGCATCCCCAGCGAGCCGCAGGCGATCAGCAGCAGCGCGGTGGCGAGGCTGCCGAGGCGCCGCTCCAGGCCGGTCGCGAAGATCGCCAGCCCGAGCGCGACGACGAACAGGTAGCCGACGTCGACGTAGGCGAAGGGGGCGGTCAGCAGCCGCCACCATTCCCCTTCGACCGGCGCGATGACGCCGCCGAAGGTGGCGAGCGGTTCGCCGCTCGCCTTCTGCACGAGGAGGAGGACAGCGGGGCCGAGGATCGCGGCCAGCGTCGCGTAGGGGCGGGCGTGGAGGGCAGCCGCGCGGCCGCGCAGGCGGCGCCGGAGGAGGGCGGCGGGGCCGCGCCGCAGCCGCGCCTCGAGCGAGTCGCCGCGCCGCTCTAGCTTCGGCGCCCGCTTGCGCAGGCGGGCGCCGCAGTACGGGCACTCGGTGACGTAGGGACTGACCTCGGAGCCGCAGTTCTTGCAGATGACGCTTAGCTCGGTCTCGCTCACCGTCGTCCGAGGATAACCCCCCGCTCCGGGCCGCTCCGAGCCCTCCACCGGTGACATACTGCGGGGACACCCGGATTGGAGGAGGAAAGTCGTGGAGTTGCAGAGCCTGACCGAGCAGAAATCGCTTCTCGCCGAGCTTTCGCCCGGCAAACGGACCCGCCTGCGGCGCCTGCTCTACGAGTTCGGGCCCGGCAACGGGACGCTGATGCTGCTGCCGATCGACCAGGGCATCGAGCACGGCCCGCGCGACTTCTTCCCCAACCCCGCCTCCAAGGACCCCGACTACCAGTTCCGGCTCGCCGCCGAGGCCGGCTACTCGGCGCTCGCCTGCCAGATCGGGATGGCGACCAAGTACTACCCCGACTACGCCGGCGAGGTGCCGCTGATCCTCAAGGTCAACGGCAAGACCGACATCCCCTCTTCGGCGGAAGCCCTCTCCACCTGCAACGCGAGCGTCGAGGACGCGGTGCGGCTCGGCGCCGACGCGGTCGGCTACACGCTCTACGTCGGCTCGCCGCGCCAGGGCCAGGACCTGGAGCAGCTGCGCCAGGTGCGCCAGGACTGCGACCGCTACGGGATGCCGCTGATCGTCTGGTCCTACCCGCGCGGCGAAGCGATCGACAAGAAGGGCGGCGCCGGCTCCTTCTACGCGATCGACTACGCGGCGCGGATGGCGATGGAGATGGGCGCCGACGTGGTCAAGCTCAACATGCCGAAGATCGACCCGGAGAAGGACAAGGACGCGCCGGCTCCCTACAACGAGATGGAAGTCGACGAGGCCGAGGCGATCCGCCAGTGCGTCGAGTCGGCGGGACGGTCGCTGGTCGTGCTCTCGGGCGGCTCCAAGGTCGACGACGAGACGGTGCTGAAGCACTGCCGCGAGATCATGGAGGCGGGTGGCAGCGGCGTCATCTTCGGCCGCAACGTCTGGCAGCGCGAGTGGAACGACGCGCTCGAGATCATTTCTCAAATCAAGGAGACGTTGTTGTCGTCCGTGCGACGTACGCCGTAGGCGTTCCAGGGGGAAGAACTTGCTTTCCCCAGCCTTGATATGCCATGAACCGGCACTGGATAGGGAGTGCTGTCCTGTTGATGGCTATTTCCTTCCTCATCCTCCGTCCATGGGAACAGGGTCAAGATGGGCCGACGGAGGCGACGGCGGTCGTGACGCGGGTGGTCGACGGCGACACGATCGAAGCGCGGATCGGCGGGACGGTGGAGGACGTGCGGCTGATCGGGGTCGACACGCCGGAGACGGTGAAGCCGGGGACGCCGGTGCAGTGCTTCGGGCCGCGCGCCTCCCACTTCACGAAGCGGCTGCTGACGGGACGGACGGTGCGGTTGACCATGGGGGTGGAGCGGCGCGACGTCTACGGGCGGCTGCTCGCCTACGTCCACCTGGGACGCCGCTTCGTCGAGGCGATGCTGGTGCGGCGCGGCCTCGCCCGCACGCTGACGATCCCGCCCAACGACCGCTTCGCGCCGCTGCTGCGGAGGCTGGAGCTGCGGGCGGCGCGGGCGGCCCGCGGCCTCTGGGGCGCCTGCGAGCCGTAGCGGCGGTCGACCGCGAGCCGTCGGGCCGCGGCGGCCGGTCGTGACGTTCGGCACTTTTTCTATGTGCATCGCCTCATGCGGCTTTGCTACGGTGCCCCGCGGCCATGGCCCCAACGACCATGCGAATGCGAAAGAGCATCTCCCAGTTCGAGCTGGCCTTCGAGCAGGAGACGAGCTTGGAGCGGCGGCGGCGGGAGCAGCTGCGGCGCCGCGCGGCGAACCGCTCGCGGGAGCGGCGCATCACCCGCAGCCAGCAGGACGGCAAGGTGCGCTTCAGCGTCCTCTTCGCCTGCCTGACCCTGACCGTGATCGTGGTCGTCGTCGCGATGTTCGAGGCGCTCGCCGCGCTGATGGCCTGAGGGCGGGGTCGCCGAACGGGCGGGCGCCCGGCGGGCGAACGCCCGGGTTGAATAGACTCGCGCGCCGATGGCACGACGTTCGCTGAAGCCGCAGCTCAACCAGATCCGCGCCTGGGTCCGCCAGGGGCGCACCGACGCCTGGATCGCCCACCAGCTCGAAGTGAGCGCGGCGGAACTGCGCGAGTTCCGCAAGCAGCACGACCTCAACCCCGAGGAGGAGGGCGCCGGCGCGGCCGAGGTCGACCTCCGCGACGAAATCGAGGCCGAGATCGAGGCCGCCACCGCCGAGGAGGCCGCGGCGGAGGAAGAGGAGGCCGTCGAAGAGGAGGAGGCTGCGGGCGAGGAGGAGGCAGTCGAGGACGAGGAAGGCCCCGTCGAGGAGGAGAAGCCGAAGGCCGCCAGAGGGAGGGTCGCGGCAGCCGAGGCCGGCGAGGGCGAACCGGCGGCGCGGCGCAGGCGCCGCCGCGGCAGGCGCGGCGGGCGCGGCCGGCGCAAAGAGTTGGAGGCGACCTTCGACCACGGCGAGCAGGAGGGCTACGGCCTCTGGCTCGATCCGTCCGTCAAGGACAACCCCGTCTACGCCGAGCACTGGGCGGGGAAACGCGAGGTCACGGTCCGGATCGACCCCGATCAGATCGTGATCCGCCGCGCCGGCTCCGCCGAGCCGGACGACTCCGAAGACTGAGCGCTCCGCTGTCCTTTTCCGCGTTATCGGCGGATGAGGAACAGCGCTAGGAGCGAGGCTGCTGCGGGATGCGGCGGAGCGGCGCGTTGGCGGGGCCGCAGGCGCTCGGATCGAGGCGGCCGCGGACCTTCCAGACCGTGACGGGGCCGCTGCGCAGGACCGGCGCCACCGCCGCCTCGCCGCGCAGCCAGCCGGCCTCGGGCGAGGGGATCGGCCGGCCGGTGTGGATGAAGTTCAGGAAGGGCGAGGTGACGAGGTAGTCGAGCCCCGCGGCGTTGACCGCGGCGCGGAAGCCGCGACAGTCGGGGATCGCGTTGAAGGCGCCGTGGGGGCCCTTCATCCCGAGGTAGCGGACCTGGTTGGAGAGGTCGGTCCCGTAGAAGCCATACTGGAGGAAGCCCGCGGTGGTGCCGGCCAGGCCGATGCGGGCATCCTTGATGTTGCGGGCCCAGGTGTAGGCAGAATCGAGGTGCATGCCGGGGATGCGTTCGCTCGGCGGGACGTCGTTGCGGAAGCGATCGCGGAGGTAGCTGCGCTCGATCGGATAGCCGATCGCCAGGATCGCGATGCCCAGGGCGGCGATCGCGACGGTGAAGAACCGCCGGCCGAAGACCGCAAGCATGGCCGGGATGAGGACGAAGAGGAAGGCGAGGCCGATGCCGAAGAGGCGGGACGGTGAGTGGAGGATGGCGTCGGGACGGTCGGTGAGCAGGAGGACGAGGAGCAGGCCGCCGAGCAGCATCCACTCCGCCCGCCGGCTCCGGCGGGCGGTGCCATCGGCGACGAGGGGAGGCGTGAGCTTGGGCGGGACGAGGGGGAGCAGGACCAGGGCGGCGAGCAGGGGCGGGATCGCATAGCGGACGTTGATCGCGAAGCCGACCGGAGCGCCCTCAGCCCCGGCGGCGCTGAACGGGGTGAAGACATAGGCGAGCATGCCGAAGAGGGCGACGGCGCTCATCCAGCGCAGG
>DASTHF010000159.1:0-26801 GCA_035605615.1 Solirubrobacterales bacterium
TTGCATGGAAAGGAAGGGATCGAGGTCGTCGGCGTGGGCTCCGACAAGCCGGCCGCGCGGGCGCTGGAGCGGGCGCGGGCGGCCGGAGTCGAGACCGCGGTCTTCCCCCGCGACGACTACACCGACCGCGCGGCGCGCGACGCGGCGATCGGCGACTGGATCGAGTCGCTGGGCGCCGACCTCGTCGTCCTCGCCGGCTACATGCAGCTGCTCAGCGCCGAGTTCGTGGGGCGCTTCCGCAACCGCGTCGTCAACGTCCACCCGGCGCTGCTCCCCTCCTTCCCGGGCCTCGACGCGATCGGCCAGGCGCTCGCCGCCGGCGTCGAGACGACCGGCGTCACGGTCCACTTCGTCGACGAGGGCATCGACACCGGGCCGGCGATCCTGCAGCGCGCGGTCCCGATTCCGCCCGACCGCGATCGCGAGCGGCTGGAGGCGGCGGTGCACGCGGTCGAGCACGAGCTCTACCCGGAGGCGATCCGCATGATCGCCCGGGGCCGGGTTAGGATCGGCGTAGATGACCGCGAGGTCGTCGTCGATGACTGAGGCTCCCGCAGACACCCGCACAGAGGCAGTCGCCGACGCCCCGGTCCGGGTGCGCCGCGCCCTGATCTCGGTCTCCGACAAGACCGGGGTCGCGGACTTCGCCAGGGTGCTGGCGGCGATCGGCGTCGAGATCCTCTCCACCGGCGGCACGGCGGCGGCGCTGCGCGAGGCCGGCCTCGAGGTGACCGACGTCTCGGAGTTCACCGGCCAGGAGGAGATCCTCGGCGGCCGGGTCAAGACGCTCCACCCCCGCCTCCACGCCGCGCTGCTGGCGCGGCGCGGCAACCCCGAGCACATGGCGACGCTGGAGCGCGAGGGGATCGAGCCGATCGACCTCGTCTGCGTCAACCTCTACCCGTTCGAGCGGACCGTGGCGGCGCACCAGGTCGACCCGAACGAGGCGGTCGAGAACATCGACATCGGCGGGCCGACGATGATCCGCGCCGCCGCCAAGAACCACGAGAGCGTCGTCGTCGTCGTCAAGCCCGAGTCCTACGACGCGGTCTGCGCCGAGCTGGAGGAGTCGGGCGGCGAGATCTCCGCGCAGACGCGCCACTGGCTCGCCAACGAGGCCTTCGCCCAGACCGCCCGCTACGACGTCGCGATCAGCCGCTGGTTCTCGACCTCCTACGAGGAGTTCCCCGAGCACCTGGCGATCGCCTTCGAGAAGGAGCTCGACCTCGCCTACGGCGAGAACCCGCACCAGCGCGCCGCCCTCTACTCGGAAGTCGGCGCCCGCAGCCACATCCTCTCGCGCGTCTCGAAGCTGCACGGCCGCGCGCTCTCCTTCAACAACGTGCTCGACCTCGACGCGGCGTGGCGGCTGACCGGCGACTTCGAGCAGCCCGCCTGCACGATCGTCAAGCACAACAATCCCTGCGGGGTCGCGATCGGCGAGGATGCGCTCGACGCCTACCGCAAGGCGCTCGCCTGCGACCGGGTGTCGGCCTACGGCGGCGTGATTGCGCTCAATCGGCCGGTCGGGGTGGAGCTGGCCGAGGCGCTGCACGAGAACTTCGTCGAGGTGCTGATCGCGCCCGACTACGAGGACGGTGCGCTGGAGGTGCTGCAGCGCAAGGAGGCGATCCGCATCCTCTGCGAACACGAGCGCAACCACCTGGACGGCGCCGAGCGCGACATGAAACGGGTGCACGGCGGCCTGCTGATCCAGGACCGCGACGGCGAGCCGGAGCCGCGGGAGCTGATGGAGGCGGTGACCGAGACGCAGCCGAGCGAGGAGCAGTGGCGCGACATGCTCTTTGCCTGGACGGTGGTGCGCCACGTGCGCTCCAACGCGATCGTGATCGCTCGCGACGGCGCGACGCTGGGGATTGGCGCCGGCCAGATGAGCCGCGTCGACTCGGTGCGGCTCGCGGTCGAGAAGTGTCGCGACGCGCGCGGCGAGGAGGCCGAGGCACTCCTCGCCGGCTCGGCCGTCGCCTCCGACGCCTTCTTCCCCTTCGCCGACGGCCCCCAGGCGGCGATCGACGCCGGCGCCACGTCGGTGATCCAGCCGGGCGGCTCCAAACGCGACGCCGAGGTGATCGCGGCCTGCGACGCCGCCGGCGTCGCCATGGTCTTCACCAAGCACCGCCACTTCCGCCACTAGGGCGGCGCTTGGCCCACAGCGGCGACTCAGGACAGGAGCTCTGTCAATCCCGGGTCAAGGCGCCAGCGCCGGGCTGAGCCGTAGGCCGGCAGCGTCGAGGGCACGGCGCACCCGTTTGTCGAAGGAGGCGACGTGGGCGGCGGCTCGCTCGGCGGTCGCCAGGGCGAAGCCATCGGCAAGGCTCACCCCGAGGCCGCGCCGGCGGGCGGCGTTACGGGCGAGCGCGGCGTCGGGCGCAAGCAGGCGGATGCCTAGCGAGGCGATCGCGTCGACGGCGGCGCGCAGGTTGCGCTCGTCCTCAGCGGGCCGGACCAGGGCCTCGGCATAGTTGACCGTGCAGAGGAGCAGCTCGGTCTCTTCGACCGTCAAGCGCTTGAATGCCTTACGGGCAGCGGGATGGTGGGCATCGGCGCGGTCGAGCGCGGCGATCACGACGTCGGTGTCGAGTACGCAGGAAGCCACCTCGGGCCTCGGTTAACTGCGCTCTTCGGAGCGCAGCTGGTCGAGGTAGTCCGGCTCGTAGAGCCCGTCGAAGACTCCAAGCGCCGCACTCAGATCGGGCGCCGCGCGGTGGACGACGATGCGGTCCGCTCCCTCAGCCTCGATCACGACCTCATCCCCCGGCCGCAGCCCGGTAGCCCGGAGGCTCTCCACCGGGAGCGTCACCTGGTGCTTGCTGGAGATGCGCGGCATGACCTTTACTTTATCGTAAAGACAGAGAACGGATCAACAAGCTCCACGCCGCTGCTCTCGACATCGGCGACGTTTCGGGTGGCTAAGGTCAGCCCCGCCACCTTCGCGGTCGCTGCTAGAAGGCCGTCGACGACCGGCAGCGGGTCGGGCACGTTCATCCTCCCCCACTCCTCCGCGATCGCCCGGTCGACCGGGAGGATCCGGTCGCGGTGGGCCTCACCGAGGCGAGCCAACCAGCTGTCGAGGGCAGCTGCGGAATCGGGATCACGCCGCCGTACGTTCTCGACGCCGCGACGGATCTCGCCGATCGTCAGGACGCTCAGGTAGATCTCTGCGTCCGGAAGCTCGCTAAACCACGCCCTCACATTCGCGTCAGCACGCTCCCCCTTGCGCAGCTCCGAAACGACGTTGGTATCGAGCAGGTAGCTCAAAGCTCGATGACGCGGCCGCGGTCCTCAGACCGGGCAAAGTCGCGGTCATCGCCGGTATCGGGCATTCCCAGCAGCATCTCCTTCAGCGACTGCCTGGGTTCCCTCTGGCCGAGCGCCTCACGCAGGATCTGTCGGTGCTCCTCCTCGGCCGAGCGACCGTGACGAGCGGCGCGTACCTTCAATTCGCGCACGACCTCGGTCTCTATGTCCCTGACAAGGAGCTGTGCCATATCGATATCAATGATATCACTGAGGCTTGGAGAGGGGTTTCAAAGCGCTCAGCAAGCCAAAAAGAGATGCCCCCGCCGGGACTCGAACCCGGGCCGCGCGGCTTAAAAGGGGGCCGTCGCAGCGTGGATTTGGCTTGCTGATGCGGAATATAGCTTAGGCAAGATCGGTCTCGAACGGTCTGGGACTGGCGGCATTGGTGCCCAAAGTGGTGCCCAAATCGCCGCCGCATGAGGGACCCCGATGCAGCAGGGCGATGGCTTGGACATGACAGCCGAGGGGTCCTTCACTCAGACGGAGGTACAGCAATGGCAACCGATCTACTCGATGGCGGCGCAGGAGGCAAGGGAGTCTTGCACGTCAGGTCCTACAACGGCAAGCCGTTCTACGAGGCGAGGTGGCGCGATCTGGAGCGCAGACAGCGCAGGCGCCGCCTCGGGCGCGCCTGGCTCGAGCTGAACTCGGCGGGCGAATGGGTGCCGCGGCGCGGCCGGGTGCGCAGGGGCTACCTGGACGAGCGGCGCGCATACCCCCTGATGGCCGCCGTGATCGAGGCTCACGAAGAGAAGCTGAGGCGCGCGGTGCCCTCCCGTTCGGAGGCGCTTTTCGCCGAGGTGGTGGAGGCGTGGCTGGTCTATGTGCAAACCGAGAAGCGGGTCAAGCCGGCGACCCTGCGGAACTACCGGCGGCTCCTTGCCCAACCGGTAGGCCGGCGCAGCCCGCGACGGGGAAGGATCATGCGCGAGTTCGGTCGGCGCCCGCTCTTCGAGATCACGACCGTGGACGCCCGCCGGTTCCTGGCGAAGCTGGACCTCGAAGACATCTCGGCGCGGACCGTCAACATCCATCGCCAGGTCCTGCACGCGATCTTCCAGTTCGCGCGACGCGAGGAGAGCTTCGGGCTGCCGAGCAACCCCTTCGCTGGCACGACGAAGCGCCCCGAGGACGGGGCGAAGCCGATCGAAACATTCGAGCCCAACGAGATCCTCGTCATCGCGCGGGCCGCCCGGCAGGGGCTGCATCGGAGGAAGGGCGGCTACAAGCACTCCGTGTACTCGGTGGAAACGGAGCGCGAGTGGAGCCGGGTCAACGAGCAAGATGCGGCGTTCTTCACGATCGCCGCCTTCACCGGCATGCGCCTCGGCGAGCTCCTGGCGCTGCGTTGGCGCGATGTCGACCTCGAGGGCGGTGTGCTGACCGTCTCGCGCTCGATCTCGGCCGGCCAGGAGACGAGCACCAAGTCAAGGCGCGCTCGAACGGTGCCGCTGGCTGAGCAGGCGATCGCCGAGTTCAAGCGGTTGAGGGAGCGCGACCACTTCACGGGCCGCGACGACTACGTCTTCTGTCGCCCGGACGGTGGGCGAATCAACGGAGCCGCGGTGCGCGATCGCTTCATCCGAGTGCAGAAGAAGGCCGGCGTCCGCGTCCGACGCTTCCACGACCTCAGGCACACTTTCGGCAGCCTCGCGATTCGCCGCTTCGACCTGGTCGCAGTGAAGGAGATGATGGGCCACTCGCAGCTGACGACGACCGAGCGCTACCTGCACACCAAGCCGCGGCCTACGGACGCGGCGAAGCTGACGGCGATCTTCGCCGAGGGCGAGGAGGCCGGGCGGCTGGCGCTGGCGGCGTAGCAGGCAAACCGAGTCGAAGGGCTGGCCGGTCCCGAAGCAGGCGAAGATCTCGAACCGGCCAGGCCAACGAGCCATGCGGTCACGCCGCCCGCTGCGCGAGGATGGGCCGATGCCCGACCGACCCGCCGCCATCACGCGACTCAGCACCCTGCTTGCCGAGGCGACGATCGCCCACGGGGCGATCTTCGACCTGCACCGGCGGCTGCTCGTCCGCGGACGGACCGGGACCGACTCGGCCGGGCTGCTGGCCGAGTCGGCGCGGATCGCCACCATGCGCCTGCCTGCCCTGGCCGCCCCGCTGGGACGGCTGGCGACCCGGTGGGATGAGGAGAGCCTGCTTGATCCACAGGCGGCGGATTCGACGGCGCGGGAGATCGCGGCGCGACTCGCGGCCGTCGAACCTGAGATGCGATCACTCCTCGCTCGCCAGAGCGAGATCGCCGCGAAGCTCCGGGCGCGGCTCGCCTGATCAGGATCGCGCGGCGGTGAGCCGACGCGTGGCGGTCTGCTCATACCGATCGGCCAGGGCCAGGTAGGCGTCCCGCTGTCCCTCGAACTCGCTTGCCTCCGCCTGACCCCGAAGTTGGCGAGCGCGATCCCTCAGTTCGTCCGGCGTCTGTTCGGTGTCAGCGAGCAGTTCTTCCATCAGATCGATAGGCCAGCGATCGGGAATGTCGGGCCAAGGACGGACTGCCATTACAGTCAAGTGTAGCCCCGGCGCAAACGGCGAGTTGAGCTTGCCGGCGAACCTTGCGGCCTAGCCTTGGCGATCGGCGGCGAAGAGCTGATCGAGATGGCCGTCGAGCAGCGGCTTGGGCGAGTACCAGCGTCGCCCGATCTTGCAGGCGGGCACGATCCCGCGGCGCATGTAGTCGAGGGCGGTGGTGCGCTGGACGCGCAGGATGCGGGCGACGTCGGTGGCGGTGAGCAAGTCGTCACGCGAGAAGTGAAGGTGTGCCTTGGTGTCCATGTCGTTTCTCCTCTCAGAGCCCCGGCGGGTGGCGAAGCTGGAAGCCGGCCAGATAGCCGGCGGAGAAGCGGCCTTCGGGAATCCAGCCCGGCCCCTCGCCGGGGTGGAGGCCCGAGGTGCCCCAGTAGCGCGCGGCGGGCGGCGTCGTGCCGGGCATGAACTCGACGAAGGTGTGGGCTTCTGGCCCGTAGGGCTTGACGTAGATCGTCAGCCAGCGGCCGGGGCCGGCTTCGCCCCAGCTCGCTAGCCCGACGGTGTCCATCGTCGGATTGCGAAAGCCGCCCACCTGGAGCAGGTGGCTGACCGCACTCGAGCAGTCGAAGGGGCCGTTGGGCGGGGTCGGCGAGAGGCCGTGCGAGCCGCCCCAGACGTAGGTGCTCTGGGGGCGCAGGGCGCTGAGCCGGGCGGCCTCGGCGACCATGCGGGCGATCGCTTCGTTGGGAGCGAGGGCCGCCGCCGCGCAGGCGGGGCCGAAGCCCGCAAGTTGTGCCGTGGCGGCCGGCCCGGCGAAGCGGCGAGCGTCGGCGAGGACCTCGGCGACGTACCAGCCGGCGTGGTTGTAGGTGAAGATCGCCGCTCGCCAGTCGCGCGGGGCGCCGGCGGCGCGCAGCAGGTTGGCGGCGGCGAAGATCGCGTCTTCGGGGTTGTAGGGGTCTTTACGACCGTCGCCGTTGGCGTCGACGCCGTAGGCAGTCCAGCTTGAGGGCTCGAACTGCATCCAACCGATTGCCCCTGCCGAGGAGGTGCCGAGGTTGCGGCCGAAGTCGGTCTCGACGAAGTTGATCGCGGCGAGGACCGCGGGCCCGCGGCCCCCCAACCCGTAGCGCGCAGCCGCTGCCTCATAGATCGGTGCAAGGCGCGGCGGGACGCCGCCGCCGACTCCGCCCGCCGCTTCGCCGCCCCCGCAACCAGGCGAGCCGCCGAATAGCAGCGCCAAGCCGAGCAGGGCGACGACCAGCCCCGCCAGCAAGGCCAGCGGCAGGCCCAGCAGCAGCTTCGACGGGCGGGCGGCGGGCAGTGAGGCGCTCTCCATCGGTCGCCCTCAGTCCGGCGGGGATATCGCGGTGGCGCTGTGTTGGGGCGGTCGCATCCACCCTGGTTGTCCAGCGCGAGGCGACTTTGCATCGGATCGAGGGTCTGACCGATGCAAAACGGCGCCGCGTTGGACAACAGGGGTGAGACCGATGCCGCAGGCCGAGCAAAAGAGCCGTTCCGGGGCTTGGCAAAAGAGCCGTGACGGGAGTACCTTATTTTCAGTAGATAGCCGAACAGGCGGGCGCGATGTTTAGGAAGGCCGTCAACGATGGACTGAGCGGGGCCGAACTGGAGGCGGCACGGCTTGGCTTCAACCAGCTGCTGCGGCGCCGGCGCTTCTCTGCGCAGTGGATCGCCCGCCACGGCGAGGAAGTGTTCGGCCAAGCGGCGCTCGAATACAGCCGCAAGCTGGCCGAAGGGATGGGGATCGAGAACCCGCCCGGCTGGATCATCGAGTGCGCCTGGCTGCGCGCCATAAGCCAGCTGGAAGCCGAGGAGCGAAGCCCCCAGTTCGTCTCGACCGAGAAAAGCGGCCCGCTCGCCGAGCGCCTCGAACAGGGTCCCGAGGAGACGCTGCTCTATGCCGAGCGCTTACGCAAGGTGCGCAAGGCGGTCTCAGCCCTCTCCGCCGATCGGCGCCGCATCCTGGCGCTCTCCTACTTCGAGGGCTTCAGCGTCCGCCAGGCCGGCGAGCGGCTGCGCTGGCATCCCTCCAAGGCCCAGCGCGCCCACGAGGGCGCAAAGCGCCAGCTGCAGGAGCTGCTCGGGGTCGGGAGTGCCGATCAGCTCGAGGTCGAGATCGGGCTCGCCGCATACCTCTCGCTGGCGACAGGAACGGCCGGCGCCGGGCGATTCTCATCCGTACGCACCCTTCTGGAGCGGGGGGCGCAGAAGTCGTCCGAAGGGCTGGCATCGCTCAAGCAGCACGCGAGCGCGACCTACTACCGGGCGGTCGATCCGACCCCCCTCGCCGCGGCGCGCCCGGGCACCGTCGCCGCGGTGGTGGCCGGATGCCTGGCGGTCGGAGGCGGTGCCGCTACCTACTGCGCCCAGCGGGGCGTCGATCCCCTGGGCGCCGCGGCTGGGCTGATCGCCGGCACGCAGGAACCCGAACCGAAGCCGAGCTCGCCGCCACCCAAAGCGCCGCCGCCCGCCCCCGTCGAAGCGCCACCAAGCGAAGCGCCGCCCGCAGCCGAAGCCACGCCGCCGCCCGCCGAAGAACCGGTGAAGCACACCGAACCGGCGGCGCCGCCGCCCGAAGCGAGCTTCGAACCCTCCTCGCCGAACTACCCCTACGCCTCCTCCTCGGGCAGTTCCGAAGCTACGCACACCGAAAGGCCGCGCCCGGCCCCCGTCCCCCCAAACTCGCCACCGGAATTCGAAGGACCGTGATGGCTCTACCCCAAAGCTCAGCCGGCTTGCGGCGATGGCGCCTCGTCGTGGCCGTCCTCGCACTCGCCGCCGCGGCCGCGATGGCGGCTCCCCGCCACGCGGCGGCGGGCGAATTCACGATCGACTCCTGCCAGGCCGACGCCGGCAACTTCGCCTCAGCCGCCTTCGAAGACTTCGCCACCCGCGGCATGCGTTGGCGCCGGGCCTGCGACCCGCTCGGTCCGGGGCTACGCGGGCTCGTCACCGGCAACGTCGTGCGCAGCGGCACGGTGGCACGGGGCGCGCAGTCGGCGTTCGTGCTTGCCGCCCCGCCGGGCACCGCCTTCTCGCGCCTTCGCTGGTCGGGTCAGGCCCATCGTCGCGACTGTCGCTACGCCCTGCAGCTCTACGCGGAACGCCCGGGCGGAACACCCGTGACGATCAAGAACGTCCGCGCCAACCGCCACTGCCCCGGGAACTCCGCGCAGGCCTCAAGCTGGCCGCGGCCGCGCGCATATGATCTCGGCGGCGCCACCCGGATCGTCCAGCGCGTCGTCTGCGTCGGCTCCTCCTCGGCCCGCTACTGCTCCTCGCGCGGCCTCAACTACATCCAGACCTTCACCGCGGAAACCACGGTCGCCGATGACTCGGGCCCATCGGTGGCGGTCTCCCCCGACGGACCGCTCGCTCGCGGGGAATGGGTGAGCGGCATCCAGGACGTCGGCTACGAAACCGCCGACAACGTCGGGGTCAAGAGTGCCCAGGCCTGGCTTGCGGGCGCAGGCCGTGGAACTGAACAGCGCCCCTGCGACTACGCGCAGCGAATCCCCTGCCCGAACGGCCCCGGCCGGATCGAAGTGAACACCCAGCGGCTGCCCGAAGGCACCCAGCCGATGTATGTGTCCGCCGAAGACGCCGCCGGCAACGTCGCAGACTCGGCACCGGCCACGGTGCGGATCGACAACACGCCGCCGGGCGCGGTGGCGGTAGGGGTGGAAGGCGGCGAAGGCTGGCGCAACCGAAACGGCTTCAACCTCGGCTGGGAAAACGCCCCCGAAGGAGACCGGGCGCCGATCACAGCCGCCCTCTACCGGCTCTGCCGCGCCGGCAGCTCCGAATGTGTTACCAGCAGCCAGCCCGGCATCTCCATCTCGCGGATCGAAGGCCTCGCCGTCCCGGCACCGGGCGAATGGGAAGCGCGCCTCTGGCGTGAGGACGCCGCCGGCAACCAGCAGCCGGCCAACGCCTCGCTGTCGGTCAAGCTGCTTTTCGACCCAGAACCTCCCGAACTCGGCTTCGAAGACACCTCCGCCACTGACCCGACGCGGATCTCGGTGCTTGTCACCGATCGCATCTCGGGGCTCGGCGGCGGGCAGATCGAAATCAGCCGGGCCGGCTCGGGCGTCTGGCAGGCGCTGCCGACGAATGCCGAAGGAAGCCAACTGGTCACCCATGTCGACGACGCCTCGATGCCGTCCGGCGAATACGAACTGCGCGCCACCGCCCGCGACAGGGCGAACAACGAGGCGAGCACCGAGAGCCGCCTCGACGGCCAGCCGATGCGCCTGACGCTGCCACTGCGAGCAGGCGCCTCGTTGCAGGCAGGAGTCCTCAAGAAGCGAAGCGTGCGCCACGGCGGCAAGTCCCACAAGACGCGGCACAAGGTGACCGTCCTCGAGCCGCGCGCCACGGTCCGCTTCGGCCGTCACGTGCGGCTCGCCGGCCGGCTGCTCGATCACGCCGGCAACCCGCTGGCCGGCGTGTCGGTCCAGGTCTACTCACGCCCGCGCGAAGGTACCGAAGCGCCGCTCGGCACCCTCACCACCAACGCCCACGGCCGCTTCGCATATGCGCTCGACGCGCTCGCCTCCCAGACACTTCGCTTCTCCTACCCGGGCACCGCGACCCGCCTGCCGGCAGAAGGCAGAGTCACCTTGCTCGTTGCAGGACACTCCACCTTTGCGGTCAGCCGCTCCCGCGTCCTGAACGGCCAGTCGGTCCTCTTCAGCGGCCGCGTCCAGGGCAGGCCGCTGCCGGCGGTGGGGAAGTTCGTGGAACTGCAGGTGCTCCTCTCTGGTAAGTGGCAGACCTTCCGCACCGCCCGCTCAGAATCCGATGGCCGCTGGCGGATCGCCTACCGCTTCAAGCACACCTGCGGCGCCCAGCGTTACCTGCTTCGTCTTCGCCTTCCAGCCGAGGCGGGCTATCCGTTCGAGTCCGCCGCGGATCGCCCGCTTGCGGTCCGGGTGAGGGGACGGCCATGCTCTGGGGGTGGCTAGAGCGATGCCACGACCCGGAGTCCACAGAGGAGGAGACCCGTTGAAGAAGCTTCGAGACCGGCTCACCTACGCCAACGTCACCGCGACCCTGGCCCTGTTCGTCGCCCTCGGCGGCAGCTCCTACGCCGCCTTCAAGATCAGCGGTAGGGAGATCCAGGCGCACACGATCACCGGCCGCAACATCAAGGCGAACTCGATCGGCGGCCGCCAGATCAAGGAGCGGAGCCTCGGCGTCGTGCCGCGCGCCCGCAATGCCGCGCGGCTGGGCGGCTACGGGGCAGAACGCTTCCTCGTGCGCTGCCCGGAAGGGACGATTCCGGTCTCGGACGTCTGCGTCGAAACCCAGGCGCACGCTCCCCTTCCGTACGGCAACGCGGCCCAGGCATGCCAGCTGACCGACAACAAATCTGCGCCCGGGCGCCGGCTCCCCACGCACGAGGAGCTGATGACCGCCCTCACCTACGAGCAGATCCAATTGGCCCCGGGCGGTGAGCTGACGAGCGACGTCTACCCGTCGAGCAGCTCGCCGGGCCAGGTCGAAGTCCTCTACATCACCAACGAAGCCGGCAACGTCGCCCTCACCCCCGACACCGCCGCGGGCGCGAAGGCCTACCGCTGCGTGACGGACCCGCTCAACTGAAGAAAGGCTCGATTCGACAAGCGAGGAGGAACCCGATGGCAAAGCTAGGTGACCTGTTGACCTCCGTCTTCGGACCCAACTGGGATCGCGGCCGTGCTCCCTGGCGGCGGGTCCTCGCCGCGGCGCTCGCCGTGACGCTGCTCCTCGCAAACCTCGCACCCGCTGTGGCGGCGGCCGCAGAGCCCGACAGCGAAGGGGAAGGCAGCGCGCCGCCGGGCGCCGTCGAAGGGGTAGCCGAACTGGAAGCGGGCGGGGAAGAAACCGCGCTCGAAGAAGCTCCGGGCTCGTCGCCCGGCGGCGCCACAGAAGACACAGGCGAAGGCCCGCCGCTCGAAGCCGAACCGGAAACCCAGCCCGAGTCGCCCACGGTGGCCTCGCCGCAAGCGGGCACCGCGGCGCCGCCGCCGGCAAGCGCCCAGGCGCCGCTGACGCCCAAATCGGCCAGCGAAGCCCAGGCGCCCGCCGCAACGCCGCCGGCAGACGCGCCGGGGCCGCCCTCCGCAGAAGCGGTCGCAAACCAGCCGCTCGCCGCGCCTCCGGTCCCTCCCAGCACGGGCAGCGCGAAGGAAGGCCAGGGCGGGCAGTCCGCTGCCGAGGCACCGCCGAGCCCGGGTCCAACGGAAGCCCCCGAACCGCCGCGGGCGCCCGAAGAACCCGCCGCACCCCAGCCGGTGACGCTGCCGGTGGCCGATCAGAAGAGCGGCCCCGATCTCGCAGGCCGCGCCACCTACACCGTGCGAGCCGGCGATTGCCTTTGGTCGATCGCCGCCGCCCTGGTCGGCCCCGGCGCGGGCGAAGCGCAGATCGCCCGCGAGGTGCAGCGCCTCTGGCGGCTCAACGCGGCGCGGATCGGCAGCGGCGACCCGGGTCTGATCTACGCCGGGACCGAGCTGAGGCTCCGGTGACGTAACTTGACCGGCCAGGCTGTGGGTCATTGGGCAATGAGCCGTCCGGTTGGTCGAAGACGGGCGCGACTATCGCTGTGGTCCATACGGTTCGTGTTGGGTTTAATAGGTGAAGTGAGCGTATGAACTTACATGTGAGTGTCTTGCTTCGGAGCTAACCACTACCTTGACTTCTGTGTTCTCCGACAATCACGGTCCGGAGGGCGGCAACCATTGCTCCACCGAGGACAGCCAAGAGAAGCCCGCCAATGATCGACCACAAAGTCAGGGAGCGGGCACGGCCTGCTTCTTGGCCTGGTTGCGAGATAACGGCCTCGGCTTGGCAATTTCGTCCTTGGAAATGAGCACCTCCACAATCCCACGTTGCCGGATCGATCTGATCAGGAGCTGGCACCGACTGGCTGGGTTCGACATGAAAAGGGTTGGGTTGCCAGCTGTTGACAAGGACGCCTCCGTTATAGAGCGGCAGGCCTAAGTCATTCTTGTTCCATTCAGGGTGCCCAATGAGATCATTCGCGGCAGTCGAGGAGTCGCCGCCGAGCAGGCCTGGTACTGGAAGCCAGCACGAAGCGCTGCCGGTCCGCTCCGAAACCCAGCCTGCGTTGATCTTGACCAAGATGTTCGGCGTCCGGATCGGATTCCAGTGAAAGCTGACGGCGAAGTAGGCCAGCCCGACCGTCGGGTTGCTGCGAACAACGCGAAGCGGTAGCGAGGGCGGGAGTGCGTCGTCCGAGCGTTCGTTGAGAAGGTCACGGAGCATTTCGCTGCCATTGCCTACTGTCCAGACCGATACGTCGGTGGGCCGAAGATCGGGATCACCCGATACGGCAAAGGCGACTCGTCCTGGGAGTTCTGAGGGCACATACCCGGCCGGTGGCCTGCCGGTCCAAGTTGAATAGAGATCCAGCAGAACTGTGGCCCGTCCCGGGCAATGTTTGGCTGAGATATAGGCCGTCTCTGTGAAACCTCGGAGTTGCTGGCCAGCCCAAGAGATGCTGATGCCAGATGGAGGTGCGGATGCTGCTTCTGACAGCGGCAAAACCCGCAAGACATAGACGGCGAGCAGCAGCAGTGTCGCGCTAGCCACGAGCGCGATCTCGAAAGCGAGCTCACGCCTGCTTCTAGCCCAGCGAATCAGTCGATGGAGGACCGCGAATAGCCCGTCGATGAGCGACTTTGCCGGCCTGATGAGCACAGCTGCCGCTACGGCCTTGATTGTTCCCTTGGCGCCCTGCGACAAACTCAGCACTCCCTCATCTGCCGTGATCAGTTCTTGACTAGCGAACCGTCTCGGATGATCGCTTATCAGGGAGGCGACCGGCCAGTGACACGCGATCACGCATAGTGGGGACGATCTTCGGCCCGAGAAGCGTCACCGCGGCGGGCTTGCGCATCGACCCGGGGGGGAGACGGGACCACTCGAACAAGGCGACCTTCGGCAGCTTCTCAGCCGCCGGCCGATGCAAAACGCCCTCCCGTTGGACAGAAGGGGTGAAGAGCACCACAGCCAAAGGAGCCCGCCGTGCAGCTCGCCACCCTCTCGCAGCTTCTGCTCGAAATCCAGCTCGCCGCCGTCTCGGTGAAACCGAACCCCAACGGGCTGCCCGGCATCCCGGCGCTTCAGAAGCTGATCGACGGGCTCGCCGCGGTCGCGCTGCTCGGCTGCGTGGCCGGCGTATTGATCGGTGCTGCCCAATGGGCGCTGGGCTCGCGCTCCAACAACTACAGCCATGCGTCCGACGGCAAGCAGAAGGTGCTCTACGGGCTGCTCGGGGCCTTCGTGATCGGCGCGGCGGCGGCGATCATCAACTTCTTCTACAGCTCCGGGTCGGCGGTCAGGTGAGCCGCCCGGACCGCAGCGGAGCCTCCCGGCGCCGCCTCGCCCTCGCCTGCCTCGCCGCGCTTGCAGCAGGAGCGCTGCTCGGCCGCTCCACCGCCCCCCCCCCACCCAGCGGACGCGCCGCGGCACCCGCCCCCGGCGCGGCGCGGACGCTGGCCGGCGTACCCGTCTCCTTCCCCGACACCCGCTCGGGTGCCGCCGAGGCGACCGCCGCCTACGAGCGCGCCTTCGCCAGTCCGGCGATCCTGCGGCCCGGCGCGCTGCGGGCGCGGATCGAGGCGGTAGCGATGCCCGACTACGCACAGACGATGCTGGCCGCCAACTCTCCAGGCGAGCGCCGCCTCGCCGCTGGTCCGATCGGCGAAGCGCTCCATCACGGCACCCAGACGCTGTACGCGGCGGTGCCGATCGGCTACCGGGTCGAGTCCTACGAGCGCGGGCGAGCCCGCGTGCTCACCTGGGGCTTCACCCTGCTCGGCAACGCCACCTCGGTGCAGCCCGCCGCCTACTTCGGCCTCACCCGCACCGTCCTCGTCTTCTCCGCGGGGCGCTGGCGGATCGCCTCTACGCGCGGCGGCTTCGGGCCGACGCCGAAGCTGGCGACGCCGCCGGGGCCGCTCGGCGGCTACCGCGTGATCGACGTGGCGAGGGAGCTGCACAGCTATGAGCTCGCTCCGTAGCCGGCTCGCCGCCGCAGGCGTCGTCGTCGCGCTGGCGAGCCTCCTCCTGTTCGCCCAGCCCTCGCCCCCGCCCGCCCGCGCCAACGTCGCCTGCGACCTGGGCGGCGGGGCGGGCGGGGCAATCAGCGGCGGCGTCGAAGCGATCACCGGCGGGGCGATTGGCCTCGGCAATCCGGTCGGCGATGCCTGCAACGCGGTCTCGGGCGCGGTGACGGGAGCGATCACCAGCCCGATCACGAGCGCCTTGAAGGGGGTCGGCAACGACATCTTCAAGCAGATCACCACCTGGGTCGCCGAAGGGGCGAGCTGGCTGATCGGCCAGGTGGTGAGCGCGATCGAGAAGACGACGACGCCCCAGCTGACCGCCAGGGGGTTCCTCGCCGAGTACGCGCAGATGGCGGGGATCGCCGCCCTGCTTGGCGCGGCGATGCTGCTGCTCGCCGTGCTGGAGGGCGTGGCGCAGGGCAACGCCAGCCTGCTCATGCGCGTCGTGCTCGTCAACGTGCCGCTCGCTTTCCTCGCGACCAGCGTTGCCTACGTCGTCGTGCAGCTGCTGCTCGTCGCGACCGACGGGCTCTGCCACGCGATCGCGGTCGCCAGCCACCAGAACAGCCGCCACTTCTTTCAGGCCGCGATCGGCGACCTCGGCAAGGCGGGCGGCGCCGCCGGCAAGGAAATCGGTGGCGCTGGTGGCAGCGAACCGGCCGGCGCCGCCACCGGTCAGGCCGCAGGCACGGTGGCGGTGCCGCTCTTCGTCACCTTCCTCGCGGCGATCGTCGGCGCCTTCGCCGCCTTCTTCGTCTGGTTGGAGCTGCTGATGCGCGACGCCGCCGTCTACGTCGTCGCCCTCTTCATGCCGCTCGCCCTGGCCGCCTCGATCTGGCCGCGCTGGATGGGCGCCCTGCGGCGCAGTGCCGAGCTGCTCGTCGCGGTGATCGGCTCGAAGTTCGTGATCGTCTCGATCATCTCGCTCGCCGTCGGTCTGCTCGCCGCAGGCGGCAGCGGCGTCGAGCACATCCTCGCCGCCTCGGCGCTGATGCTGCTCGCCTGCTTCGCGCCCTTCGTCCTGATGAAGCTCGTCCCCTTTGCCGGTGGGGCGATGGAGGCGGCCTACGGGCGCCGCTCGGCGAGCGGCGGCGCGATCAGCGGCGTGCAGGTGGCAAGCGACGTGCAGATCCTGCGCGGCATGGCCCGCTCCAACTGGAGCGGGGGCTCGGGCGCAACCCTCTGGGAGGCCGAGCAGGCGGGCGGGGGTCGCTCTGGCCCCGAGCCCGGAGGCCGAAGCGCGGGCGGCGGTCCGCCCGGCGCCTCTGGCGGAGGCGGTGAGGTCACGGGAGGCGGAGGCACCGGCGGCGGTGGGGCGGCTGGGGGCGGAGCAGCAGTTGGTGGCGCCGCGGCTGCTGCGGCCTTGCCGGCAGCGGCGGCCCGCGGCGCCAGGACGGCCGCCCAGCGCCTGGAGCAGACCGGCGTCGCGCAGGAGGGAGGCAGCTCGCCTGCAACGACGCAACCAGCTACAGCCTCCGGCGCGGCGGGAAGGGAGGCGGAGGGCGCGGGCGCCGAGCCGCCGCGCGCCGGCGAGGGCGTCCCGCGACCCGCGGCAGAGCGGCCGGCGAGTAAGGCCGAAGGCAGGTCGAAGTCGTGAGCGGCCGCCGCTACCGCTTTGGCCCGCTGGAGCAGCGCGCGGTGGTCGGGCCGCTGCGCGCCGGGCAGGTGGCGGTGATCGCGACGGCGGCGCTGGTCGCCCTCGGCTCGTTGTATGTGCTGCGAAGCGTGCCGGGTCTGGTCGTCGCCCTCGCGGCGCTTGGCGCTGGGGCGACGGCGATCTGCGTGCCCCTCGAGGGCCGCACTGCCGAGGAGTGGGCGCCGGTGCTCTGGCGGTGGGCGCGGCGACGGCGCCACGCCGAAGCCGGCTACCGGTCCAGCGCGCCGAGCGCGGGAACGCGGATCGGCGCCGATGGCGAGGCCGTGCACGAGGCATCGCTGCCCCCGACGCTCGCCGACCTGGAGCTGCTCGCCGCCTCCTACGGCTCCGAGCAGGTCGGCGTGATCGAAGACCGTCGCGCCGGCACCTTCACCGCGGCGATGGCGGTGCGCGCGGGCGCCTTCGCCCTGCGCGACTCCGCCGAGCAGGAGCGCTCGCTCGATGCCTGGGGGGCGGTGCTGGCGAGCTGCGCCCGCGACGGCAGCCCGGTGCGGCGCATGCAGTGGGTCGAGCGGACCCTGCCTGGCCAGGGTGACGAGTTGGCCGCCCACTTCCAGGCCCAGCGCGACCGCGCGGTGCCGCTCGACTCTGATCTCGTTCGCTCCTACATCGAGCTGGTCGAGTCGGCGGCCCCGCAGACGACCGAGCACGAGGTGCTGATCGCCCTGCAGATCGACCAGCGCCGGGGCGCCCGCGAGCTGCGCCGCCTCGGCGGCGGGCGCGAGGCTGCCTGCGAGCTCTTGCTGCGCGAGGCCGAGAGCCTCGCCGAGCGGCTGGCGATCGCGGAGGTCTCGGTCTCGGGCCTCTTGCGCCCGCGCCAGTACGCGGCGGCGATCCGCGACGCCTTCGACCCCTTCGGCCGCCAGGCGCGCGCTCGCGCGACGCTTGCCCAGGAGGGCCGCGAGGGGGTCGAGCCGGCGCTGATGGGACCGCTCGCCGACGAGGCAAGCTGGTCGCGCTACCGCACCAACTCCGCCTTCCACACCACCTACTGGATCGCTTCCTGGCCGCGCTCGGACGTCGGGCCGATGTTCCTCGCCCCACTGCTGATGCAGACGGCGGCGCTTCGCACCGTCGCGGTGACGATCGAGCCCGTCCCCTACTCGCTCGCGATGCGCCGCGCCGAGGCGGCGCAGACCGCCGAGGTCGCCGAGGAGATCAACCGCAACCGCCAGGGCTTCGTCTCCACGGCGCGCATCCGCCGCCGCCAACAGGCCGCCTCGCGCCGCGAGGAGGAGCTGGCCGACGGGCATGCGGAGATGCGCTGGGCGGGCTACGTGCGCACCTCGGCCCCCGGCCCCGAGGAGCTGGAGCGGGCCGAGTCAGAGGTCGAGCACGCCGCCCAGCTCGCCCGGCTCGGCCTGCAACGCCTCTACGGCGAGCAGGACACCGCCTTCTCCTTCTCGCTGCCGCTCTGCCGGGGGCTGCGGTGAGACGGTGCCTGCCCGCCGAGCGCCCCGGCCACGCCGGAACGACCGCGCACTTCCAGGCCGCCTACCCGTTCCTCGCCGAGGGCGGGCTCGGCGCGCCCGGCGCCCTGATCGGCCGCGACGCTTACGGCGGCGCCTGGCTCTATGACCCGTGGTCGCTTTACCCGCGCCACCTCTCGGGCCCCAACATGCTGCTGCTGGGCGGCCTCGCCTCGCGCAAGTCGACCTTGGTCAAGACCTACCTCTACCGCCAGGCGGTCTTCGGCCGCCAGGCGTGGGTGCTCGACCCCAAGGGGGAGTACTGGCCGCTGGCGCGGGCGCTCGGGGTGCGGCCGATAACCCTCGCCCCAGGCGGCGAGGTGCGGCTCAACCCGCTCAGCCCGCGTGGCGGGCGCGAGGGGCAGCTGAGCCTCTTGCGCTCGGTGACGCGCGCAGCGCTGCGGCGCGAGCTCGAGCCCGAGGAGGACGCCGGCCTGCGGGTGGCGCTTGAGGCGGTCGACGCCGAGTCGCGGGCCGACGAGCCGACCCTGCCGATGGTGGTCGACGCACTGCTGCGGCCCCGCGAGTCGATGGTGCAAGGCGTCTCGGCACAGAGTCCCGAAGGCTTTGCCGAGGCGAACCGCTCCTCCGCCCTGGCCCTGCAGCGCCTCTGCGCGGGCGACCTGCGCGGGATGTTCGACGGGCCGACCTCGGAGGGCCTCGACCTCGACGCTCGCTTGGTCGTGCTCGACCTCTCTGCGGTGCGCGACTCGGCCGCCCTGGGGATCCTGATGACCTGCGCCGCCGCGTGGCAGCAGGCGATCCTGCTGGAGCGAAAGCAGGCCGCCGAGCAGGAGGGACGCCAGGCGGCGAAGCTGATCTCGGTCACCGAGGAGGGCTGGCGGGTGACAAGCCACATCGGCGTCGCCGAGTGGCTGCAGGAGAGCTTCAAGCTCTGCCGGGCGCTCGGCGTGCAGAACCTGATCGTCGTCCACCGGCTTCCCGACCTCGGCGCCTCCGGCGCGGCGGGCTCGCGCGAGGCGCGGATCGCCGAGGGCCTGATCGGCGACGCCGACACTAAGGTGATCTACCGCCAGTCCCCAGACCAGCGCGACCTCCTTCGCTCGCGCCTCGGCCTCAGTGCGACTGAGGCCGAGCTGACGACGACGCTGCGCGCCGGCGAGGCGCTGTGGGTCGTGGGCCAGCGCTCCTTCCTCGTCCAGCACCGGATCTCGCACGTCGAGCGCGGGCTGGTCTTCACCGACTGGCGCATGGTCGACCGTCAGAGCGGGGAGGCGGGGTGACAAGCGATGAGCAGAAGCTCTACCTGGCGCTGGCTGGGGGCGTGGCAGTCGCGCTGGCGCTGATCTGGCTCACCGGCGCCCTCGCCGGCCTTGCCTTCGGCTCGGGCTGGACGCCGGTCCCGCTCGGGGAGCTGCTGGTGACGGCGTTGCGTCTCCCCTCCCATCTTGGTGATCCCCGAGCGGCCTGGCCGCGAGGCGCGCGGGCAGCCTTGCCCGACGCAGCCGGCTTCTACGCGACCGCCATGCTGGTCCTCGCGGCGCTCTCAGCGGTCGTCCTGCTCGCCCGCCGCGCCCTCGATCCGCTGGAGCTCCCCCACTTCGGCGCCCGTAAGCGCCGCCCGCCGAGCGCCCGCTGGGCAAGTGGCCGCGACCTGGCGCCGCTGCGCGTCCCCGCCCCCCAGCCAGGCCGCCTCACGCTGGGGCGCAGTGGACGCTCCCTGCTCGCCGCCGGAGAGCGCCAGTCGGTGATCGTCTTCGCCCCGACTGAGACCCACAAGACGAGCGGCCTCGCGATCCCCGTCCTGCTGGAGTGGCAGGGGCCGGTGCTCGTCACCTCGGTGAAGGGCGACCTGCTCGCCGAGACCGTCGCCCGGCGCGAGCGGCTCGGAAATGTGATGATCTTCGACCCCGCCCAGGTAAGCGGGATGGAGCCCTCGCGGGCGACGCCGCTCTGGGGAGCGTCCACCTGGCACGGGGCGATGCGGGTGGCGCACTGGCTCTGCGCCGCGGCGCGGACCTCGAGCGGCGGCCTGCAAGACGCCGACTTCTGGTTCGCCACCGCCGAGAAGCTGCTGGCGCCGCTGCTCTTCGCGGCGGCCTCAAGCGGCAAGACGATGTCTGCGGTGGTGCGCTGGCTCGACGAAGGGCCGGAGGCAAACGAGGCCGCGGTCGAGAAGCTGCTCGCCGAGGCGGGCGAGCCGGCGGCGCAGCGCGCCTGGCAGGCGACGAAAAACCGCGAGGAGCGCCAGCGCTCCTCCGTCTACACCACCGCCGAGATGGCGATCGCCGCCTTCGCCGACCAGCGCGTGATGGAGGAGACCGCGGGCGCCGACTATACCCCGGCGGCGCTGCTCGACGGCCGTGCCAACACGCTCTATCTCTGCGCCCCCAAGCACGAGCAGGAGCGATTGCGCACCCTGTTCTCGACGATCGTGCAGGAGCTGATGGCGGTGGCCTACGAAAGCGCCGCAGTCAACGGGCCGCTCGACCCGCCGCTCTTGCTCCTGCTCGATGAGGCGGCCAACATCGCGCCGATCCCGAATCTCGACGAGATCGCCTCGACCGGAGCCGGTCAGGGAATCCAGCTGCTCTCGGTCTTCCAGGACATGGCCCAGGTCTCCACGCGCTACGGCCGTCGCGCCGCGACGATCGTCAACAACCACCGCGCCAAGCTCTTCGGCACCGGGATCTCCGACGCCGAGACGCTCAGCTACGTCTCGCGCATCGTCGGCCCCGGGGAGTTCGAGCAGCGTTCGCGCAACACCGGCGAGCGCGGCCGGCGCTCGCAGACCGAGGGAGAGACCTACCGCGACCTCGCCCCCGCCAACGTCGTGCGTGAGCGCGACCCCGGCACCGCACTCCTCATCTACGGCCATTTGCCGCCGGCGAAGATCAGGCTGCGGCCCTGGTTCGAAGACAAGGGGCTGATGAAGCTGCGCGACGAGTTCGCGATCCCTGAGGCGGAGGCATGACCGCCACGACCTCCGCAGCTCGAGACGAACCGGTGGGATCGGTTAGCGAGGAGACGCCAAAGCCGAACGAGCAATCCGCTACCTCTCCATCGACGTGGGGCGAGAACGCCGTCCCCCTGCGCGATGCCGCCGAGCAGATAGAGGAGCGAGAGCGAGAGGTGCGACTTCGCCTCGTCACCGGGCGCCGTCGGCTGTAGATCGCTTACTTGTTGTCTGCGAGGTTCAGCGCGATCCACTCCAACTCGTCGCTGACCACCGGCGGGACCTCGTCGGGGTAGCGGGTTCCAGACCTAACGCTCCCAGCTATCGGCCGGGCCGGATAGTTCCTCGGACTAACGAGCGATGCTCCTCCACCAGGACAGTCAAGGCGGCGGGATTCTCCTTGCCGCCCATGTGACCGACTTCGGCTCGGCGCGGGCGGCATGGCGATGGCGTCGTTCCGCGCGGCGTCATCTTCCGGCCGCTCCTGGCCTCGTCTTCGCCAAGGCGATGCCGTTCATCGGCTCCGGTCCGAGCGCCGGCTTCGGCCGCGGAGTGCCGGGCTTGGAGCGGCAGGTCCTGCTGACGGCTTGGCGGCGGGAGATGGACTTCGAGGGCTTCCTCAGTCAGCCGCTGGCGCAACGTTTCACCGCCGAGGCGAACAATTCCTGGTGGTCACTGTTCGAGGTCGTCTCGACGGGTGGCTCCCACTATGGCTCCGCGCCTTTGTCGGGTGGCGACAAGATCGCCGACGGGCCATTCGCGGCCCTCACCTTGGGACGAGTCCGCTTGCGATCGCTGCCGCGCTTCCTCCGCGAGGGCGCGCGGCTCGGATCGTTCACCCGTCAAGCCCCGGGCCTGGTGAGCGCAGTCTCCGCCGGATGGCCGCTGACCGGGAACTGCACGCTCAGCATCTGGGAGTCCGAACAGCACATGCTCGACTTCGCCTACTCTGACGTCGAAGGGCACGGCGACACCGTGCGGCGGGAACCGCCGATACTGACCGAGCAATTGAGGGCTCGCTTGCGGGTACGTCGCCTCGACGGGAGCTGGGGCCGCGGCACGATGCATCCGGAACGGCTGGCACGGTTGGCGGCGGCGCTGGATTAGCTTCCGCAAAATGGCTATGTGTTCCCGCAGGATCTAACGCACAAGTGGCGGAGCAGGTTCCAGCCGTCTGCGATGTGCTCGCCACAATCGAAGGCCGCAACTGGCCGCGCCTGCGGCGCCTGCTCCACCCGGAGGTCCATTGGACAACCGCCGTGGAGGAGCACCTGCGCGGCCCGAGTGCGGTGATCGCCCTCCTCAAGGAGGACCCTCCCCCGGCTCCCCCCGCATACCATGAGCTGCGGGACGGGCGCATCATTCGCTGGATTGATACGCCCGGCTGAGCGCCCTGCTCGCCCTCTACGACCATCGGCTTCGAGGCGAAGCGAGAAGTCGTAAATAGACTGAACCTCGATGCCGAACATCTACAGACCCACCTTCGAGGACGGGGAGCGGCCGGGTGGGTTCCGCTCACGGCGGGCACGAATCGGATACGAGCTCGGCACCGAGCTGATCGGCGCCAGCCTCTGGGAGGTTCCGCCCGGCGAGGCGGCCTACCCCTACCACTTCCACTACTCCGATGAGGAGCTGGTGATCGTCCTCTCCGGAAGGCCGACGCTTCGCACGCCGGAGGGCATCCGTGAGCTCGAGGAGGGCGAGGCGCTTCGCTTTCAGCTCGGCGAGGAGGGAGCGCACCAGATCCTCAACCGCACCGAGGAGACCGTGACCTTCCTGGCGATCTCGAGCCACGGCCGCCCCGATGTCGTCGTCTACCCGGACTCCGACAAGATCGGCGTGGGTGAGCGTCTGCCCAGAGGCGGCGGGCTGCGGGCCTTCTTCCGACGCGGCGACGGCGTCGACTACTTCGAGGGAGAGCAAGCCTACGAGGAGTAAGCGATATCAGCCACCCCGTCGTCTGCCGGCCCGAAAGTCACAACGGGCAGATCGTCGCGTTCGCCCTCTGCTGCAACGCGACTACGTGACCGTCGAACACGATGCTGCGGACCGTCAGCCGCACCTCGAGCCGGCGCAGGCCACCGTGACGCTGATGATCGACTTCGAGGAGCCGCTGAGGGTCGATGGGCAGGCATTGCCGGGGGCCTGGGTGGGCGGGCCGAGCAAGACACCCGATGCGGTTGAGCTCGGCTCCAAGCAGACCAGCCTCGACCTTAAGCTGACGCCCCTCGGCGCCTATCGCGTGTTCGGAGTGCCTCCGCGTGAGCTTGCCGGAGCGGTCGTCTCCCTTGAGGAGTTGCTGGGGGCGGCTGGGGGAGACTTTGTGGACCGGCTCCGCGATGCGACGACCTGGTGGCGTCGATTCGAGCTTGTGGACCGCTTCCTGTGCGAGCGTGCCGCCGCCGGGCCTTCGCCGACTCCGGCTGTCGACCATGCCTGGAGCCGCCTTTGCGCAACCACTGGCAGAGTCCAGATCGACACGCTTGCCCGAGAGCTACAGATGAGCCGCCGCCACCTGACCGCCGTCTTCCACGAACAGGTCGGGCTGCCACCGAAGGCCGTGGCGCGCCTGCTGCGCTTCGCGGCGGTTCGCAGGCGCCTCGAAGAGAAACCGACTCAGTTGGCCGAGGTCGCCTACGAGTGCGGCTATTTCGACCAGTCGCATCTGAGTCGCGACTTTCGCGACTTCGCCGGCGCGACGCCCGGCGACTTCCTTGCCAACCAGGTTTCCAAGACGCATGAGGTCGGCAACAAACGTCCTTTTGTCCAAGACGGCTTCGTCGGGGCCACGTAGCGTTGCCTCTCGATCCGGCCCCGAGAGCAAGGAGATCAACATGAGCGGCGAGCCATCGCATTTTGAGATCGGCGTCCCCGACGTCGAGCGAGCGCGGAAGTTCTTCGGTGAGCTGCTCGGCTGGGAGTTCAAGGGCACCAACCATGGCGCTCACATCGGAACGCAGGCGATGCCCGGCGGGATTCACCCCGAGCCGGGAGCGGGCATGCAGATCTTCTTCAACGTCGCGAACTTGGAGGAGGCCGCGAAGCGGGTGATCGAACTGGGCGGCGAGGTCGACGAGGGCAAAAGCGAAGGGCCCGGCGGTCGCTACCTGCACTCCTGCCGGGACGACCAAGGCGTCTCCTTCGGGCTGCACGAAGCGCCGACCGATTGAAGTCATGGGCGAGCGCTCGGAGCTCTCGCGGATAAGGCAAATCTGCCTCTCATTGCCCGAGACGAGCGAGCGCCTCAGCCACGGCGCGCCGACCTTCTTCATCCGTGGGAAGCACGCCTTCGTCATGTTCCACGACGACCACCACGGCGACGGGCGGCTGGCGATCTGGTGCGCGGCGCCGGACGGCGCGCAGGAATCGCTGGTCGACTCAAGCCCCGATCGGTTTTTCGTGCCGCCCTACGTCGGACACCGCGGCTGGATCGGCGTCCGCCTTGATCGAGACCCCGATTGGGACGAGGTGGCGGGGATCCTCGAGGAGGCCTTTGCCGTGGTGGCTCCGAGCCGCTTGAGCGATACCGAAAGGGGCAGCTGATGACGCAGCTGCCGCCCTAGGACGACAGAACCGCGCTGCCGAAGACCGGCGGCTTCATGAAGCGTGAGTAATCGGCAAGTCCTTCTGCGACCGCTGGGACGGGCATCTGCTCAGTGGGCGATCGCGGCGCGGGCCAGTCGTCGGCGAGACTCTATGCTGGCGGTCAATGAGTCGCCTCGGCTTGACTCTCGTTGCTCTAACGATCGCTGTGCTCCTGGCTGCCCCGAGCGCCTCGGCGACGCAGGGAGCGAGACGTCCAAGGCAGCACCTCGCCAGCGTCGGCCCCGCCTTCTCCCCGGACCGGGTGATCGTCGAGTGGGCCGCAGGCGCGAGCCCGGCGGAGCGCCGCGCGGCTCGCGCGGGGGCCGACGTCGAATACGCCCACGATCTCGCCAGTCGGCGCTTCCAGCTGGTTAGAACCGAACCGGGGCAGAGCCCGCGAGAGGCGGTCCGCGAGCTGGAAGCCGACCCAACGGTGATCCACGCCGAACGCGACGGCTACCACCGCCTCGACTCGATCCCCAACGACCCCCTCTTCGACCAGCAATGGGGGCTCCTGAACACGGGCCTGGGTATCGAAGGCGTCACCGGCGCCGTGGCCGGCGCCGACATCAACGCGCTGAGCGCCTGGGAACGGACGGTCGGCACCCCGAGCACGGTGGTCGCGGACATCGACAGCGGCTACCGCTTCGAAGCGCCCGACCTCGCCAACGTCGCCTGGACCAACCCCGGTGAGATCCCTGAAAACGGCATCGACGACGACCACGACGGGATCGTCGACGACGTCCACGGCGCCGACTTCGTCGGCGCCAACGCGGAATCGCCCACCCCCGATGGCAACCCAACCGACGAAGACCTGTTCGAAGGCGGCCACGGAGTCCACACTGCGGGAATCATCGGCGCTCAGGGCAACAACGGCATCGGCATCACCGGGGTGGCCCAGAACGTCAGCGTCATGCCGCTGCGGGTCTGCTCCCGCGGCACCTTGGCCGAAGAAAGCCTCTGCCCGATCTCGGCCGTTGTCGAGGCGATCAACTACGCCGGCACCCATGGGGCCAGGGTGGCGAACATATCGCTGGGGGGCGCCACCAAGAGCACCGCGGAAGCCGACGCCATTGCCGCCAACCCGCAGACCCTCTTCGTGGTCTCCGCCGGCAACTTCAGCCATAACAACGATGGAGAACCCCGCTATCCCTGCAACCTCGACCCCCTCGCCGAAGGAAAAAGCGCGGTCGACAACGTGATCTGCGTCGCCGCGACCGATCAGGCCGACCAGCTGGCGTGGTTCTCGGACTGGGGCGCGGAAACCGTCGACCTCGGCGCGCCGGGCACCCAGATCCTCAGCACCTTTCCGATCACCCACTTGATCCAAGACGACTTCGAGGTCAACGACTTCGCGACCAAATGGACCGCCAGCGGGCCGGACGGGGGCTTCGCTCGCACCAACGAGGCGCCGCTCACCTCCTACGGGATGGCCGACTCGCCCGGCGCCATTTCGGTCGCCGGTTCTACTCGGGCCTCGACGTCGGCCCCGATCACGATTGCAGCCGGATACGAAAGCTGCACCGTGGAACTGGACCGTTTCTCCTCTGGAGGCACCGATTTCGTCGAAGTCCTGCTCAACGGAGAAAACGAATTCGGCTTCGGCGGCGGGGGGAATGGGCACATCTCACACAAACTTCTCAACACTCTGAGCGAAGGCGGCGAAGTGGCGCTGCGCGTCAGCTACAAGGCCGGTTCCAATCCGGGCCCCAGCGACGGAATGTGGGTCGACAACGTCGATCTGCATTGCATCGCGAAGGTCGGTGAACCCGGTGGATACGCCTTCATGGAAGGCACCTCGATGGCCGCCCCGCAGGTGAGCGGCGCCGCCGCGCTCCTCTTCTCCCTGAAACCGAGCGCGAGCGTGACCGAAGTCCGTCGGGCGCTGCTCGAAAGCGTCGACCCCGTCGCCTCGCTGGCCGGCAAGACGACATCCGGGGGGCGCCTCAACGCCGGCGCCGCGGTGGAGCTCTTCGACTCCGAACCTCCGCCAGCGCCGGCGCTCAGCGGCACCAGCCCCGCCTCACCGTCCACTAACGACCAGCCGCGAATCATCGGCTCGGCCCAGCGGGGAACGAGCATCGACATATACGCCAACGCGACCTGCTCCGGCTCTCCGGTCGCTAGCGGCAGCGCGTCGCAGCTCGCGGCGCCTGGCATCGCCGTGACGGTGGCGGACGGCACTGTCACTGAATTCTCCGCGAGCGCAACCGACCTGGCGCCGCTCGAATCCGCCTGCTCGGCGCCGATCTCCTACACGGAGAAGA
>DASTHF010000173.1:0-5539 GCA_035605615.1 Solirubrobacterales bacterium
TCCCTGCATAACCAGGGTAAACGGGGGACCCGATTCATTTGGGGCGAGTCGCCGCCGGAGCTGCGGCGTAGCGGCGTGCAAAAGCGTTGCGAGCCCGACAGCTAACCCCGTAAGCGCCTGGAAAGAGCAATGAAGCTAGGCAGGAACCGCCCTGGGCGGAAAGATCATCTGAGACGCGCGCGCCCGCTCGCGCTGCTGCTGACGAGTGTCGCGATCGCCGCTTCGGTCGCCGCGCCCGCCGGAGCGGCGACCGGCGGAGCCTCGACCGTAACCGCGAGCAACACCCAGGGAGGGGCGGCCCTCGCCTTCGGCCCGGCCCGCCTCGCCGGCGCCACCTGGTACGGCCCCGGCTTCTACGGGCAGCGGACCGCCTGCGGCCAGGTCCTGCGGCCGGGGACGGTCGGCGTCGCCCACCGCAGCCTGCCCTGCGGCACCACCGTCAAATTCGCCTACCGCGGGCACTATCTGGTGACCCGGGTCATCGACCGCGGCCCCTACACCCACGGCAACGCCTGGGACCTGACCAACGGCGCCCGCCAGGCGCTCGGCTTCGAAGGCGCCGGCCGCGTCCGCTACGCGGTCGCGCACAGCTTCGCGCGGCGCTAGGCGCGACCGCCGCCGCAAATAGTCTTCCTTCCTGTTCGTACGAGCAGGTCCGACGAGAGGAGCATGGGGATGTCAGATGGCTGGAGCGAGCGGCTGCGTGGCGGGGTCTCGGTCGGGCGACCGAGCGGACGGCGCGGCCGCGCGGCCGCGGTCCTGGCGGCCAGCCTCGCGGCCCTGGTCGCGCTGAGCGCCAGCGCGACGGCGACGCCCCCCTCGACCACGGTCGTGCTCGGCCAGTCCACCCCGATGCCCGACCCCTCCTGCCCCGAGTTGCCCTGCCAAGCGATCGGCAGCGTCACCGGCTTCCAGGTCAGCACCGGCCAGACGCGGCTGCCCTTCCGGGTCCCGAAGGCGGGCAAGGTCACCTCCTGGACGCTGACCCTCGCCCAGCCCACCAACAAGCAGCGCGCCTTCTTCAACGGTTTCTTCGGCATGCCGCCCGAGGCCCGCCTCTCGATCCTGCGCCGCGTGCCCGGCACCAACCCGCCCCGCTACGAGCTGCGCGGGCAGAGCCAGGTGCACGTCCTCACGCCCTATCTGGGCAGCACGGTCGAATTCAGCGCCTCGCTGCGGGCCGAAAGCGGCGACGTCGTCGCGCTCACGATCCCCACCTGGGCGCCGGCCTTCGCGCAGAGCCTCTCGGCCCCAAACTCCTGGCGGGCCAGCCGCCTGCCGGGCAAATGCCTCAACGCGACCGACGTCCGCCAGGGCGACCCGCAGCAGACGGTCGGCAAGCGCGCCGTCTACGGCTGTCGCTACACGACCGCCCGCTTGCTCTACACGGCGACGATCGCCGAGGACTGACTGGCGCGCCTGACGCGGCGCATATCTGCGTCTTCGGTCGCTCACGTGCCAAGCACGCTTCGCTCCCTGCATCCTTGATCTGCTTGCGTCAGGCGCGCCAGTAGGCTTACGCCGCCGAAGGAAGGACCCGCGGGGTCGCCTGGTCCTGCGGCAGGGCCGCGGCACTGGCGATCAGGCTCTGGAACTCGTTGAGCGCGATGTGGGCCACCGCCTCGAGGATCTCCTCGTCGGTCCAGCCGATCTCCCGCGCCTCCTCGTGGAGGTGGTGGGGGGGAGGGCCGTCCGTCTCGAGGATCGCCTGCAGGTAGCGGAGCAGCGCCGCCTCCTTGGGGTCGGTGGAGCCGAAGCCGCGCGCCCGGGAGACCTCGTCGAGGCCGAGGCCGGCGCGGCGCGCCGACTTGGCGTGCTGGGCGATGCTGTAGGTGTCCTCGCGGTGCTCGGCGACCGCCAGCGCGATCCGCTCGCGAGTCGCCTGCGGCAGGACGCCGCCCCGCAGCTCGGCACGCATGCGGGTGTAGGCGCGCAGCACCGCGGGCGCGCCGGCGAGCACGCCGACGAACTTGCTCACGGAACCGCCGGCCGCCTGGATGCTCCGCAGCAGGGGAGCGCTCTCCTCGGGGGCCGTCAACTCGTCGTGGATGTGGAATCTGCTGACTGCTGTTTTGACTGTCACGTTGCTTTCCGCCTTTTGGCCTCGAATTCAGCTGATTCTGCACAAAAAGCGCGAATCTCGCTTTACGACGCCTTTACCTGGCTTTTACTTTACTTTGAGCTACTACCTTACGGGAAGTAAGTTATAGCTCGTTTCGGACGGGCTTGCAAGCCCGACCCGGCGGAAATCCCCGCGGACTGGGCTGGTCTTCGAATCCGGGGCGAAGAACCCGTCCGAGGACGGTCTACCCGGATTACGGCTGTTCGCACCTCGCCGGTTCGGTTCGCTTATCGTTGCGTTGCCGTTTTCGCCGGGCACGAGAGCCAAGGAGGCCGTATGGCAGAGCACCCCAACAGCGCCGCCGACGTCGCGGAGATCGTCAAGGAACGCGACGTCCGCTTCATCCGGCTCTGGTTCACGGACGTGTTGGGGCAGCTCAAGAGCTTCTCGATCAACTCGGCCGACCTCGAGGACGCCTTCGAGGGCGGTATGGGCTTCGACGGCTCCTCGATCACCGGCTTCAACCCGATCGAGGAGTCGGACATGATCGCGATGCCCGATCCGACCACCTTCACCATCGTCCCCTGGCGCCCCGAGCAGGAGAACGCGGTGGCGCGCATGTTCTGCGACATCCGCGTGCCGGGCGGCGAGCCCTACGAGGGCGATCCGCGCTGGATCCTGCGCCGCGCCCTGAAGCGGGCCGAGGAGATGGGCTTCGACGCCTACAACATCGGCCCCGAGCTGGAGTACTTCTACTTCCACTCCTCGAAACCGGAGAGCGGCCGGCCCGAGGTGCTCGACGAGGGCGGCTACTTCGACCTGACGACGCTCGACGCGGGCTCCAACGTGCGCCGCGAGACCGTGCTGGCGCTGGAGAAGATGGGGATCCACGTCGAGTACACGCACCACGAGGTCGGCCCCTCCCAGCACGAGGTCGACATGCGCTACAAGAACGCGCTCCAGATGGCCGACGACTGCATGACGTACCGCATCGTCGTCAAGGAGTACGCGATGAAATACGGCTGGTACGCGACCTTCATGCCGAAGCCGCTGTTCGGCGAGAACGGCTCCGGGATGCACGTCCACCAGTCGCTCAGCAAGGACGGCCGCAACGCCTTCTTCGACGCCGACGACCAGTACTACCTCTCGCCGACCGCGAAGGCGTTCATCGCCGGCCAGCTCAAGCACGCCCGCGAGATCGCGCCGCTCTTCGCGCAGTGGGTCAACTCCTACAAGCGCCTCGTCCCCGGCTACGAGGCGCCGGTCTACCTGGCCTGGTCGCGGCGCAACCGCTCGGCGCTGATCCGCGTGCCGCTCTACCACCCCGGCAAGGAGGGGGCGACGCGGGCCGAGCTGCGCTGTCCCGACCCCGCTTGCAACCCCTACCTCTGCTTCGCCGGCATGTTGCAGGCCGGCCTGGAGGGGATCGAGAAGGGCTACGAGCTGCCCGAGCCGATGGAGCAGAACCTCTACCACCTCTCGCCGGAGGAGCGGGCGCAGCGGGGGATCGAGCAGCTGCCGGAGACGCTCGGCGAGGCGATCGAGATCGCCGCTGACTCGGAGCTGGTGCTGCGCACGCTCGGCGAGCACACCTTCAGGCGGTTCGTCGAGATCAAGCGGCAGGAGTGGGACGACTACCGCGTCCAGGTGACGCCGTACGAGATCGAGAACTTCCTTCCTGTTTTGTAGGGAGGGGGAGGGTGCCCCTCCCGCTTGCTGGGTTTTTCGCCTGGCGCGCTGCCGCTCTCGCCGAGTGGTCTGTGCGAAAAACAGGACGCCGCTTCGCAGGAGGAGCACCCTCCCCCTCCTGCGACACGTTCAGAGGGATTCGGCCAGGGCTCGGGGGTCGGTGGTTGGGGCTTGGCAGGTGAAGTGCTCGCAGACGTAGGCGGTGGGTTTGCCCTGGACGCGGGGTCGTCCTTTTAGGAGAGGTGGGGTGGGGGTGCCCTCTGGGCCGCCCGCAAGGACTAGGTGAGGGCGGAAGGTGGAGCGGACGACGGCCAGCAGGTCGGTGAGGTCGTTGCCGATCAGGGCGACCTGCTTGGTTGGGGAGAGGTGGAAGTCGAGGGCGCGGAGGAGGTGGGCGAAGGCCTCGGGCTGGCGGGCGGCGGCGCGGGCGAAGAGGCGGAGGACGCCGCTTGCCTGTTCTTCGTAGGCGCGGTCGCCGCTGAGCGCGGCGAGGCGGAGCAGGCCGAGCGCCGCCGAGGAGTTGCCGGAGGGGATCGGGTGGTCGCCGACTTCCTTGCGGCGGGCGATCAGCGCCTCGTGGTCGCCGGAGGTGGAGAAGAAGCCACCCCGCTCGGGGTCGCCGAAGCGGGCGATCGTCGTGTCGGCGATCGATTGCGCCTCCTCGAACCAGCGCGGCTCGAAGCTCGCTTCGTAGAGCGTCAGCAGCGCCTCGAGCAGGAAGGCGTGGTCCTCCAGGTAGGCGTTGAGGTGCGCCCTGCCGTCCTTGTAGGTGCGCAGCAGGCGGCCTTCGGCGTCGCGCAGCTCTCCGAGCACGAATTCGGCGCAGGCGCGGGCCGCGTCGAGGTAGTCGGCGCGGCCGAGCACCGCGCCCGCCTCGGCGAGGGCGGCGATCGCCAGCGCGTTCCAGGAGGCGAGCCGCTTGTCGTCGAGGCCGGGCCGGGGCCGCCGCTCGCGCGCCTCCAGCAGGGCGCGGCGGGCCTCGTCGAGGCCGGGCGGCTCGGGCGCCGCCGCGCCGCCGGCGCGGTGCAGCACGTTGCGGCCCTCGAAGTTGCCCGCCTCGCTCACCCCGTAGAACTCGATGACTGCGTCGGCGCGCTCGCCGAGCACGGCGCGGATCTCGTCCGGAGTCCAGACGTAGAAGCGCCCCTCCTCGCCCTCCGAGTCGGCGTCGAGCGCCGAGTAGAAGCCGCCCTCCGGGCCGCGCATCTCGCGCAGCGCCCAGTCGAGCGTCTCCTCGCAGGCGTGGCGCCAGCGCTCGTGGCCGAGTGCCTGCCAACCGTGCAGGTAGGCGCGGGCCAGCAGCGCGTTGTCGTAGAGCATCTTCTCGAAGTGGGGGACGAGCCAGCGCCCGTCGACCGAGTAGCGGGCGAAGCCGCCGCCGAGCTGGTCGTAGATGCCGCCGGCCAGCATCGCGTCGAGCGTGCGCTCGACGATGTTCAGCGCAACACGCTCTCCACGCATTTCATGGAAAACGTGTTGCGCCTCGCGCGCCAGCAGCAGCTCCAGGGCGCCGGCGGGCGGGAACTTGGGGGCGCCGCCGAAGCCGCCGTTCTCCATGTCGGCGCTCGCCCGCAGGCCGGCGAGCGCCTCGTCGAGCAGGTCCGCCCCGGGCGCCTCGGACGCCGGCTCGACCATGGCGAACGCGCCGAGCCGGGCCCGCGTCTGCGGCGCCCGCGCCCGCAGCTCCTCGCGGCGCCGCTCGTAGGCGTCGATGACCGCTTCCATCACCATCCGGAAGCTCGGCATGCCGCGGCCCTCGTCGGGCGGGAAGTAGGTGCCCCCGTAGAA
>DASTHF010000185.1:0-14933 GCA_035605615.1 Solirubrobacterales bacterium
CCTTCTACATGCACATGGTCCAGCACCTGACGATCGGCGACCTGGCGCCGCTCGCCCTCCTGCTCGGGCTGAGCGGGCCGGTCCTGCGCCCCGTCCTCGCCCGGCTCCCGGTGCGCTCGCTGCGCCGCCTCGCCAGCCCGCTCGTCGCGCTGCCGCTCTGGGCGATCGTCTTCTACGCCTGGCACCTGCCGGCGCTCTACGAAGCGGCGCTCGGCGACGGCGCCGTGCACGTCTTCGAGCACGCCCTCTTCTTCTCCGCCGGCCTGCTGATGTGGGCGGCCGTGCTGGAGCCGCTCCCGGGGCCGGCCTGGTTCGGCGCGGGCGCCAAGGCGGCCTACGTGCTGGCGGTGCGGACGCTGAGCGCCGTCCTCGCCAACGTCTTCCTCTGGGCCGGCACGCCGCTCTACCCGGGCTACGCGGCGGGCGAGCGCGCCTGGGGCATCTCGCCGCTGGCCGACCTGCGGATCGGTGGCGGCATCATGCTGGTCGAGGGCGCGATCGTCACCCTGGTCGTCTTCTCCTGGCTCATGCTGCGCTGGCTCGCTCCCGCTCCTCCTCGATCCGCTCCAGCTGCCGCAGCGCGCGGCAGAAGCGCCACGTGACGAGCGCGATCAGCGGCGGCAGCACCCAGATCCCGATCCGGTAGAACCAGAGCTGGCTGACGTAGTCGATCCCGAGGAAGACGAGCACGCGGTCGGCGGAACCGGCCATGAAGATCATCACGACCCAGGCGAGGAAGCCGGCGCCGAGCGCCGTCCTCACCGGCGCGTCGCGGGGCCGGTCGAGGACGTTGTGGAAGCCGCGGTCGCCCGTCGCCCGCTGCTCCAGCCAGGGCCAGGCGAGCAGCGCCGCCATCACGATCAGCGGGAAGAGCGCGCCGCCCCAGAACGGGTTGGGGACGACCGTGCGGTTGGCGATCACCAGGTCGAAGCCGGGGACGAGGCGCAGCGCGCCGATCAGCCAGCCCAGGTACCAGTCGGGCTGGGCGCCGTTGGTCGCGTCGCCGACGTGGTAGGGCCCCCAGAGCCAGATCGGGTTGATCTGGACGAGGCCGCCGAGCAGGACGAGCACGGCGGCGACCGCGAGCATCAGGCCGAGCGAGCGCGGCGCCTGGCCCGGGAAGGCGGGCACGCCGAGTAGCCGGCGCTCGCTCCGCACCCGCTTGCGGCGGAACTGGGTGTGGTGGCGGGAGGCGACCAGCGCCAGGTGTGCGGCGAGCAGGCCGCCGATCAGCAGCGGGAAGATCAGCACGTGGGCGATGTACATGCGCGACCAGAATTCGGGGTCGCCGGGGTAGGGGTGCCCCCAGATCAGGAGCGCCAGGTTGGCGCCGACGAAGGGGATCGAGAGCGCCACCGCGTAGCCGATAGCCAAGCCCATCCCTGAGAGCAGGTCGTCGACCATCGAGTAGCCGAGATAACCCTCGAGCAGGGCGGCGAAGAGCATCAGAACACCGATCGTGTAGGTCAGCTCGCGCGGCTTGCGATAGGCGCCGGTGAAGAAGACGCGGATCAGGTGGAGAACGATCGCCGCGACGAAGACGTCGGCGGCCCAGTGGTGGGTCTGGCGGATCAGCAGCCCGGCCTTGACGTCGAATGAGAGGTGGACCACGGAGGCGTAGGCCCTGCTCATCTGGAGCCCGTCGAGCGGCGCGTAGGAGCCGTGGTAGACGGTCGTGGCGGTGCTCGGCTCGAAGAAGAAGGTGAGGTAGACGCCGGTGGCGACGAGGACGACGAACGCGTAGAGGGCGACCTCGCCGAGCAGGAACGACCAGTGGTCGGGGAAGGCGTAGCGCAGCGCCCTGCGCAGGGCCGGGGCGCCGCCGCTGCGCTCGTCGAGGAAGCGGACGGCGCGGGCGATCACGCCGACGGCCTCCGCGTCCGCACTCCCCAGAAGGAGGGGCCGACCGGACCGGAGAAGTTGCCGGCGGCGCGCAGGTGGCCCGCCGCGTCGACCATCAGCGGCAGCTGTGGCAGCTCGCGCCCTGCCGGGCCGAAGATCACCTTGCCGCCCTCGGCGGGATCGAAGGTCGAGTAGTGGCAGGGGCAGACGAGCGCCGGCGCGGGCTCCGCCTGCGGAAAGCGCGGCTTGCGGTAGAGGGCGACCGCGCAGCCGGCGTGGGTGCAGACCTTCGAGTAGGCGAGGATGCCCCCCGGCGCCCAGCCTTCGCGCCCGGCCGGCAGCTCCAGTTCGCTCGGGTAGAGGCGGACGAGGACGAGCGGCGCCGCGAGCTGCTCGCGGTCGGCGCCCTCCGGGTAGGCGGTGTAGAAGGCTTCCTGCTCGATGTCGTCGGCCCGATAGGGCCTGCCCTTTTCGTCGACCAGCCGCCGGCCGCGCCGCCAGGGCGAGTAGTAGTAGGACTCGGTGTCGAGCACCGGGCCGAGGGAGGCGGCCGGCACGACGAGCGCCGCCCCCAGCGCCGCCCCCGCCGCCGCGGCAGCGCCGCCCAGCAGCCGCTTGCGGGTGAAGCGCGCGCCGGTCTCGCCCAGCAGGCACACCACCTGTTCCTCGTCCTCGGGATGGACGGTCGGGTACTCCTCCTCGAGCTCCTCCTCGGGGACGATCCGCTTGCCGACGACGATCAGCGCCGCGGCGAGCAGGCCCAGTGCGCCGCCCAGACAGAGCCCGAGGTACTGGGTGAGGTTGGGCCAGTCGAGCGCGTAGACGACGACGAACATCGCGCCGCAGGCGGCCGAGCCGAGCAGCAGCAGGGCGACGAGCAGCTCGGCGCCGCTGTCTCCCCCGCCCGGCGGCAGGACGCGCCGGCGGCGGCCGCCGCCGCGCAGGAAGCCAAGCGCCGCGGCGAGCAGCTGCCTGCGGCCGGGCCGCCAGTCCTCCGGTCCGGGGGAGGTCCGGCTCACGCTTTCAGCCTCCTGCCCAGCAGCATGCAGACGCCGACCAGGACGACGGCCGCCACGAACCAGGCGACCATCCCCTCGGGGACGGGCCCGACGTGCCCGAGCCCGAAGCCGCCTTCGTCGACGGGATCGCGGCTGGCCAGCACGTAGGCGACGATCGCGTTCAGTTCACGGTCGTCGAGCGCCTTCGGCGAGAAGCGCGGCATCAGGAAGGGGCCGATGCGGACCGCCTCGGCGATCTGCCGCGCCGTCGCGTGGCTCAGTACCGGCACCCTGGCGCCGGTCACGTAGCCGCCTTCGCCGACCACCTGGTGGCAGCCCGCGCAGTGGTCGGTGAAGAGCCGCAGGCCTTCGGAGAGGGAGGCGCCGCGCGGGCGCGGACGGGGGATCGCCGGGCCGCCGCCGAAGGAGGCGACGTAGGAGACGAGGGCGCGGATCTGGCGGTCGTTGAAGAGGGGGCGCTGGCGTTCGGGCTCTTCGCCGGCGTGGCCGATCGGCATGCGGCCGGTGCGCAGGTAGAAGTCGGGGGCGATCGCGCCGACTCCCTGCAGCGGCGGCCCCTGGCCGGTGATGTTGCCGACCCCGCCGCCGCTGGGCTCGGGGACGCCCTGGCCGTCGAAGCCGTGGCAGGAGGCGCAGTTCGCCGCGTACAGGCCCGCGCCGAGCTGGCGCTGCGTCTGTTCGCGGCCGCCCGGCGCGTTGACGATCCCGGCGGGCGGCAGCGCCTGGCTGCACGAAAGGGCGACCGTGCCGACCGCCGTCATCGCGATCAGGACGACGAAGAGAGGCGCGACCGTCAGCCCGACCACGGAGAGGAAGTGGGTGCGGCCTCCCGGCGGCGGCCCCTCGTCCTCCGCGTCCCGGGTGCGCCGGAAGAGGGCGAGCGCGGTGAGGACGGAGGCGACGGCGACCGCCTCGCAGACGGCGGCGGCCGCGATTCCCCAGGCGTCGAGCGAGATCCCCCACTCGCCCCCCGTCGGGCTGCACTGCGCTTCGGAGAGCCAGTAGCCGAGGAAGAGCTGCACCACCCAGGCCGCCGGCGCCCCCAGCACGGCGAACCAGAGCAGCGGCGAGGCGGCGGGGACGGGCGCGAGCGAGAGCGTCCGCCTCATAGCGACGGGTAGAGCTGGGTGAGGACGACGGGGATCGCGACGGCGGCGACGAAGTACCAGTAGAGGGCGCCGACGCGGAGCGCCACGAGGCGATAGTTGCTGAGGCCGCCCGAGAGCTTGGCGAGCAGCCAGGCGTCGATCAGGAGCCCGACGGCGACGTGGAGGTGGTGGATGCCGGGCAGCGCGAAGTAGATCGAGGCGTAGGCGTTGTCGCTGGGGCTGAAGGAGCCGAGGTCGCCGACGAAGAGGTGGATCTGGAGGCCGAGGTAGACGGCCTGGATCGCGGTCGCCGCGGCGAGCAGCCACCAGGCGAGGCCGGCGCGGCCGCGCTTCGCGGCGCGCACCGCCGCCGCCATCGGCACGACGCTTGCGACGAGCAGCGCGGTGAGCGCCAGCGGCAGCCCCACCGAGGGCTTCTCGATGCCGCCGAGCGGCCATTCGACGCTTTTGAAGCGCAGGTAGAAGTAGGTGGCGATCAGGCAGCTGAAGAGCGTCACCTCGGTGGCGATCAGCAGCACCGCGCCCCACCAGCCGCTCGGCTGGGCGCGGCGCGCGCGGGCGACCGCGGCGGCGCTCGCCGCCTCGGTTGCCTCCATGCTGCGGGTGACCGGGCTCATAGGACAACCTCCGGCTCGCGGTCCGATCGCCACGGACTCGAACAACCGGCTATCACCGTGTCGATCGGACCGCTCACGTTGCTTGCGGCTCCTTCCACAACCAGGCGCCGAGCGGCGCCATGGCTAGCAGGGCGAAGACGCCGGCGGCGATCCACTGCCCAAGCAGCAGCATCGCGAAGACGCCGGCGATCGCCAGCGCGACGACCGGCGGCCAGGGCGAGTGCGATGGCATCTCGAGGATCTCGTCCCATTCGGCGTCGACGGCGGTCGTGGCGACCGTCTCGTGCCCCTGCGCGAGCACCTTCTCCCCCTCCTCCAGGTTGCGCAGGTCGCGTTCGCGGTCCTTGCGGTCCCACATCGCGTAGGGGCTGGAGACGGTGGGGATGACGGCGTAGTTGTACGCGGGCGGCGGCGAGGTGGTGGACCACTCCAGCGTGTCCCCTTCCCAGGGGTCGTTGCCGGCCCGCGCGCCGCGGAAGAAGCTGACCGCAAGGTTGACGATCACCGAGATCAGCCCCGCCGCCAGCAGGTAGGAGCCCAGCGTCTCGATCAGGTTGAGGCCGGTCCAGCCCATCCCCGGCGGGTACGTGTACTGACGGCGCGGCATGCCGTCGAGGCCGAGGATGTGCATCGGGAAGAAGGTGATGTTCATGCCGACGAAGGTGAGCCAGAAGCTCGCCTGTCCCCAGCCCTCGTGGTACATCCGCCCCGTGACCTTCGGGAACCAGTAGTACATGCCGCCGAGCAGCGGGAAGACGGCGGCGCCGAAGATCACGTAATGGAAGTGGGCGACGACGAAGTAGGTGTCGGTGAGCTGCTGGTCGAAGGGGATCGCGGCGAACATCACCCCGGAGAGGCCGCCGAGGATGAACAGCACGATGAAGCCGACGATCCAGAGCAGCGGCGTCTTGAAGCGCGGCGTGCCGGTGACGATCGTGGTGATCCAGGCGAACAGCTGGATGCCGCTGGGGATGACGATCACGAGGCTGGCGGCGGCGAAGTAGACGGCGGTGGCGGTCGCCAGGCCGACCGCGAACATGTGGTGCGCCCAGACTCCGAAGCCGATGAAGGCGACGAGGATCTCGGCCAGCGCCACCATCGGGAAGGCGACCATGCGGCGGCGCACGAAGGTGGGGATGATCGAGGTGGCGATCCCGAAGGCGGGCAGGATGATGATGTAGACCTCGGGGTGGCCGAAGATCCAGAAGAGGTTCTGCCAGAGGATCGCGTCGCCCCCCCGCGCCACGTCGTAGAAGTGGAAGCCGAGCAGGCGGTCGAGCTCGAGCAGGATCAGCGCCGTGTTGAGCGGCGGCAGGGCGAAGACCAGCGCGAAGGAGACGGCGAGGAAGGCGAAGCAGAAGAGCGGCATGCGGTTGATCGACATGCCGGGCGCGCGCAGCTTGAAGATCGTGACTATGAAGTTGATCGCGGCGGCGGTGGTTGAGATGCCGACGAAGATCAGGCCGAGCGCGTAGAAGTCGATCCCCGGGCCGGGGCTGTACGCCTTCGAGGCGAGCGGCACGTAGTCGAACCAGCCGGCGCCGGGGCCGTTGCCGCTCAACAGGCCGACGTAGACGAAGATCCCGGCGAAGAGGTAGACCCAGTAGGAGAAGGCGTTGAGCCGCGGGAACGCCATGTCGCGCGCGCCGATCATCAGCGGCACCAGGTAGTTGCCGAAGGCGCCGAGCGACATCGGGACGACGAAGAGGAAGATCATCGTCACCCCGTGCATCGTCATCACCTGGTCGAAGGTGTTCGGGTCGAGCGTCGACTGGTTGGGGCCGATCAGCTGAGTGCGGATCAGCAGCGCCTCGACGCCGCCCGCCGCGAAGAAGCCGAGCGAGGTGAAGAAGTAGAGGATGCCGATCCGCTTGTGGTCGACCGTGGTCAGCCAGCCGAGGGCCCCGGAGGGCTCCTTCCATATCCGCTCCAGCCGCTCGAGCCGTTCGCGCGTGGCGGGCGGTACGGCGACCGCCATCTCAGCGCAGCCCCGCCAGGTAGTCGACGATGGCGTGGAAGCGGGCGGCGCCCAGCCCCAGCCCCGGCATCTTCGCCCCCGGCTTGACGCTCTGCGGGCTCTCGATCCAACGGAGGAGGTTGGCGGGGGTGTTGGTAAGGGTGTCGGCGGCGATCGTCTGGCGGCTCGCCAGGTGGGTCAGGTCGGGACCGATCGTGCCGCCCGCTTCGGTGCCGCGGATCGTGTGACAGCCGGCGCAGCCGTCTTCCATGAAGTAGCGCATCCCCTGGCGGGCCGCCGGCGCCGCGGGTGGGCGGGCGGGCTTCGACATGTTCGCCAGCCAGGCGCGGAAGCGGCGACGCGGTTCCGCGTAGACGGCAAACGCCATGTGGGCGTGCTGGAAGCCGCAGAACTCGGCGCACTGGCCGCGGTAGACGCCGGCCCTTTCGGCGTCGAGCTCGATCCGGTTGACCTGGCCGGGGATCATGTCGATCTTGCGGTTCAGTTCCGGCACCCAGAAGGAGTGGATGACGTCCGCCGTGCGGGCCCGGATTTCGACCTTGGTGCGGACCGGGATGTGGATCTCGTTGGCGGTGACCGCCGGCGTGCCCGGGTAGCGCGCCTCCCAGAACCACTGGTGGCCGATCACGGTGACGGTCAGCGACGCGCTGCCGGCGGCCGGCGCTTCGGTGTCGCGGATCACGACCAGGTCGGAGATGGCGAAGAGGGCGACGAGGACGACCGCAGGGATGACGATCCCGAAGGCGACGACGAGGCCGGTGTTGAACCGCTCGCTCTCGCCGATCAGCGGCAGGCCCCGCCGGTCGCGCCGCACCCAGCCGACGATCAGCATCCCGATCGCCCCGAGGAAGACGATCCCGGCGACGATCAGCATCCCCCACCAGAGGGCGGCGATGTCATGGGACGCTGGGCTGTGGGGCTCTAGAGGCGACACGTCCAGGGCTCCTCCGCCTCGCGCATGGCGCGAAGCGGTCCTCCGCTACCCCTCGATCCCTCCCTTTATTCCTTCGCCTCCCACCCTAGGCAGCGGCGCTCAGCCGCTCGAGCTCCTCGTCGGAGAGGTCGATCGCCGCGGCGGCGACGTTCTCTTCGAGGTGCTCGATCGAGGCGGTGCCCGGGATCGGGGCGGCGACCGGCGAGCGGCGCAGCAGCCAGGCAAGGGCGACCTGGGAGGGCGTCGCGTCGTGGGCCGCGGCGATCTCGGCGGCCGCCCCACCCGGCTCGGCCAGGTCGCCGGCGGCCAGCGGGAACCAGGGCAGGAAGCAGATGCCCAGCTCCTCGCAGCGCTCGAGCACGTCCTCGGAGTGGCGGTCGGCGAGATTGAAGCGGTTCTGGACCGAGACGACGTCGACGATCCCGCGCGCCTGCTCGAGCTGCTCGACGGAGACGTTGGAGATGCCGACGTAGCGCACCTTGCCCTCGTCTTGGAGCTCCTTCATCGCCCCGACCGACTCCTCGTAGGGCACCGCCGCATCCGGGGAGTGCAGCTGGTAAAGGTCGATCCGCTCGACGCGCAGGCGCCGCAGCGAGCCCTCGCACACCGCCTTCAGGTACTCGGGGCGGCCGTTGCGCGGCCACCGGCCGGGACCGGTCCGCTCCAGGCCGCCCTTGGTCGCGATCGTCAGGCCGTCGTAGGGGTGGAGCGCCTCGGCGATCAATTCCTCGCTGACGTGGGGACCGTAGGAGTCGGCGGTGTCGATCAGGTTGACGCCCAGCTCGGCGACACGGCGCAGCAGCGCCTTCGCCCCCTCCACGTCCCGCGGCGGTCCCCAGACCCCCGGGCCGGTGATCCGCATCGCGCCGTAGCCGAGCCGGCGCACCTCCAGGTCGCCACCCAGGCGCAGGGTCCCAGCGGTCGCGTCGGTCAGCTGCTGTGTCGCCGGCATCCGTCCTGTCTCCTCTCGATCGCCTTGGCGGTGGCTACCCGCTGCGGCGCCGCGCATGCGCCTCTACTCGGGGGTGGCGAAGCGGGCGACCGTGAAGCCGATCAGGGTCGGCACGTGGAGCGCGAAGACGACGAGCGAGAGCGTCAGCACGACCAGCGCGCCGCCGTGGAGGTGGTTGCGCAGGAAGGCGTACTCGATCGTCCCGGCGATGATCGCGTAGGCGAGCAGGGCCCACTTGGCGACGTCGAAGAAGCGGCGCCAGGGGAAGCCGCGCACCCGGGCGAGTAGCACGAGATTGGTGGCGAGGAGCAGCGCCGAGCCGGCGAGCAGGGCGATCGCCGGGCCGAGCGCCACGTGATGCGGCAGGTGCGAGGCGAGGTAGATGCCACCGATCACGATCAGGGCCAGCGAGGTCATCGCCAGCTGCGTGACGGGCGGCAGGCGGCGCTCGCTCACGCGGATCCCAGTCTGGTCATGATAACCAGCGTCGCCACCTGCATCATCCCGGTGATGGCGGCCGTGTAGATGAAGCGCTTCATCAGCCGCTCGATCACCTGCGGGTCGGGGGCGGACTTCTTCATCTCGACCAGCACCGCGATGTTGGCCGGCTCGAGCAGGCCGAGCGCGATCACCGCCATCACGCCGACCACGATGAAGCTGGCGACGATCCAGCCGTGCAGGGCGAAGGAGGAGTCGACGGTGCCGAGGTTGACGCCGAGCTGCCAGCCCGCGGCAAGCGTGACCGTCACCACGGTCGGCATCAGCAGAACCATCTTCGGCATCAGCCGCCGCGTGAACTCGGCCCGCGCCGGCACCGACATCCGGCCCATGATCGGGCCCAGGATGAATCCCAGGAAGAGGTCGACGATCGTCCAGGTGGCGCCGCCCACCACGTGCAGGAACATCAGCGGCCAGGGCTTGTTGACGGCAATCCCGACGATCAGCAGGACGAGCACAGCCGCGACGAGCGGCAGTCCGCGCCGGGGCACGACTTCGAAGTCCGGGAGCTGCGGCGCAACCGCCGGCGCGCCCTCCTCCCCGACCGCAATGGCAGCGACGCCATCGGCCATGCGCCGAAACTAGCACCTCGGCGGCGCCGCTTCCAGGGCTCCGGCTCTAGGAGCATCCCCCCGTGCGTCGTCAGAAGTCGTGTCTGGTCCGCAGCGGCCGTTGCGCCGAGTCAACCACTCGCGTGGCGAGGTGAGCCGAGTAGCCGATCACCGTGCCCGCCGGCGCGGCGATCCCCGATCGCCTCGATGAAGTCAAGACCCACCGTTCACCGAGCAGCGTCGAGGTCGCCGGATCGAAGATCAGCTCCAGTCGCTCGCCGTGCCGGTGGCCTGTGTAGGCGACGCCGATCCCCTTGCGGCCGATCGGGTCCCTGACAGCTCCCAGTAGCTGCACGCCCGGCAGTTCCGAGGCAACCTCGTAGAGCGCGGCGCGAAGTGCGGGCGGCGCCGTGGCGTTCTGGAGCAGGGCGCCGATCATCGCGAAGGTGCGCGCCTGTCCCTGCGCGACCGGCGGCGACGCCACCGATGTGGTGCCCGCGGTGGACAGGGACGCCTTCTGGTCGTGGGCTTCGATCCACATCCTCAGCGTGTGGGGATCCGTGGCCAGCCGGACCAGCCGCGACAAGGCGAGGCGCTGTCCGCGGAACCTGCCGATCCTCTGGATCGAGACGCGACCCGCTCGAGGCAGGGACGGTGAGCCGGCGGCGACCCAGGCGGCTCGCTGCCCGGCCGAGAGAAACGTCGCCCTGCCGCTGACCGACCTGCTCCAGCCGGAGCCGTCCGGCCCGATCCATGTCTGCCGTTCCTCCGGGACGAAGTACCACCAGGGGTGCTGCCGCATCGCCCCATGCGTGTGCCAGATCTGCCTGAACCTGCGCCGATCCCGAGCGGCGACCCTGCCACCCTCCCGAACGGAGTATTCGAGATGGGCTTCTCTCGACCTGGTGAAAAGGTACTGCCCGGCCCCAGGGGCTTCGGGGGTCTGGACGGCAGCGATGTCGGCCACCTTCCGAAGGACCTTCGCGGCCGCTGACTGAACGCCCTCTTCGGTTCCACCGAGCAGGAGGATCGGCATGGCGACGGCGAGCGCGAGCACTCCCGCCGCGGCGGCGAGGAGGCGTGGCCTGTGGATCAGGCGCATCCCGGGAAGCCTCCGCTTTCGCGCCTTCCGGCCTGAGGCCTTGCCCTCGGCACGCTCGATCTTTTCCAGGAGCACTGCTCGGGCGGCATCGCGGCTGTTCGCCCGCGCGCTCGGGAGATCGGCGCGAAGCTCCCTTGTCAGCTCGATCTCATTCATCGGCATCTGTCTGTTGGTGGGGTTGACATCCCTACTTGCTACTTGCCCGATCGGGCTCGAGCAGTTCGCGGACATGCCCCCGCGCCCGCGAGAGGCGGGAGCGCACCGTTCCGATCGGTACCTCAAGCGCTTGAGCCATCTCGGCGTACGAAAGATCTGCCCAGGCATAGAGGAGGAGCACGTCGAGCTCCTCGGGCGCCAAACGCGCGAGCGTCTCAGCCAATTCACGCCGGCGCGCGGAAGCGTCGAGGCGCGCCTCGACCCCGTCGAGCTGGTCGAGCACCGGGTCGACCCCGGTTTTCGAGAAGGCCCGAAGCTGGCGTATCTCCTGGCGTCGATGTCGGGCCAGAAGGTTCGTCGCTATGCCGAAGAGCCAAGGCCTCGCATCGGGGTGAGCGGGGTCATAGCGAGCGCGTCGATCGAAGGCGACGGCGAGGGTCTGCGCAGCGAGTTCGTCGGCCAAGTCGGGCCCGGCCCGGCGCTGCAGGTACGCGTGGATTGCGTCGAAGTGCCGGTCGAAGACGACGGCAAAGCTCGCTGGATGGCGGATGGATCGCACGATCGCCTCGCTGTCCGAGCCATGGCCCATGCCGTCCATCATCTCTTCTTGCCCGAAGCCCGGGAAGCGGTTCACCATGCGGGCGCCTTCTAGTTCGGACTCGTGGCCCTTGCGAAGCCGGCTCCTCGAGCGCGCTTGGGAAGCATGCGTGAAGCGGGGCTGTGATTCTTCGTCTAGCCCTCGGCGGTCTCCTCGTGGGGGGCGCCGACCGGCTTGGACTCGGGGGAGCCGCGCTGGCGCAGGTAGACCGCGAAGACGGCGAAGGAGCCGACCGAGAGGAACTCCGACTGCCAGTTCTGAAGGGTGTTTTCCCAGAACTGGGCGTTGCCGACGTAGCCGAGCCAGCCGATCGCGTGCCGGTGGTGGTCGGCCAGTTCTTCGTTGTGCATGTTCCAGCCGGTCACCGACTGGGCGTACCAGCTGAGCAGGAATATCAGCCCCATCAGGATCAGCAGCGAGTTGCCGTAGAGGGCGGCCCGCCAGCCGCCCGCCTTGGCCGGCCCCGGCGAGCCCGGCTTGGCGTGCTCCCCGACCATCTGCTCCTCGTCGGACTCCAGCCCCTCCTCCCCCGGCTGCTTCGACTCCGGAGACCCCTTCTGCACCACCCAGACGGTCAGCATCAGGAAGGCGAGGAACTGGAGGTACTCGGACTGCCAGTTTTCCATCACCCCCTCGCCGAAGCTGGAGGAGGTCAGGTAGCGGCCGAGGGAGATCGGCCGGCCGCCGTGCTCGATCTGGTTTTCGTCGTAGGCGATATGGCCGGCGACGGCCTGGCCGACGAGGCTGGCCAGGAAGAGAATGCCGAAGACGACGCCCAGCGAGTTGTTCCGCAGGAAGCTCCTCATCCGGCTAGTGGTGGGTGAGCCCGATCACGATGAAGTAGGCGAGCCCGGCGAAGGTGCCGATCAGGTAGATCGCGAACAGCGCCTTCATCGGGCGACCGCCTCCAGGCGGAGCGACTCGAGCGCGGCGAGCACCTCGTCCGGCTCGATCTCGAGCAGGCCGTGGTCGACCGTTTCGCCATGCGGGTCGCCGCTGCCGCCTTCCCAGAGCACGCGGTGGATGGGCCGGTCCTCGGGCGGCCCCCAGAGGCGCGGCGAGGTGGGCCCGAAGAGGAGCACCGAGGGGACGCCGAGCGCGGTGGCCAGGTGGGCGACGCCGGTGTCGCCGCAAACGACGGTGCCCGCCGCGGCGACCAGCGCCGCCAGGCCGCGCAGGTCGGTCCGGCCCGCCACCTCGCGGCGCGGGTCGAGGCCCGCCACGGCAGCGATCGAGCGAGCCAGCCCGACCTCCCTGCGCGAGCCGGTCACCAGCACCTCGCGGCCCGCCTCGCGCTCGGCGCGGGCGATTGCCGCCCAGCGGTCCGGCGGCCAGCGCCGCGCGGCGCTGGCCGCGCCGGGGTGAACCAGCGTGGCGCCCCGTGCCCAGTCGGGTAGCTCGACGTCGGGCGGCTCGATCGCCAGCTCGCCGGGGTCGGCGTCGATCCCCCAGTGATGCAAGAGGCGGCACCAGCGCCGCGTCTCGTGCTCGCCGGCATCCCAGGCCGGCATCGCCGCGGTCTCCTTCACCCCGTCGTTGCGAAAGGCAAGGAGGCGGCTCGGCTCGGTCGCGAGCAGGAGGCGGTGGCTCTCGGGGCCGCGGCCGTGGAGGTTGACGGCCACGTCGGGCTGCCGCGGCAGCGAAGCCGGGTCGGCGCCGAGGCCGTCGGCCTCGACCAGCCCGTGCAGGCACGGCCGCCCTCCCTCGCGGATCAGCGGCAGCAGCGGCTCGAGCCAGCGCGGCGCCGCCAGCAGGCGGCGGTGCCCGGGGAAGGCGCGGGTGAGGCCGCGCAGCGCCGGCACCGCGGTCAGCAGGTCGCCGAGGCCCAGCGCCCGCAGGACGATCAGGAACGGAGGCGCGCCGGCGGGTCGGCGATGGGCTACGGCCATGACGTCTCGGTCGAGGGACAGACGAGCGCCTCGCGCAGCTCGGTCCCCGGCGGCCGGGTGATCGCGAAGACGACCGCCTCGGCGACCTCCTCGGGCGGCGCCAGCTTGGCGTCGGGGGCGGGCTTGTACTTCTCCTCGCGCCCGTCGAAGAAGGCCGTCCGCATGCCGCCCGGCATCAGCAGCGTGACGCCGACCCGCCCCGCCGTCTCGGCGGCGAGCGCGCGGGTGAAGCCGACCACGCCGAACTTGCTCGCGCAGTAGGCGGTCGCGTCTGGGAAGCCGCGCACGCCGAGCGTCGAGGCGACCGTGACGACGTGGCCGCGCGATTCCTCGAGCGCCGGCAGCGCCGCCCGCACGACCGCGGCGGTGCCGAGCAGGTTGACCTGGACGACGCGGTTCCAGTCCTCGGGGGCGACCCCGTCGAGCGGGCCGCAGGAGTCGGTGCCGGCCGCAGCGACGACCGCGGCGAGGCTGCCGTGCCGCTCGATCGCCCGCCGCGTCGCCGCTTCCGCCGCCGCGGTGTCGGCGAGGTCGACGACCTCCGCCTCGATCCCCTCCGACTCCTTCAGGTCCAGCCCGACCGCTGTCCCGCCCTCGCGCTCGACCGCCGCCGCGATCGCCCGGCCGAGGCCAGAAGCCGCCCCGGTCACGATCACCGTCCCGATCTCACCTCTCGACACGTTCGCCAACCTCCTCGATCAACCTGGTCGTCGACCGCCCCTCGAGGTAGGGCAGGATCACCGTCCTGCCACCCCAGGAGGCGACCGCCTCATGCTCCGGCAGCTCGTCCATCGCGTAGTCGCCGCCCTTCGCCCAAACGTCGGGGCGCAGTAGGCGGAGGGCGTCGCTCGGATCGGGCTCGTCGAAGATCGCGACCTCGTCGACACAGCCCAGCGCCTTCAGCATCGCCGCCCGCTCCAGCTCGGAGACGAGCGGCCGCTCCGGGCCCTTCAGGGCGCGCACCGAGCGATCGCCGTTGAGCAGGACAACGAGGCAGTCGCCGAGCGCCCGCGCCGCCTCCAGCGTGCGCACGTGGCCGACGTGGAGGAGGTCGAAGCAGCCGCCGGTGGCGACCACCGCGCCGCCGGCGCGGCGCACCAGTTCCGCCAGCTCCAGCGCCGGCCCGATCGAGAGCGGCGCCGGCGAGGCCCGGCGCAGGTCGAGGTTGATACCTCCCGGGCGGCGGCCATGCGCCCACCGACGATTTCGCCCTTTTCCGTCCCATGGGCCTGGAAAAGGCGAAATCGGCAGAGAGGCGGTGCGGCGGGCGCCGCTGGCGGCGACGAACTCGGCCGCAGCGGACACGGCGGCGGACACGGCCTCCCCGCGCGCGGCGCCGCCGCCCAGCGCCCAGGCCGCCTCGGCGGCAAAGCGGTCGCCGGCGCCGCAGGGATCGCCGGTCGCCGGCTCGCAGCGGTGGACCGAGACGCCCACACCCCCCGCTCGAACGCAGTTCTTCTCGCTTACCGAGCGAAACGGCGTTCGAGCGGGTTTTGGGGGGGGAGGGGGGACGGCGAGCAGGGCGCCCGCCGCACCGCGTGTCACGCAGACCGCTCCCGCGCCCCACTTGACCGCCAGGGCGAGCGCCAGCTCGCCGAGCCGGCGCTCGCCGGCCGATGTCGCATCGCCGGCGAAGCGGGCGGCTTCCTCGAGGTTGGGCGTGACCAGGTCGGCGCCGGGGATCGGCG
>DASTHF010000222.1:0-2532 GCA_035605615.1 Solirubrobacterales bacterium
CGTCGTCGTCCCCATGTGGCCCGGGTAGACGGCGGTCTCGGGCGAGTGGCGCTCGATCAGGGTGCGGATCGAGCCGAGCAGCGTCGGCCAGTCGCCGCCCGGCAGGTCGACGCGCCCGACCGAGCCCTGGAAGAGGACGTCGCCGCTGAAGATCGCGTCCTCGCCTCGCACCGAGTAGGTGACGTGGCCGGGGGCGTGGCCGGGCGTCGCGATCACGTCCAGCGTCAGGCCGGCCAGCTCCAGCGCCTCGCCGCCCTTCACGGTGCGGTCGGCGTCGTAGCTGTCGAAGGGGCCAAAGCCCGCGTACGGCACGAACGACATGATGTCGGCGAGGATCGGCGCTTCCAGCTCGGGGCAGTAGACCGGCGCGCCGGTCGCCCTGGCCAGCGGCGAGACGGCGCCGATGTGGTCGAAGTGGCAGTGGGTGATGAGGATCGCCTCGACCGTCATGCCCAGCCGCTCGGCGACCGCGAGGATGCGATCGGGCTCTTCGCCGGGGTCGACGACCAGGCCGCGGTCGGAGCCGGCGGCGCGCAGCACGAAGCAGTTCTCGCCGATCGGGCCGACTGTGACGGTCTCGACCTCGAGGCTCACTTCTTCTGGGCGGCCGCGGCGCGAATGCGGGCGCGCTCGCGCCGCCGCCACATCGTTCGGTCGATGTAGTAGCCGGCCGGGACGTAGAAGACGAGCATGAAGGCGCCGAAGCCGAGCGCCGCCGGGACGGGACGGCCGAAGAGCAGCACCAGCAGCACGGTGAAGATGGCGGCGGCGGCCAGGCCACGGATCGTCGCGCTGCGCCAGGTGGGCGGCAGGTCGCGGCGGGGCTGCGGCTTGCGCTTGGTGCGAGCCCGTGCGCGGGCCTCCTCGCGGCTGCGGGGGCGGGCGGCGCGACGGTTGACGTCGACGCGGCCACCCTGCGTGCCGCGGCGCTTGCGCTGGCGCTTCTTCCTGGTCTGGGCCACGGTCGCCTGAATCTAACGGTCCGGGTCTCTCAGGAGAGCGCCGCCAGGCGTCGCTCGATCGTGTGCAGGGCGGGGTCGAAGCCGCGGATCGGCACGTCGTCCGGGTAGCCGGCCAGCGCCGCCTCGGGGACGAGGCCGACCAGCTCCGCCTCCAGCGGGCGGGCGCCGAGTGGCGCCGCCAGGGCGCGGACCCGCTCGACGACCGCGGCGAGCGGCACGGCGAAGGGATCGTGGACGTTGGTGGAGACCTGGGCGCGGCCGCTGGTGAGCGGCAGGCCGATCGCCCGCACGCCGGGTAGGCCGCCGCCCGACTCGCGCAGCCCGGCGGCCACCGAGCGAGCGACTTCGACGTCGCCGCTGTCCAGCTCGACGTTGAAGGCGGCGAGCGGTGGGCGGGCGGTGACGAGGGTGGCGCCGGCACTGCGGTGCGGCAGCTCGGGGCCGAAGTCGGGCCTCAGCTCCCCCCCCTCCATCCGCAGCCAGAGCTCGGTGAGGCCGCCGTTGCGGAAGTAGGCGCGCTCGGCGCGCTCCGGGCCGCTCGCCAGCGGGCCGTAGAGGAAGACCGGCACGCCGAGCGACCCGATCAGCTCGCCGACCGCGAGCGCCTCGCGACCGGCCGCCTCGCGACCGGCGGGGTCGAACCAGACGAGGGGGCAGACGTCGAGCGCCCCGATCGCCGGGTGGACGCCCTCGTGGGAGGACATGTCGATCGCCTCGATCGCCGCCTCGGCGCCGCGGACGAGAGCGTCGCGCAGCGAGTCGCCCCCGGCCCCAGCCCCGGCGGCCAGTGTGAAGACGGTGCGGTTGTGGTCGGCCTCGGAGTGGCGGTCGAGCAGCGCCACGCCGCGCGAGAAGGCCGCTTCCAGCGCGGCGATCGAGGCCGGGTCGCGCCCCTCGGAGACGTTGGGGACGGCAAGTAGCGGCGGCACCACGCTCAGCTGAGCAGCTCGCCCGCCGTGACGATCGGCTTGCCGTCTATCTCGACGGTCGGTTCGAGCACGACGCAATCGAGGTGGACGGGCACCTGCACGGTGCCGCCGATCGCCGCCGAGGCGCCGAAGGCGACGTGGGCGCTGCCGAGGATCTTCTCGTCCTCGAGGACGTTGCCGGTGAGGATCGCCTCTTCGTTGGTGCCGATGCCGAGCTCGGCGACGTTGGTGCCGTCCTCTCCGTGCGTCGTCAACAGCTCCATCAACATCTCTCCCTCCTCGCCGTCGGCGTCGACGAGGTGGCCTTCCCTGACCGTCAGCTCGACCGGCTCGTCGAGCTTGCCGACGCCGGCGATCGAGCCGTCGACGACGAGCGTTCCCTCGGTCGTCCCCTCGAGCGGCGCGATGAAGGCCTCGCCGCAGGGGATGTTGCCGAAGGCGCCGCGCCGGTTGAGCACGCCGGCGTCGGCAATCGAGGTGCGGCCCTCGAGGCCGATCCGCAGATCGCTGCCGTTGGCGCAGGTGATGCGCGCCTCGGCGCCGTCGTTGAGCGGGGTGCAGATCGCCGCCGCGCGGCGCCTCAGCTGCCGCATGTCGGCGCCCATGACGCGGGCCAGCATCTCCTCGGTGATCCCGGGCAT